>NZ_JBBCQM010000002.1:0-495868 GCF_037150015.1 Asaia sp. VD9 | reverse complement strand
CCAAAAAAAGAATAAATCAGTCAGCACTCTCATCATCAGAACCACTGGTTCAGACAACACCAAAGCGCCGCCAACATATCCCTTCCATTCCTATTCAATTTTCAAAGAACCCTACCTAAACTACTGACCTTACTCAGTCTTTCAGGCAGCCACCCCAGCATCGTCCGCTGCGGTGAACGGGCTTTTAGACCCCACACACACCACCGTCAACACCATTCTTCAAAAAAACAGAACTTTCCTCCCTCACTAGACGGAACACCTGAGCGCGCAATGAAGCGTCACAAATCGTGTGTTGTTTCCCCGCCCCCAAAAAGACCTATTTAGGGTCGATGTTTTAGCTGAGCCCACCGAAAGGTTTCGCACCGCTCTTCCCGAGGGGCCATGACGGATCCCGGCAAGCAGAGCCCGGCTCGATTGCCAAAATTTAAGCCATCCAATCATCACGTTTCCAATACCCTCTCTTGTAACTTCAAGAGAGAGGCACAAAAAACTCGGCCAGTAACAATCGAGCGCTGTGGCGGGCGATTTAACGATGCGGCAATCACAAGCCGCGACATATGAGGCAGGAGACGTGAGGGAAGTATCGATGAGACATTCCACGACCATGTCCAGAACCGGTAACTGATTCCGCACCATGATGAAGATAGCCTTCCCATATATCGCGCAGCCTCACCAGACCTTGCATTCCTTGCCGATCGCCATGGAGATTGCCTCCCGTCACACCGACACCGAGGTGCACGTAGCGTGCACGACTGAAGCGCATCTCGACTACGCGAAAACCCTGAGCGCCTTGTATCCCCAGGCACGGGCGCGGTTTGACCTGTTGAAAATGCCCGAGATACTTCGCCGCCGCATCGAGCATTCGGGACCGGGCGTCATAGGCAAGCTGGCGAGCCTGTTTTTCAATCGGGACTACTTCTCCCGTTTCGAGGCCATCGTGGTGCCCGAACGAACCTCGCTCTATCTACGCCGTATGGGGATTCACAAGCCCCGCCTGATATGGACCCGCCATGGGGCCGGCGATCGCGCGATTGGTTTTGCGCGGGACGTCAAGGAGTTCGATTTCGTCCTGCTTTCTGGCAAAAAGATCGAAGAGCGTCTCCTCTCGCAGGGGGCAATCAGCCCCGGACGCTATTATCGTGGCTCCTATGCCAAGTTTGATATCGTTCGGCGTATGGCCCGCGCGCGCCCGGCGCTGTTTGATAACGGCCGACCGATTGTCCTTTATAACCCTCATTTCTCGTCCAAGCTGTCGTCATGGCCGCTGATGGGCGAGCAGATCCTGCAGTATTTTGCCAATCAGGATCGATACAATCTGATCTTTGCGCCGCACTACAGGCTGTTCGACAAACACCGGCAGGAGGGGGAGCAACTCGTTTCCCGCTTTGCCCATCACAATCATATCCTGATCGATCCGGGCAGCCCGCGCAGCATCGACATGACCTACACCATGGCAGCCGACCTGTATCTAGGCGATGTCAGTTCACAGGTTGCCGAATTTCTCGTGCGCCCACGCCCTTGCGTGTTTCTCAATGCGCACCAGATCAGCTGGGAAGCTGATCGAAACTATCACTTCTGGAATCTAGGTCAGGTTCTGGACAATGCCGATGGTTTATCCGCCGCTCTGGAAGCTGCTGTGACAAAACATGACGATTTCCTTGAGGCGCAACGCCAATATATACTAGATACCTTCGAATTCACCGATGACGGCCCGACCGCCCCGGGCGCAGCCGACGCTATCGTCGACTACCTGCGCAGCGCCGCCTGACACGATACGCATGACACGGACCGGGGTTTCCCCTGTATTCCGACACCACGACAGAATGAAAAGCAGAGCAGACACAACACGATGACGCCGAACCAAACGCCCGTTCCTACCGCCTCGAACCAGAAGCGCCGTCATGGCGACTTTCCGACGTTCAGCGCTGCGCTGGATTACGCGGCGCAGGGAACGGCGGGATTCAACATTTACAATGGTCGTGGCCAGCTTCTTGAGGCGCTCCCTTACCGCGTGCTGCGCGAGCAGGCGCTTGATACCGCGCGCCGTATGCTCGGCGCAGGCCTGAAGAGCGGCGATCGCGTCGCTATCATTGCCGAGAGCGACGGCGATTTTGCACGTATCTTCTTCGGGTGCCAGTATGCCGGGCTCGTTCCGGCCCCCCTGCCTCTTCCCATCGCCTTCGGTGGGCGCGACGCCTATATCGCCACGCTACGCGGTATGGTCTCTGCCTCTGGCGCGCGCGCCGTCATCGTTCCCGAGCTGATCGGGTCCTGGACAGCCGACATCATCGCCGGGCTCGATCTAGCTTTTGGCGGCTCTCCCGCAGAACTGCTTGCCCTGACGGCATCAGCGGAAGCGCTGCCCGAAATTGGCTCACAGGATCTTTCCTATCTGCAGTTTTCCTCAGGAAGCACCCGTTTCCCCATGGGCGTTGCCGTAACCCAGGCGGCAGGCATGGCGAATGCGCGCGCGATCGCGCGCGACGGGCTGCAGGTGACCGAAACCGGCGATCGCTGCGTTTCCTGGTTGCCGCTCTATCACGATATGGGGCTGGTCGGTTTCTTCCTCACCCCCATGACCTGTCAGCTTACGGTCGATCTTCTGCCTACACGCGAGTTCGCTCGCCGTCCTCATGTCTGGCTCGATCTGATCAGCCGCAATCGCGGCACCATCGCCTACAGCCCGTCCTTTGGCTACGAGCTCTGCGCACGACGCCCTGTTTCGGGCGATCTCGATCTCTCCTGCTGGCGTATTGCCGGGATCGGCGGCGACATGATCCGCCATCATATCCTGGAAACCTTTGCCGAGCGATTTTCAGCCTATGGTTTCGACGGTCGTGCCTTCGTCGCCAGCTATGGCATGGCTGAGGCGACGCTCGCGATCAGCTTCGCCCCGCTCGATACAGGCATCAAGACCGACACGATTGATCTGCGCAGGCTCGAGACCGAGGGTGTCGCTTCTGCTTCCGACGACCCGTCTCACGCATTGCGCACGTTCGTTCTGTGCGGTCTGGCGCTGCCTGAACATGACATCCAGGTACGCAATGCCAAGGGAGGTCTTCTGCCGGAGCGCCATGTGGGCATGGTTTACGTCCGCGGACCCAGCCTGATGCGCGGCTATTTCGGACGCCAGCCTGAAACGGATGAGGTCCTCGACGACAAGGGGTGGCTCAACACGGGCGATCTCGGCTACATGCTCCATGGGGAGATCGTGATCACTGGGCGCGCCAAGGATCTGATCATTATCAACGGCCGCAATATCTGGCCACAAGACCTTGAATGGTCGGCCGAACACGAAATCGCCTCGCTTCGCTCACGCGATGTCGCCGTGTTTGCCGTTGAGGAAGAAGCCGGCGAACGCGTGGTGGCCCTCGTCCAGTGTCGTGCGACGAATGAAGAGGATCGCGCCAAGCTGCGAGAAGAGACCATGGGGCTCTTCCGTCGCCAGCATGGCATCGACGTCGACGTGATCCTGGTACCTCCCCATACCCTGCCCCAGACCTCTTCTGGCAAGCTGACACGCGCGCGCGCCAAGGCCATGCTCCTTGCCGGTCAGTTCGAGACGACGACGAGCAGCACGGCAGCATGAGCCGACAGGACGGCGCCAGGTCTAACTGCGCCGTCCCGCTCTTGCATCAGCTTGAAACGTCTACGCCCCGTTCACGCCCTCCCTCTGGCTATTCGACACCCGCTGTCGCATAAGACCCTCCATCTGAGGGCGCTCCGCGCCCTGACGTGCAATTTCGGAGATCCCCCATGGCCGATACGGTTGACTCCATCTCATCGATGATCGTTGAAAAACTGCTCGCCAATCCGAAAGTCCCCCGCGACATCTCGGGCGACAGCAAGATCGTGGAAGATCTCGCCTTCGACTCTCTGGCAGTCATGAACTTCGTGATGGAAATCGAAGACGAACTCGACGTGTCCGTCCCTCTCGACAAGCTGGCCGATATCCGCACCATTCATGATCTCGCCGTGTGCCTCGCCTCTCTCAAGTCCGGTGGTCAAAACTCGTGACCGACATCTTCGCAAAATATGCGGGGCTCAAGGCTGCAGCAGCCGGGCTTACCGCCCATTCTCCGCGCAACCCGTTTGGCGTGATCATCGACCATCCGGTTTCAGCGACGGTCGGCATGATCGAAGGGCGCGAAACGCTTCTGTTCGGCACCAATAACTATCTTGGCCTGAGCCAGTCCAAAGCCGCAGCCGATGCAGCCATTGATACTGTCCGTCGTGAGGGCGTCGGTACGACCGGCTCCCGTATTGCGAACGGTACCTTCGCCCTGCATCGCAAGCTCGAAATGCGTCTCGCTGACGTCTTCCGTCGTCGCCATTGCATGATTTTCTCGACCGGATATCAGGCCAATCTCGGCGCGATCTCGGCGCTGGCTGGCAAGGATGACGTGCTGCTTCTCGATGCCGACAGCCACGCAAGCATTTATGATGCGAGCCGCCTCGGATATGCGCAGGTCATCCGCTTCCGTCATAACGATCCCGCTGATCTCGATCGTCGCCTCGCGCGACTGAAGGATCACCAGGGCGCCAAGCTCGTGGTGGTCGAAGGCATCTATTCAATGACTGGCAATGTCGCGCCAATGCGCGAATTCGCCGAGGTCAAGAAGAAGCATGGCGCCTATCTGCTCGCGGATGAAGCCCATTCCTTCGGCGTTCTGGGGGAGAATGGCCGCGGCGTGGCCGAGCGCGACGGCTGTGAGGACGATGTCGATTTCGTCGTCGGCACGTTCTCGAAGAGCCTTGGCACGGTAGGCGGGTATTGCGTTTCAAACCTCGACGGTCTCGAGCTCATCCGCCTGTGCTCGCGCCCTTACATGTTCACAGCCTCGCTTCCGCCTGAAATCATCGCCGCGACGCTGGCTGCTCTCGACGAGATGCAAGCGCGCCCTGAACTGCGCAAGCAGCTTTACGCCAATGCCGAGCAGCTCAATCATGGTCTGCATGCTCTGGGTCTCAATACGAGCCCGCATGTCAGCCCGGTTGTGGCCGTCACCCTGCAAACGGTCGAGCAGGCTCTCGCTTTCTGGAATCGCCTGCTCGAGCTCGGCGTCTACGTCAATCTCTCCCTTCCCCCGGCGACACCGGACGAGCATCCGCTTCTGCGCTGCTCGGTGATGGCCGTGCATACGAGAGAGGAAATCGATCGTGCACTGTCGGTCTTCGCTCAGGTCAAGAGCGAGGTACTGGGCTGAGCGCGGGAGACAACCCGTCGACCAGATTGAAGAAAGGGGAAGGGCCAACGGCTCCTTCCCCTTTTCTATCCCCTCATGCCGCGCAGAAAGATACTGCGCGCACGCCATAGCAGCACAGGGAGACAGAGTAGTGGATGGCGAGCCTCGAAGCTGGAAAGCCTCAACTTAAAGCCGCTATGACGCTCTATCTTCCAGGCGAGATAGGCCGCCCCATTTTTGAATGTGAAGGCGGCCTTGATCAGACGCGCCACGTTCCGCCAGCGCCCGCGTTGTGCCATGCGCACCCAGCGACGTTCTGCGCGCCGGCGTTGCGCTGCAGAAAGATGAGGCACGAGCGCCGCATCGGTACCATCATGAGAGAGTCCGCAAAGATCCCAGGCAGGACGCAGCAGGGCTTCGTAACGGGCCTCCTGCCCCGCAAGAATGGCCGCACCACGACTAGCATTCTCGACTCTCAGTTCGGCACGATAGGTCCGGCGGAACAGGGCCTCCCACCAGCCCTGAGCTGAATACGTCCCCGTTGCGAGGCGTGCCGCCCAGCCAGACGCTGTTACAACGCAGTCACGCAGGATCTGCAGGACAGAATCGGCAGCGTCGGGCCCGCTCACCCAGACGAGGCGCACCGGCTGACAGAAACGTGCCCAGAGCGTGGTGTCCATGGCACGGGGTGAAGACCCCGCCCTGAATTGCGCGCACGTGAGCAGGGCCACCTTGGCGCGCAAAGTTACCCCTTCAATCTCATGCTCGGCGTAGAAGACATTGGGCGGCAGAACCGCATTGCCCAGACGGGCGAGGTTCCCGGCTGGCCAGTCTGTCAGACGATCAAGGATGATATAGAAATCGAAAACCCCGTCCGGATCGAACTGCCTCAGTCCCGACCCGTAGAACAGCACCGCGAGAGCGCGCCTGCCACCAAGAATTGCCCTGACAAGCGCGTGCAGCCGAGGATCCACCGGCGTCGTCAGCTCGGCAATCAGAGTCTCGTCCAACTGCCGACGCGCCTCGGCCCTGAGCCCGGAGGCGGAGGCATTTCGAGGCTCAGTCATGGATGAAGCCGAATTCCGGCCCTTCGGAAAGCTTGATCCGATTGCTGGCACCCGGAGCAAAACGCTCGCCATCCAATACGAAATCGCCCTTGCAGGTCACGATGAGTTCCCCTGCCCGGCCGCTCGAATAATCGCGGCTCTCGCGCAGCCAGGAGGGCGCGCGACCACGCAGCAAAGACCACGTTGCCTGAAGCAGGCGGGCGGGATGGGCACCCACATGAAGAAAATGCAGGCCACCCGTCCGCGCCCTGCCTGTGTTCCAGAAGGGCCAGATACCCAGATTGAGGCGCTGGAGCGCTGTGGAGAGCAGGAGGAAACTGTGACCATCGGCCAAAACCTCGCCATCGCTTTCAAGCGTCAGGCGATCACCCGCAAGCCATGTCTCACGCTGCCGCCGCCAGAGCAGGCTTCCGAAAGCACCGATCAGCGTCACAGCGACAGCGAGGTTATGCGGTGCATAGCGCAGGACATGCGGCGAGTGCGCTATGGCAATGGCGCGCGCATATCCCGAGCTCCCCTGGAACATGCCCAGACGGGTTTCGTGCTCGCCTTCCGGCCAGGAGATCTCGAGGGGGCGACGCTTCGTGCGTGGCAGTGTCTCGTGCTTCTGGCAGAGCTGCCTGAGTGCCTCGACCCCACGGCGCGAAAAGCCGATATCCTGCGCGATGAGGTTGGTATTACCCGATGGGAAAATGGCCAGCTCCGGCAGGGCGTCGGCAGGATAGCAGCGTGCTACGGCCGTCATTACGTCGCTGACGGTGCCATCACCACCATTGATCGCGATGAGCCTCACATTGCGACGGGCAAGGGAGGCCACCATCTCCATCATCTCTTCATGAGAGGCGGGCACCAGAAATCCCTCGCCAAGGAGTTGGCGCGCGAGAGTCGCAAATCTTGTGCCATCCCGTCGGTTCTTGCGACTGCGTGGGTTGTGAATGAGGGCTAGGCGCAAGGCAGTATCATTTATGTTACGGTCTTCCCTTCAGCCCGACGGAACATCGGGGGTCCGCCTTGCGCGGCGCCATAGCATGACTTAGGCAGCGGGACCAGAAACCGATTGGTCATTTTTGGATTTTGCCGTTCTCGGCCTCGAGCCAATCGCAAGGGAGAGAGAAGCCGATGGCCCTGACTGAAACAGCATCTGTGGTCCTGGCGCATCTCTCCGACGTGCATCTCCCGCCCCCGTCTCCCCTGCCCTCATGGCGTCACTTCCTGAACAAGCGTGCTCTGAGTGTCGCGTCCTGGAAGCGCCACCGGCAGCATCATCACCTCCCGGCGCTGAGTGAAGCCGTATGCCACGATATCGAAGCCGCCCGACCGGCCCTGATCCTCAACACGGGTGATCTGACCAATTTCGGCCTTGCCCATGAGTTCGAAGCCGCGGCCGCCTGGATGCGCGCGCAGGCACCGCGCATGCTTGTGGTGCCGGGCAATCACGACGCGATGATTGCGCGCGACTGGCCCGGTACAGTGAGCCAATGGGCAGAATGGATGGATCAAACCGCTTCGGACAGTTTTCCTTATCTCGTGAGGGCGGGTGATCTGGCAATCATCGGCGTGAACAGCGCACTTCCTACCCCTCCTTTCATGGCTTGTGGCCGTGTTGGCAAGGCACAGGCCGATCGACTTGCAATGCTGCTCGATTCTACCCGCGCCTGCTGCCGGATCGTGATGATCCATCATCCGCCGCGTCCAGGTCTTGTGCCCTGGCGCAAATCCCTGCTCGACCATCGTGCCGTTGCGCGGATTATCGCGCACCATGGTGCAGCCTGCGTACTGCATGGGCACTCTCATAACGCGACGCTCGCGACCGTTCCGGGCAGCACCATTCCCCTGATCGGTGTTCCCTCGGCCTCTTTGCTTTCCTCGCGCCCCTGGCGCCATAGTGGCTGGAACCGGATCGCCGTCACGCGGCGGGAGAACGGATGGGAGATTGACCTGACTACAAGGCAATATACGCAGCAAGATGGATGGCGCTGCAGTCGTCACCGGCAATGGTATGTCCAAGGCGGACACGGCTGATGCGCCTCCCTCATTTCCCGACCCTGGACCGCTATCTGCTTGCCCAGCTCCTGCCCCCCTTCATCGTGTCTCTCGCCGCTGTGCTGGCAGCACTCCTGCTCGAACGGCTTCTGGTCCTGTTCGACGATCTCGCGGCGGAGGGAAGTTCTCTCGCCACCTTCGTCGCTCTGCTGACAGATCTCCTCCCCCATTACCTGGGGCTCGCCCTGCCCGCTGCACTTTGTGTCAGCGTCTTCCTGATCATCAGGCGCATGAGCGACAATAACGAGATCGACGCGCTCATGGCGAGCGGCGTGTCCCTCCTGCGTATTGCACGGCCTTATATGTGGGCAGGTGTTTGTCTTGGGTTCGGCAGCATTCTGCTCTACGGCTATATCCAACCCGTCGCGCGCTATGATTTCAGGTCAGGCTTCTACTATGCCGCGCATTCGGGCTGGGCGCCGCATCTGCAGGCCGGCATGTTTGCCACGACCTCTGGCGATTCGATGCTCACAGCTGACCGCGTCACGCAGAATGGCACCGTTCTGCATGAGGTCTTCATCCGGCAGCGCGAGGCCAACGGCGCCGTGCGTATCATCACCGCGCATCGAGGGCTGGTGACGGCCGTTCCATCGCTCAAGCAGACGCGCCTGGATCTGTGGGACGGGCTGATCGTATATGACCCGCGCGATGACAGTAACAAGGCTACCCAGACACGCTTTGCGCATTCCATGCGCACCTTCGATCAGGGCCATGACACGGAAGCTTTTCGCTCTCGAGGCATCGATGAGCGCGAACTCACCCTGGTCGAACTGGCAACCCAGCTCGAAGCGTCGCATCAGAAGGATACGGGGCCTGATGACAGCCGCATCTCGCGCTCCAGCCTCCGTGCGGAACTTGATTTCCGGCTCGCCCGTGCGCTCGCCATCCCCTTCATTCCGCCTCTTGCCGTTGCACTCGCCATCGGAGCGAAACGCCGCAGGCCCATCATCGGACTGATCGCACTGGCACTGATTCTGGTCGGGTTCGATCACATGCTTCAATTCGGGCACGGGCTGATCGCGACGGGGCGCATGCGCGGCTTCTATGCGATATGGCTCCCCGAGATCCTGTTCTGCACGATCTGCCTCGCCTCGATCTTCCGGCGCTCACGCGGTTCCTGGCTGCGCCGCAAGGCCATTCCACTACGTGAAACGGGAGCGACGCCATGACCCCTCCCCAGGCGGGACGCTCCGTTCTTCTCACGCATCTTACGCGCTCCCTGCTCAGCCGGACCGTGCTTTGTGGCGCCATTCTCGTCTCCATGCTCGAAATCCTTGGGCTTCTGGAGATGACCACACCTATTCTTGAGCGTCATCTTGGCGCTCTCGGTATGGCGCATTATGCCCTGCTGCGCCTGCCCAGCCTCGCCGTGCAGACCTTGCCGCTCAGCACGTTGATCGGCGCCTTGTTCCTCCTGATGCAGATGACCCTGAATAGTGAAATGGCGAGCCTGCGGGCAGCGGGTCTTTCCACGCGTCGCCTGCTGCGCCTGCTCCTGCCCGCCATCGGAATCATC
Source organism: Asaia sp. VD9 (assembly GCF_037150015.1). Classification (NCBI taxonomy): domain Bacteria; kingdom Pseudomonadati; phylum Pseudomonadota; class Alphaproteobacteria; order Acetobacterales; family Acetobacteraceae; genus Asaia; species Asaia sp. VD9. The sequence continues at coordinate 486,056 of NZ_JBBCQM010000002.1, read as the reverse complement.
AGCCTCGCGGGGATAACCACGCAGGAAATCGTCGCACCGCGCACCGAACTGGCGCTTGCCAAATGGTGGAACCGGACAGACCCGAAAGCTGCGGGGAGCGGTCACGGATTCTGGTTTCACGCCGAAGGCAATGTCGTGCATATCGACAGCTTCAGCGAGGGCGGACAGCGCATTCAGAAAGTGGGTCTGTACCACCGCATCACTGGCGGCGATCTCGTCGCCACAGATACCGCTCCGGAGCTCATTTATGACGCCGCTTCGGGGTGGCGGGCGGGCGCCGTGCGCAGCCTGACACTCAAGAGCAACCGGGTTGAAATCGAGAGACGCGCGAATGTGGTGCTGCTGCCCCGCAATATCACGCCGGATACGATCATTCAGCTGTCCCAGAACTACCCGACCCTTTCATTCGGCACGCTCTGGTCCATATTACATCGGGGCGGTGCTTCGAGCCTGCCCAAGGCGACCTATCGCATGGCGCTCTTTGCGCCTTTCGTCCTGCCGGTTTCCCTATGCGCCATGCTCCTTATGGCGCTGCCGGTCATCTATATTCCGCCGCGCACCGGTACGCGCAGCCTTCTGCCAATCGCGGCTCTCGCGGCCGGTTTTGGTTTCATCGTACTGCAAGGCCTGATACAGGCTCTTGGCAACGCGGGAACCTTGCCCGCACTCGTTGCCGTCATGGCGCCTCCCGCCCTGGCATTCCTCCTAGGAGGGGCATGGATCGTGAAGATGGAAGAGAAATGAGCACGCTCAATTCTGATCAACCGGAGGGCTTCTGGCGCGCCTTCTGGAACGCCCGAAAAAACCAGGGCACCCTGCGCACGGGACGAAGCTTCGACCTCGGCAAGATGAGCCTTCCGCATCTCTGGATGGCGTATCTCACCTATCCCACCATCCTGCTCTATTTTGCCCTTATCCTCGCCTCGGCAGGCATGGCGCTCTATCTGGGGCCCCAAGCAACAGGAACGCTCGTGACCATCCTTCTGGTCGTCGCGATCTATCCTTTTGCCTGGTACGCCATCCATCGCTTTATCCTTCATGGCCGCTGGCTTTACCGTAATCCGCTGACAGCCTCGCTCTGGAAGCGCGTCCATTTCGACCATCATCAGGATCCGCATCTGCTGGACGTACTTTTCGGTTCGCCCCTCAATACCATTCCGACCATTGCCATCATCGTCATGCCCATTGGCTGGGCCATTGGCGGGGAAAGCGCCGCTTTTGCCGCGCTTTCGACCGGACTGGTCATGACCTGCATCTACGAATTCTTCCACTGCATCCAGCATCTGGCCTACAAGCCGCGCTGGGCCTGGGTGGCCAAGATCAAGCAACTGCACGTGCTGCATCATTTCCACGACGAAGACGGCAATTACGGGATTACCAATTACGCTGCCGACCGGCTCTTCGGCAGCTTCTACAAGGATGCCCGCGCCCGTCCCCGCAGCGCCCATGTGTTCGATCTCGGCTATGATCTGGATGAGGCGCAGCGGTATCCCTGGGTCATGAAACGCACGGGAGCACCGCCCAAGCAGCGGCCCGACGGCGCAAGGCGAGGCAGCACAGCCCCGTGACCTTGCCCGTTCTCGTTCTTGCCGGGTCGCGCGATGGGGCACAGGACCCACTCGCCCGGCACGGTCATGTGGCCCACAAGGCCCTGCTCCCGGTAGCAGGGCGCCCGATGATCGATCATGTGCTCGAAACGCTTTCGTCCGTACCGGAGCTCGGCCCGCTCTATGTGAGCATCGAAACGCCCCAGGCTCTGGAGCCGCTGGCACCCACGTTCACCTGCCTCCCCACAGCCAGGGGGCCCAGTGGCAGTGTGGCCCTCGCGCTGGATGAGTTGGGTACGCCTTTGCTGATTACCACTGCCGATCATCCCCTTCTCGAAACAGAATGGATCAGGCGCTTCCTCGAAGCGGCCGAAGCGGCTGACTGCGATCTGGCAGTCGGGGTCGCCTTGCGTCAGACGATCGAGCGCGATGTCCCGCACACGAAGCGAACCTACATCCCGTTGCGCGACATGAGCTTTTCGGGCTGCAACCTGTTCCTGCTCCGGAACGCGAGGGCGCGTGCCGTGATCACACTCTGGCAGTCGCTTGAGCGCGACCGCAAGCATCCGCTCAAAATGGCCCGGACCCTGGGTCTCATGACGCTCCTGCGCGCTGTGTTCCGTCGTTTGACAAGCACTCAGCTTACGGGGCGCGTGCGCCGGATTACAGGCGCGCATGTGGCCCTGATCCCGATCGATGATGGTTGGGCTGCCGTGGATGTCGACAAGCCCCTCGATCTCGACCTCGTCGAAACCCGTCTGTCCAAGCGCGCATGAAGATCGCCTACGTCATCAACTCCGTGGAGGGCGGCGGCGCAGCCCTGCCGGTTCCTGCGATTACGCAGGTCATGCGTGAAAACGGTCATGAAGTGATCGTTCTCGCGCTGACCAGGCGCGACGGGCGCGCCATCAAGCCCATGCTTCAGGCGGGCTTGACCGTTCATGTGCGCGAAGGCGGTCGCAAAGACCACCTTGCCGCTCTGCTCTGGCTAAACCGCGAAATCGGCGAGCAGAAGCCTGACCTGATCTGGACCTCCCTGACGCGTGCAACGCTTCTGGGTCAGCTGGTCGGATTGCGCCGCCGCCTGCCCGTGGTGAGTTGGCAGCACTCTGCGCGGCTCAAACCCGCCAATGCCCGGCTGCTGCGCCTGACGCGCGGGCTCTCGAGACTTTGGATTGCTGACTCGACCTGCGTGGAACTGGAAACCGAGCGCAAGCTGGGACTTCCCCCGAGCAAGCTTACCTGCTGGCCGATATTTCGCGCGAGCCACAATTTCCCGATAGCGGTCCCGTGGTCGGAGGACGGCCCGATTAGAATAGGCAGTCTCGGACGCCTGCATCCGGTCAAGGGCTATGACGTGCTCTGCGCGGCCGTACGGTTGCTTCGCAAGATAGAGGGGCTGCCGGAGTTCGAAGTGCATATCGCTGGCGAGGGTGAGGAACGCGACCGGCTGGCAGAGCTGATTGCGCGTGATCGTCTGCCCGTGATCCTCGATGGCTATAATGCCGACCCCAAGGAATTTCTCTCAAGCCTGCAGATCTACGTCCAGCCATCCCAATGGGAGGGGCTGTGCCTCGCCGCCCATGAAGCGCTGCTTTGCGGCGTACCGGTCATCGCATCGGAGGCGGGTGAACTGCCCCATACGATCACAGAATCCTGTGGCCGCATCGTCCCGCCAAATGATCCCGACTCCCTCGCTCTTGCCATGGCCGAACTCCTGCGTACGCCCGCACGCCTTTCTGCCATGGGAGCGACGGGGCGTGAGCGTGTTCTCTCACGCTTTGACGCCGCATCCTTCGACCGACGGGGTAGGGAAATCCTAGCGCGCCTCGAAAGCGCCCTCTGAGCGAGGCTGCGAAAGCGCGCTGGAAAGCCGGAAATCCATCTGGGCAAAAATGACGCAAGCGACGAGAAGCAATATCCAGACCATTCTGGGAGCGGCCTGTCGCTCAAGAAAGGCCGCCGCAGCAAATGCACCGAGCGCGACCACATCCAGGGCGAAGTGCAGACGCTCGTCCAAATGCCCGCAGAGATAACCCAGCACAAAGACGATCACTCCCAGAAGGGCGCAGCTCAACGCCTTCTCGCGCTGCAACCAGCGGGAAAGGGAAGTAACCTGATCAGCTCTGTCACGTTTATCCGGCAAGTTTCTCTCCCAACCCGGTCACGGTCATGTCTTCGTTGGATAAAGGCACGCGCAGAAGATGCAACCTCCCGATCGCCCCACACATGCTTTTGCCGCAGACAGCGCGAAGGCGGGGGACGCAGCGGAAGCCAATTCCCCCGCGCTCTCCCTGCCAGAAACCCAGTTCGCGATCAGACGAGCCGTGCTTGGCCTTTGCCGGACCATGCGCTGGGCTTGTGTGAATGAATTCTCCCTTCCCGCAGCAGGCAGACGTGCCGATGTCATGGCCCTCACCCAGAGCGGGGAACTGCACTGCATCGAGATCAAGTCTGGCCCGCGCGACTACCTGAGTGACAGTAAATGGCCGGAATATCGTGCCTGGTGTGACAGGCTTTATTTTGCCGTGGACCAGAATTTCCCCCGTGAGCTAATCCCGGAAGATGTCGGACTCTTCATCGCCCATCTGCCGGAAAGCCCCTCAACCATCCTGCCGGAATGTGCGATGATACGCGATGCGCCGCTCATCAAGCTGGCGGCCGCCCGCCGAAAGACGCTGATGCAGCTTTTCGGCCATGGCGCCGCCTTGCGCCTCATGGCCCTTGAAGATCCCGCCATGACGGCCTCTCTTCGCGCGGCGAGACGTGTTGACTAAGGAGTTCCTGCATGACCGATCAACGCCTGATTGCCCAACGTCTGGAAGTGGCGCGCGCCGTCGTGGCCGATGCCGCTGCTCTGGCCATGGCAATGAGGCCGCCACCGGGAGGTCCGGTCGGCACGACCAAGGGCCTGCAGAATTACGTGACCGAAGCCGACATGGCGGTGGAGGCACTGGTTTCAAAACGCCTCGAAACCCTTTTCCCTGAGGATGGGTTCATGGGCGAGGAAGGCGGTCGCCAGAGACAGGGGGGCCTGACCTGGGTGATCGATCCGATCGACGGCACCTCCAATTATGCTCGTGGTCGTGAACGCTGGTGCGTCTCGCTTGGTCTGATGCAGGGCGACATCCCGGTGGCGGGTGTGATCAACGCCCCGGCTCTGGGAGAAATCTACACGGCGCAGCGCGGTGTGGGCGCGTGGATGAACGGTCGGGCGCTCAAAGCCTCACCCGTGGACGACACCAGAAGCGCCATGGTCGAAATGGGGTGGAGCGCAAAGGTTTCGCCCGAAACCTATGCCAATCGCTCCAAGGCCTTTCTGGAGCTCGGTATCGCCCCCCGCACGGGTGCCTGTGGAGCCCTGGCTCTGGCCGATGTCGCCTCGGGACGCTGCGATGGCTATCTCGAAATCGCCATCAATCTCTGGGACGTGGCGGCAGCGCTCGTATTGCTGCATGAGAGCGGGGCCCGGGTCTCGCCTTTCCTGCGCGATGGCGGGATGACAGGATGTATCTCCATTCTGGCGGCCGCGCCCGGCGTAGCCGAGCCCATCGCCCATGCGGCGGGCATGGAACTGCTCTGAGCAACACAGCCCCATTGGGGGGAAGGTTTCGCCTTGGATGATCCCGGGACGCCGCGCCGCGGCTCTTTACGCATCGCGCGTTAAGGGCCACCCTGCCCCACCATTCTCACGCCATAATTACCCGTCACGGCTAGGTTTCCCCTGACGGATCCAGATACGAGGCCCAGATACTCATGGTTTCTTTCCCCCGCCGACTCGTCGCCTCGACGGTACTTCTGGCATCGGGCCTGACCGCCCTTCCCGCCATGGCCGCATCGAAGCAGCAGGCGCTGGTCGATCGGGCAACGCTTGCCGTGCAGGACATCTTTCAGGGTACGAACCCCAATTCCCGCGCGCAGCGTTATCTGGCCAAGGCGCGCGCTGTCATGGTGTGTCCCTCGGTGTTTCGCATGTCGATCGTCTTCGGCGGTGCAGGCGGCGGATGCCTCCTGCTCTCGCGCGACGCGCGCGGCTCCTGGTCGGACCCCGCCTTCTACACGCTCAGCTCAGCTTCTATGGGGATTCAGCTTGGAGTGGAGAGCTCGGAGCTCATGTTCTTCGTGATGTCCGATCGCGGACTTCAGGCACTCCTTGACAGTCAATTCAAGTTCAGCGCCGGGGCTTCGGCCTCATTTGCTAATATGGGAAGCGGGATCGAGAGCGGATCGGCTGGCGCCTCGAACACGGATATTCTCGCGCTTCAGAAGTCATCGGGACTGTTCGCAGGCGCCTCGCTTGGCGGTTCGAAGCTAACCATCGACAGCGGATCCAACCGGGCGTTCTACAACCAGCCAGTGGGTCCCGAAGATATCGTGATCTCAATGCGCGTGAACAACACGGGCGCCGACCCGTTGCGCCGCATCCTTATGCAGGTGGTTCAGCAACAGGGCAGTACGCCGCAAACCACCACTACACCCGCCACGACGGCGGCAGCAACGTCAGGCAGCGCGGTGGGCTCCAGCCCCTACCCTGCCAATTACGACAGCCACAAATCCTTCTCGAGCCAGTCTCATGGAGCCATCAAGAGCGAGTCACTCGCTGCGCCCAAATAGGGGATCCAGCGGCGCTCCGGGGATTACCACCCCCCTGAGCGTCGCGCGTCAAACTGATACGTCTTCCTTCGAGGCCGGTCCATCATTCAGGAGCGCCTCGGCGATGCCGGAAACGCCTCCTGCTCAGAACGTCACGGATGGGCGGGCGCTAAGGTCTTCGGATTCGCAGCATGCGCGGATTTCAGCGTTCTGAGCGCCTCAACACGCTGATTATGCTCGCGCAGATCATGCGAGAATCCATGCCCCCCTGTCCCATCCGCCACGAAATACAGCATATCGCCCTGCGCGGGATGCGCGACCGCCCCCAGTGCGGCTACACCCGGTGAACAGATAGGACCCTCGGGAAGGCCATCGACAACATAGGTATTATGCGGGCCCGGACGATGCAACTCGTCATGGGTCACGCCATGATCCAGCACTCCCAACCCGTCGCTCAGGTCATAGATGGCTGTCGGGTCTGATTGCAGCTTCATATTCTGCCCCAGACGATTCAGGAACACACGGGCCACCATGGGCCGCTCGGCATTCACCCCCGTCTCCCGCTCAACAATCGAGGCAAGGATCAGAAGCTGTTCGGGAGAGGCAAGGCCGATCGATGGATCACGCTGGGCCCAGACACGCGCGAGGGTCTGTCTCATGAGCGTCTCAAGGCGCTGTGCGATCTGCGCACGCGGCGTACCCCGTTCGTAAGCAAGGGTCTGAGGCAGGATTGCGCCTTCCGCGAGCGGGGGCAAGGGCCCCGTAAGCAGCGGGGCCTCACCCAATAGCAACGCGATCTGCCGGGCCGTACGTCCTTCAGGGATCGTGAGAAAGTGCCGGACCGGTGGCGCATGACGCAGGATCGCCAACACGTCGAGCACCGAAGCACCAGCCGGGAAATGCAGCTCGGCGGCATGGAGCGCGCCTTGCGTCGTCGTCAGCCTCGTAATCAGGCGGAACTGGAATTCGGAGATACGCCCCGGGGGAATGATCTGCGCCAACGCGAGATCATGGGTGATATGTGCAGTGCTGCCATGAGGCACGACGTGATCGGTCGCTACTGCGAGCGGCCCGGTTCGGTGCGCGTAGGACCAGGTCCAGCCCGCGCACCCCGCCGTGCTCAGAACAAGAAGAAGGAAGAGGGCAAGAACGACTCGCTTCATGCCCGCATTCCGTGGATCAGACGCCCTTGACGATCAGGCTGGCATTCGTGCCGCCGAAACCGAAGCTGTTGGAGAGAGCGATATTGATCTTGCGCTGCTGGGCCTCATGGGCCACGCGGTCGATCACGCTCTCACGCGCCGGGTTGTCCAGATTGAGCGTCGGGGGCGCCACGTTGTCACGAATGGCAAGCATCGAGAACATGGCCTCGACCGAACCCGCCGCACCCAGGAGATGCCCTGTAGCGGATTTTGTAGAGGACATGGCCACGCTCTTCGCGTCCGCGCCGAAGAAGCGCTCAACCGCATCGAGTTCCAGATCATCTGCCATGGTGGAGGTGCCGTGCGCATTGACGTAGTCGATATCCGCCGGGCTGATACCAGCCGAACGCAAAGCCGCCGTCATGGCACGAAACGCACCCTCATGACCCTCGGCAGGCGCCGTGATGTGATGGGCATCGCCCGAGAGGCCATAGCCGATGATTTCGCCATAGATCTTCGCGCCACGCGCCTTGGCGTGCTCGTACTCCTCGAGCACCACAATGCCCGAGCCCTCGCCCATGACAAAACCGTCGCGATCGCGGTCCCAGGGGCGCGAGGCCTTTTCCGGCGTCTCGTTGAAGCTCGTCGAGAGCGCACGAGCCGAGGAGAACCCGGCAATACCGAGCGGGCAAACGGCAGCTTCAGCACCCCCAGCGATCATGACATCAGCATCGCCGAGCATGATGAGACGGGTTGCGTCACCAATCGCGTGCACACCCGTCGCGCAGGCGGTTACGGCCGAGTGGTTCGGTCCCTTGAAACCATAGCGAATTGAGACATGACCCGAGATCAGGTTGATCAGGGCAGAAGGAATGAAGAACGGTGACAGGCGCCGCGCCTTGCCGCTCGCCACGGTGAGCGAGGCGTCGTAGATCGTCTGCAGACCACCGATGCCCGAGCCGATCATCACGCCGGTTGCGCAACGGTCTTCCTCGGTTTCAGGCTTCCAGCCGGAATCCTCTACGGCCTGGATGGCAGCCGCCATGCCAAGATGGATAAAGCGATCCATCTTCTTCTGGTCCTTCGTCGGAACCCAGTCGGACAGCGTCAGGCCACCTTCTGCCGTCGGTCCCTCGGGTACCTCACCCGCCACATGGGCCGGGAGATCGCTCGGGTCGAAGCTGGTGATGCGACCAATGCCGGTCTGTCCGGCGATAAGACGTTGCCACGTCTGTTCCACGCCCACCGCCAGTGGCGTGACAAGCCCCATACCGGTGACGACGACGCGTCTTTCTTTCATTGCCGATAGGTTTGCCATCATGGGCGGACGAAGCTCCAGTCATAAAGGCCTTCTCCCGGCGGCTGCCAAAGGGGAGAGGCTGTCAATCTCGTCGTATGTCCCGGCTCCGCTGAAAGGGGGAGCCGGAGAAAGATCATTGCATCGGGTCAGTATACCCGATGCAGCCGGATCAGGCGGCCTTCTGCTTTTCGATGTAGTCGATGGCGTCCTTGACGGTCGCGATCTTCTCGGCGGCATCTTCGGGGATTTCGACGCTGAAGGCTTCTTCGAACGCCATGACCAGCTCAACCGTGTCGAGGCTGTCAGCGCCGAGGTCGTCGATGAAGGAAGCGTCAGGGGTCACCTTGCTCTCTTCAACGCCGAGATGCTCAACAACGATTTTCTTAACCTTATCGGCGATTTCGCTCATCTGTTCTGGCTTCCTGTGTGCCCGGCAATTCGGGCGGTTCGAAACTGTTTACCATCCGTCTGGTTGCCCAGTCGGTCCCCGTCTTTACTCCAGAGGCGGCGCTCACGGCCAGTGCTCTGAATCGCGGACCGAAGATCGGGCCCCGGCGGGCCATGTTGCCCACGCTTCGGACGAAGCAGCGGGCGCTTAGCATGGTTTACCCTCACACGCCAAGCTTTGCGTGCGCGAGGAACCGATGCCCTTATGGCATGGCCATGCCACCATTGACGTTCATGGTCATGCCCGTCACCCAGCCAGCCTCTTCAGACGCCAGATAGACCACGGCGGCGGCAATATCCTCGGGCTTGCCCATGCGTCCGAGCGGAATGGACCCAAGCAGCTTGTCACGCTGAGCCTCTGGCAGAACGGCCGTCATCGCCGTCTCGACAAAGCCCGGCGCGATCACATTGACCGTGACCCCACGCGAGCCGGTCTCCTGCGCGAGCGACTTGGTCATGCCGATCATGCCAGCCTTGGCTGCAGAATAATTTGCCTGACCACCATTGCCGGTCACGCCCACGATGGAAGCGATATTGATGATGCGACCGGCGCGACGGCGCAGCATCCCCTTGAGCGCCGCACGGCACAGACGGAACGGGGATTCGAGATCCACGGTCATGACCTGCGACCAGTCATCATCCTTCATACGGATGATCAGGCCGTCTCGCGTGAGACCCGCATTATTGACCAGGATATCCAACGGCTTACCCAGAAGCGCCTCCGCCTTGCCCACCAAAGCGTCGGCCTCTTCTCCCTTGGAGAGATTGGCGGCGCAGACATGCACCCGCTCGCCAAGAGTGGCTGCCACTTCGGCTAGAGCCGCCTCACGCGTTCCCGACAGGACCAGCTCGGCGCCCTGCGCGTGCAGCGCGCGGGCGATGGCCGCGCCCAGACCACCGGAAGCTCCGGTTACAAGGGCGGTTTTTCCTTCAAGACTGAACATTGTTCTCTTCTCCACGCTTTCAGAGGTCACGCAGCAGCGCCTCGATTTCCTCAGGGGTCCCCGCATTGCGCGCGGTCATATCTGGGGCGATACGCCTCACCAGACCCGTCAGCACCTTGCCGGCGCCGAGTTCAACCTGCGAGGTCACGCCCATGGCCGCCATGGCCAGCACACTCTCGCGCCAGCGTACCGAGCCCGTCACCTGCTGAACCAGCAATTCCGGAATACGCGTGGCATCGGTATTCTTGCCCGCCGTCACGTTCGTGATGACCGGAATGAGCGGTGTTGCGATCTCGGCGCGTTCCAGCGCCTCGGCCATGCGCTCTGCTGCAGAACCCATGAGAGAGGAATGGAACGGGGCGGAAACAGGCAGCATCACGGCGCGCTTCACACCCTTCGCCTTGGCCAGCGCGATCGCGCGCTCGACCGCAGACAAGCGACCCGAAACCACGATCTGACCACCACCATTATCATTGGCGAGCTCGATCGTTTCATGGCGATCCGCCTCACCCTCGATGCTCAGTCGGGCCGCCTCGGCGCAGATCTCGTGAGCGAGTTCGGCCTCGACGCCCAGAAGAGCTGCCATACCCCCTTCACCCGCTGGCACGGCCTCCTGCATGGCGAGGCCACGCAAACGCAGCAATCTGGCAGTCTGGGCAATCCCGAGGGCTCCGGCAGCTGCAAGGGCCGAGTACTCACCAAGTGAATGCCCGGCCACCACCGTTGCCTTGTCCGACAAGCTGAAACCACCCTCGCTCTCGAGGACACGCACAGTCGCCAAGGACACCGCCATGAGAGCCGGCTGCGTGTTTTCGGTGCGTGTCAGCTCTGACGCCTCACCGGCAAAGATCAGCTTCGACAGATGCTCGCCCAGCGCATCATCGACTTCCTGAAAGACTTCACGCGCTGCCGGAAAAGCCTCGTAGAGGCCCTGCCCCATTCCGATGGACTGGCTCCCCTGCCCCGGAAACACGAATGCATGCACTGACATCGGCTCTTTTTCATCCCAAGATTGAGCAATTCTGCATCGCGTGATGGCGGAGGCGGGCCGTCCCTGTCAAATCGTTACGCACGCTTGAGCGTGCCATGCAGCGCGAAAGGCAGGGTGAGCACGAGGTGCATAAATGGGCGATCGGACTGAAATACCGCATCACGAGCATAATCCTGCGGCCTGAAGACGAAGCGATAGGGCACAGCCCCCTGGTTATCGACCAGCAGGCGGGCAACGCCGTGCTCGACCACCTCGAACCGGCTATTCGGCGCCAGATCGACACTCAGCTTGTGTGTATCGGGCAGAAGCAGAGCGAGCAGAAATCCACCTTCATCTTCGATGCACCGATCAAGTTGCCCGAGCCAGTGACGGGCCTGAGCCTGAGTGAAGCTCTGCCCCTCCTTCGAGAGATGGTCCTTGCGGGTGGGGTCCTCGAGGGAATGGTCCCCTGTCCTATGCTCCCTCGCGCCAAGACCCTGCGGGTCGATGGTGAAGAAGAACCCGATACTGAGCGCCTCTCCAGGACGCAGCCGTGCATAGAGCGGAGGATCCTTCTGCCAGAGCGTTTCATCATGCGGGACGACGACCTCGTTTTCCACACCGTTCAGGAGCAGTTGGACATGGGTGTCGCTTTGAAGCTGCAGGACCGAACCACGTGCTGAACGATCTCCGGGCTGAAGATGCGCGTCCATATGCAACGTCAACCCGGCACGGTCCGAGGATGGAAATGAGTCAAAACGTCTGAATACTCGCTCGAGCCGCCTATACCCGTGCTCGATAGGCACAAGCGCCTGACCGGATACCTCGATGGTCTCCTCCCTGTCCGACCCGGAGCCTAGCGATCGAGGCATGCTCATGCCCTGCGCTGAGACAATGCCCTGCGGAGTTTCCGTCCGATGGGACACGATCTGGGCAAGCGCCCGGTCGGGCCATATCGCAACAGAGGCTGAGAAAAGGGCAAAAAGAGAGGACGCAATTCTTCTCGACAGGGCCAAGCCAGGCTCTCCTCAGGACTTCTTCTGCAGGACGATGAAGACCTGCGGGACACGTAAGGGATCATCGAGGAATTCGATGATCCTGAACAGCTCTCCCCATTTCTGACTGATATAGGCGCGCGGGATAATCGCCTCACCGTAATGGGCACCAGGATTGGGCCGCCGGGATGGTGTCGCATGCAGGAACCGCCCCGCGTCATACCGGGCATTGGCCAGGGGCTCGTCGGTGAAACTATCGGCGCAGGCTTCGTGCCAGCCATGCTCGAGCCGGATGCCAGAAGCCCGCCTGAGGCGTTGCTCTGCGCAGAAGGCAAGAAAACGTCGGCTTTGCGTGGTGATGATGGCAAGCCCGCCAGGTTTCAGAAGGCGATGGAATTCATTGATCCAGAGACCGGCAAGAAACTCATCCAGATGCGAGAACACCGAGAACGATACGACAAGGTCGAGGGATTGATCTTTCATGATCATCGGGGGCGCGAGACCGCAGGAAAGAAAGGCCAGAGCCGGATTACAGCGTCGTGCCTCCATGAGGAAACGCGATGTGACATCGACCCCGAACAGATTCTCCGGGCGTACGTCCTTCATGAATAGACGAAGGATACGCCCCCAGCCGCAACCGAAATCGAGCATGCGCGTATCAGCGGCGAGAGGCTGAGCCGCATAACGACAATAGGCCTTGACCTCACGAAAGAACATGAAGGCTTCGTGAAGCGAAACCTCGCCCGAATGGCCATGGATCTCACTTTGAAGGGTCTCACTGGGGAAACCCGGCATGAGCACCTGCTCGATCTCCGGGAGGCGCAGCGAGGCCACGAGGATCTGCAACCATTGCTCGTCACTGCATTGTCGGAATTTTTCAAAAAGATCGGCGGCATCCGGATGAGAAGCCATGAGGCGCTTTCGACTGAATCGGAAAGCCGCCACCATAGACAAAACAACAGATCATTAAAATATCAGTAAATAGAATCGTTCTACCAGCAGAGTTATAAAACAGTACATGTTTCTAGACTAGAAACATGGCCTGAAATAGAGCAGGACCCTGCCCACTGGTGGATGTGTCCCCGTCTAACACTTCAACGTGACGCGCGTGCGCCGGAGCAGGAGCACGCCTTTTCCCCAACACAATGGGCTGAGCCTTCGTGCCCCGTCATTATCGCGGAGCGCTCAGCGGGCGACCAGACGCCCGCGTTGCCAGGCTTCGGCGGCTTCTTCCGGATCCATGCCATCGATCTGAATCGCATGATCGAGCGCGCTCATGACCTTGTTGCCAAGGGTCATCTCGGACAATTCGTCGAGCATGTCCTGGTCCGCACAGGCTGCGACGGCCTCTCGCACCAGCAGGTTTGCTTCCATCTCTTCTCCCAGACGGGCATCGCGTACCGGCTGGAAGCGGTCATCATGAAACAGCGCGTGGGGCTGGGCCAGAAAGACGAGAAAATTTTCCCCTGCCCCACGAGCGTTCTGCACGGTCGCATAGAGCGACTCATCGGCACAAAGCGTGACCGCTGTTTCGGAAAGCGCTTCCGTCTGCGCGAGAAGTCCGCGCATCTGCGCTTCGTCCGAGCGCGTGGTGATCACCCGGGTAATCTGCCCTGCGGTCAGCCCCTCGATTGTCTCAAGCCCACCATAACCGGCCCAACAGTAATAGGGGCGATAGAGCGTACCCAGAACCCGCATCCCGTGTTGCAGCAGCCCTGCATCGCGTGGCAGCCAGGCCGAAACCAGAAGGTCTATCGCGCCTTCTTCCAGCAGACCCGGCAGTTCCGATTGATCAGCATCGACGAAATCGACCTCGACCTCATGGGCGTCGAGAACCCGCGCAACGGCGCTCGCGCAGCCGGCATTCAGGGCGTCGCGCAAATGGCCCAGTGAGATCGTTGTCATCGAACATCCTTCAACAAACAGAATTCAGGCGGAATGCCTGTGTTCGATCACTTCAGCCGTGGAATGGCAAGAGGATACTCAGGACCTGACGCGTTTGTTCAATTTTCCTGGGCCTGATGGAGCGGCACGGTAAACATGGCCTCGCACCCCGAGGGCGGATAGCGCAGAATGGCCGAGCCCTGATGTCCGAACCCGACATGAAGCAGACGCGACCCAAATCCTTTTGCGCTGGGGGCCACGACAGGAGGCCCCCCTTCCTCCCTCCAGTGCAACGAGAGAAGAGGCCGCTCCCGCTCGCTCGTGATCGACCAATCGAAGGTGACTTTGCCGCCCTCCGCGCTCAACGCCCCGTACTTTGCCGCATTGGTGCCGAGTTCATGCAGCATCAATCCCAGAGTTGTCGCGGTGTTGGGCCCGAGCGATACCCTCTCTCCCGCAAGGTTGAAGCGATCGATCGGGGCGATACGCGAGAGCACCTCACAGGCCAGGGTCTCGAGGTCGCCACTTTGCCAGGCCTGACGCATAAGCAATTCATGGGCCGAACCCAACGCCACGAGACGTTTTTCAAAAGCCTTGACCGCCTCCCGGTTCTCGACCCCGCGCAGGCTCTGATTGGCGAGAGCCTGAACCAGAGCGAGCGTATTCTTGAGGCGATGCGCCAGTTCCTGATGCATTGTCTGCTGATGCGCACGCGCATCGAGAGAGGCGACCGCCGCCTGAACGCGATCGGTGACTGCACGCAAAAAGGCGAGTTCCTGATCGGTCCAGTCTCGTGGCGAGAAGCACTGCACAAAGAGGCAATGTGTCATGCGTCCCTGGCTCAAAACAGGCATGAGGAGCTGCGCCCTGACCCGGTCTGTCGGGTCCTGCCCCGGCATGACACAGGGAATCCAGACATTCTCCCGCGCGTCGCGAACCGCGAGAAGGAGGCCCTGCTCCAGCACGTCAAGTGCGGTAGCAAAAGCGTCGCGTGAATAGAGTCCCTCGGCGCTGGGGATCGAGAACCCATGCCAGTCCTGAGCAATCCTGAAACGCGTCTCGTCACCCGGTTCGATGGCGGCCCATCCCGCGCGATCAGCGCCGAGCGCATCACCCAGCGCGCTTGCAGCTGCATGATAGGCTTCGGGGGCGGTATCGACCTTGCGCAAGGCATCGCCGAGCATCACCATGGCCGCCAGCCGGTTGGTCGCCACACGGTCCCGCGTGATATCTTCGAGCGTGCCGATGAGGCGCCACGGCTTGCCGCGCTCATCGGCCTCGACCTCCGCCCTGCGTCTGACCCAGCTTCTGGTCTGATCGGACAGGCTCTCTACGGCAAAATCCGTCTCGGTCAGCAGGATTTCATCACTCGTGCCATCTGCAAAGTGCAGGAGATCCGCATCGGGGACAGGCATGCAGCGCTGAAACACATCCATCGGGCATTGCGTTCCCGTCGGCACCCCTGTCAGACGTAACAGCTCGGCCGAAAGAGTGATGAGATTGCTGCCCAGCCTGATCTCGAACGTGCCGATACCCGGCAAATCCTCGATCGAAGGAAGGATCGGCGTACCGGGAAGGCGACGACGCCCCGCCCCGCCCCGCACTGGACTGCGCCCAGAACCGCCTGCCGAAACGGACTCTTCCCCCCGCTCGGCATGGCGCGCGAGAGCCAGACCGATCTGGCGGATAATCGCCTCCAGCCCTGCGCGGAAAGAAATGGCATCAGGATCGAGAAACGTTCTGCTCAGGAAACAGAGCGTCGCCACTCCCTCGCCTTCCGGCAAGGGAACCGGGTGGCGTATCTGGAAGGTATAGTTCCAGGGGGGCTGCGCCAGTTCGGCGAGAGGCTGGATCACCTCCTGGATGAAATTCCTGTCCGGCGCAGATTCGGGTACGACCAGCGTTTCGGGCAGAGGCCCGAAAGTGACGGCCAGAGCCTGCCTTCCACGCTCAGGCAAAGCCAGATAGGCCCCTGGAGCACGAGCCATTGCCGCTGCCGCCGTGAGGAGATCATGCAAATCCTGCTGGCGCCTCATGAAGGCCCAGCCACGGGAAAGATGAACGGATCGGTCGTCTCTTCTGTCGGAGACTGTTCCCTTGCCGTTCCAGTGACTCGCATCAGGTCGTTACCACCTTTCCGGTCCTGTGCCGGACGGGGCGACACCCCGACCGGCAGACAGGCCATAGCGTGAACCTACACCGTGTTTCACGGGTATTTCACCATATTTTAACGCGATCCTTTGGTGCGAGATAGAGCGCATCGCCCTGCTTCACGCCAAAAGCATCGTACCAGGCATCGATATTATGCATGGGGATATTGACCCGAGCCTCAGGTGCGGAATGCGGGTCGGTCACGGCGCGATTGCGGATCGAATCCTCGCGCAGCTTCTGACGCCAGACCTGAGCCCAACCGAGGAACACGCGCTGATCACCCGAGAGACCATGGACGACCGGCGCAGGCTGGCCATGCAGAGAGGCATGATAAGCATCGAGCGCAAGTGTCAGGCCACCCAGATCAGCAATATTCTCGCCCATGGTCAGCTTGCCGTTCAGGTGAACGCCCGGCAGGACCTGGAACGCGTCGTATTGCTTGCCGAAGCGGTCTGCCAGAGCCGAGAAGCGCTTCACGTCGTCCGGCGTCCACCACTGATGCAGACGTCCGTGCTCGTCATACTGACGCCCCTCATCATCGAAGGAATGGGTCATTTCGTGACCGATCACTCCACCGATAGCGCCGTAATTGACCGCGGCATCTCCCTTCGGGTCGAAGAAAGGCGGCTGCAGGATCGCTGCCGGGAAAACGATCTCGACCTGGTTGGGGTCGTTATACGCGTTGACCGTCTGCGGCGTCATGAACCACTCGTTGCGATCCACCTTCTTGTCCAGATGGCCCAGATTGTACTGCCACTCGAAGGCGATCGACCGCGCACCGTTGCCATAGATATCACCCGGCTTGATGGTCAGCCCTGCATAGTCGCGCCACTTATTGGGGTAGCCAACCTGGATCTCGAAGTTCTGCAGTTTGCGTCCGGCTGCCTCGCGGGTGGCAGGCGCCATCCAGCTATTATGCGCCAGACGGTTGGCGAAAGCCGCCTTCACATCCTGGGTCAGTTCCGTGATGCGCGCCTTGGCTTCGGGGGGGAAATACTGATCAACATAGATCTTGCCAATCGCCCAGCCCATCGCGGCTTCGCTGTGGCTGACAGCGAGCTTCCAGCGCACCGGAAGCTGCGGCGAGCCCTCGAGTTCGCGATCATTGAAATCGAACGAGGCCTGAACGAAATTGTGGCTCAGATAGCCGGCAGCGTTATCCGAGAGATGGAAGGCGAGCCAAGCCTGAAGCGTGGCGTATTCGGCACTGGACAGGATCTTGGCCATGCCGGCAAGAGCCGTTGGCTCGCCCACAATAAGCCTGCGCGACTCAAGCCCGCTCGCAGGAATCCCGGCCGCCTCGAGGAAGTCGTGCCAGTTCACACCCGGCGCCTTCTTGGCGAGATCCGCAACAGTCATCGGATTATAGATCTTGACCGGATTGCGCAGCTCGGTGCGCGACCACTCGGCCTTCGCCAGATCGGTTTCCAGCGCCAGGATATGCGCGGCTTCCTGTTCGGGCTGCGGCCAGGAGATCAGCGTGAGCATCTTGGCGATATAAGCCTGATAGGCCTTACGCTTGGCGGCGAATTCGGGCTTCAGATAGTAGTCCCGATCAGGCAGGCCCAGCGACCCCTGGTGCAAGGACAGGGCGTATTGCGTCGGATCCTTGTCGTCAGCATTGATCATGATCCCGAACGGCGCGTACTGGAAACCACGCGTCGCCTGCCCGAAGAGCCGCGCCAGGGAAGGCGCATCCTTGACCGCGCGAATAGCCTCCAGATCTGCCTTGAGCGGGGTCGCGCCCAACTGTTCCGCCTTGGCCTCGTCAAGGAAGCTGGCATAGAACGCGCCCAGCTTTTCTTCCGTCGTCTTGGGCTCGGCAACCGGGTTCTTCCCCGCCTCGCTCAGAATTTTCTGGACGCGCTCACGCGCAGTCTCGGCCAGGATGATGAACGGCCCGAAAGATGAGCGATCCGGGGGGATCACGATGTTCTTGAGATAGGTGCCATTGGCGTAGAGGAAGAAGTTATTGCCCGGCTTGATGGCCTTATCCATCCCGGCCATGTCGAAACCCCAGGTCGGATCATAGGGTTTGACGGGGGTTGGCGCAGCCTGAGGCGCCGAAGAGGTCGTCTTTGCGGGGCTCTTGGCCGTATCCTGTGCCAGGGCCGCGTGCCCCGTCAGGGCCAGAAGACTGACAGCACCGAGCCAGATCGACGATTTCGTTTGCAGTTTTCCGGTCACAGATCAGCCTTTTCCACTCTGGTGAACATTCCGCCCTCTCGGTCGAGACGCGAGAAGATACGTTATGCAACGTTATGACAGATTAATCTCAACGGCGAGTCTGTGAATGCCTGGCTTTTTCGCCATGCCCCGAGGGCGCGCGGCTTGCCGTGGCCAGGACATTGAAGTCGAATACAATCACCTTCTCGATCGACGGTGCCGCGAAGCTCTTGAAGGCCTCATGCGCGGGATCGAACCAGGCCGGGTCCATGATGACCGGCTTGCCCACGTAGAAGTTGCGATCGCCTTCCGAGGCGAAGGTCACGATAAAAGCCTGTTGCAATCCGGCATCAGCGCCCTCCCCACTGTTTTGCACGCCCATCTCGATGGATCTCACGGGGTGCGATCCATCGGGACGGCGGGAATCTTCGGCTAGACGCAGGAAGCGCATGGTGATCTCGGCGCGCATCGCGGCGGTCGTACCGGATTTGTAGCGGAACATCACGACATGGCGCAGCAGGCCAGGACGCCAGCCTGGCGCGGTGAACTGGGCCAGCCCGACCTGCGCGGCAAGTTGCCGCGCCGCGATCGTCCCGTCATCGGCGACAGGCGGCAGGATCACGGGCCCGGATGAGGCGATAGGGAGGGAATAGGGATCCGCCAGGGCTGGCCTCGGGGCCAGACCCAGCGCAAACGCTGAAACAAGGGTCACCCCAAGGGTGAGACGCGAAAGATGTGTCAGCACAGCCAAAGCTCTCCACGGTGAATACTTCCCGCCATATTAGACCGGAAACGTGCCGTATAAGGGCTTAATTCGCCGTAGGACAAAAACCGCTTTCGTTATGAGGCCATGACGGAACGCCGATAGCGCTTGGCCTTGAACTGGATCAGCGCATACATGGCACGTGCGACGAGGTTCTGAACACGTGAATGCGGCGTGAAGCCGATCGTTTTGAAGATCATGCTCGTCACCCGGTTTATATGCTTGGGCTGATAACAGCCCATGGCCCGCGCCATGTACGCAGCAATGCATTTCTTGTGATCATAAGGCGTGTTGTTCGACATGTTCGTCGTGTAATACGCCGTCGCGAGTTCGTCGTCCTCGCTCTCGGTCACGCGGCCGAGCGCAATCTTCGTACGCTGCCACACGCTCAGCTTTTCACGCTTCAGGTAACGATGCATGTGATCGTAGAAAAGCTTGAAATGACGGTACTCGTCAGCCGCAATCTGTTTGCAGATGGCCTTGAGCACAGGCTCGTCCGTGGCATCGGCCAGAGCCGTATAGAAGGACGAGGTCCCGGTCTCGACCATGCAACGGGCAATCAACTCACCCGTACGTGAGCCACGTATCGATGCGTCGACATCCTGCTCGATGTGATAGGTCGCGCGATAACGCTTGAAGGCGGTCATGTAATCCCAGCTCGGATCCGCCAGCATCGCCCATTTACCGAGCGCGTCGCCATGCTGCACTTCCTCGACGGCCCAATTATCGGCAGCCTGACGGAAATCGGGATCGCCCACAAAGACATTGCCGAGATAAACCGCGTAATCGAGCCCGTTCCGCTCGACCACAGCCGCAGCCTTGATGACCGGAATCAGGTCCGGGTCCACGCGGGATGCATCGAAAGCATCCCAATCCATCTGATCGATGCGCCAATGTTTCATGACGCCTAGATGACATGTCCGCGCCAATTTGGGTAGAGTTCTCGCGCAGGCGCGTGACAAGCGCCCCCTTGCTGTGGCATCGCTGCGCGAGCTTTTCGTTTTCAAATGTTTTGGAGCCATGCCCCGCATGTCCCTCGATACCCTGACACGTGACCCGGTCGTCCCTCGTGAACTTCGCGCTGCGGCAAGCTGGAAACCTGAACTCAGGCATGACTGGACACGCGACGAAGTAGCCGCGCTGATCGACCTGCCTTTCCCGGAGCTGATCTTCCGCGCCCAGATGGCCCATCGCGCCTATTTTGACCCGACCCGGGTGCAGATCTCGACGCTCCTCTCCATCAAGACGGGCGGCTGCCCGGAAGACTGCGCCTATTGCCCCCAGAGCGCCCTTCACGAGAAAAGCGTGAAGGCGGAACGTCTGATGGCCCTTGAAAAGGTCCTGACCGAAGCCCGCGCCGCCAAGGCAGCCGGTGCCGGACGCTTCTGCATGGGCGCAGCCTGGCGCTCCCCCAAGGAACGTGATCTCGACACGGTCTGCGCTATGATCGAGGGCGTGAAGGCGCTCGGGCTCGAAACCTGCGTCACGCTGGGTATGCTCGATGGCGAGCAGTCGCGCCGCCTCAAAGACGCCGGGCTCGACTACTACAACCACAACCTCGACACCTCGCCCGAGTATTACGACAAGATCATCACCACCCGAACCTATCAGGACCGCCTCGACACGCTTTCCAATGTGCGTGACGCCGGGATCAATGTCTGCTGCGGCGGCATCGTGGGCATGGGGGAAGATGAGAGCGACCGCGCCGGGCTGATCGCTACCCTCGCCTCCCTGCCCCAGCATCCCGAGAGCGTGCCGATCAACCTGCTCGTGCGCGTCGAGGGCACACCTCTCGCCGAGGCCGAAGCCGTCGATCCCATCACATTCGCCCGTGTCGTGGCCGCTGCCCGCATCACCATGCCGGCCAGCCATGTGCGCCTCGCCGCAGGCCGTGAATTGATGAGCGACGAAGCCCATGCCCTGGTGTTCCTGGCGGGTGCGAACTCGATCTTCTGCGGTGACAAGCTGCTGACCACGCCCAACCCGGCCGAGCATCGTGACCGTAAGCTTCTTGCCAGCCTCGGCATGAAGCCAATGACCGAGGGGCACTGACACCGCGTCCTCGCTGATTAAAGGGAAAGGCCAGTTCCTGAGAAGGGGCTGGCCTTTTTTTATGGGCGGAGTTTCCGGGACGCTGCCGCAAGCTTTGGCGCGAACAAAGGGCCTTTTGATTCCGGGGTCGACCCGAAGCAGAGAGGTCCAGGCATTTTGCAAGTGGTGAGGGGCACGATCGTCTTCTGCGCCCATCGCCGCATACCGGCTGGGCCTCCTCATCTGCCCAAGGCGCCTGAGCACTCCAGCTTCCCGTAATGACGCATAAAAAAAGCCAGCCCGAAGGCTGGCTCGGAAGCATTCTTCCGCTGACCGTGCAGGACGATCAAGGGCGCGCCCATGCGCGCCCTGCGTCAATCAGAAATCGGCTGTGACCGAGAACTTGAAGGTACGCGGCAGGCCTTGCAGCAGATAGCCGCCAAAAGCACTCTCCCAGTAACGGCTATTGGCGAGGTTATCCACGCCCAGACGGGTCGTGATGGCCTTGTGTTCTACGACAAAGCTGTAGCGCGCGCCGACGTCGAAGCGCGTCCAGTTCGGTACACGCAGCGTGTTAAGATTATTGGCATATTGATGGCCGGTCTGGATCACACGCCCGGTGACAGTCGCCCCACGAATGAACGGCAGATCATATTCGAGATTGCCGTTGATCGTGTAACCCGGCACGCCGATCGCACGGTTGCCGTCGTAGAGGCCACCCGAAGTGCGACGCTGATCGGCATCGATGATTGACGTACCCCCGTTGAAGCGCAGCCCCTTGACGATCTCGCCATTGACGGTGAACTCGATGCCACGGTTACGCTGTAGACCATCGACAGAGAAGATGCTCGTCCCCGTACCGGGAATGGCCACGGTATAGGAGTTGGGCTGATCGATCTGGAAGATCGAGACCGAGGTCGAGAAGCGGCCGATGTCATATTTGGCCCCAAGCTCGTACTGGACCGTCTGATAGGGCGGGAAGATCTGGCCGAGATTGACGACCTGCCCACTCGCCTGCGGTCCAGGCGCAAGCCCCTCGATGCGGTTGAAGTAGATGGACGTCTGTCGGGTGGGATGCACCACCAGCCCGACCACCGGCGTGAACGCGCCCTGATCGTAGCCCGTGGGCGTTCCCTTGCCGTAATTATAGGCCACTGTCTTGATGGACTGGTAGCGGAAGCCCGCTGTCAGCGCCACGCGATCATGAAAGGCCGAGACCGTATCCGAGAAGAACAGGCTCCACAGACGTGTCGTATTGTTCTTTTGGGGATTATCGATATTACCGCCAATGTAGGTTTCGGGTTGAGACGCATTATACAGCGTCGGGTGATAGAGATTCGTCTGCTGTCGTGTCAGAGCAAGCGCGTAGGCCGAGGCATTTTCTTCCCAGAGCCCTGACCCGCCCGCATTGATTTCATGCTTGATGCCGCCCGTGTGGAAATGCGAGCGCAGACCCGCCTGAGTGCTTTCATTGGTCTGCATATAGGGCACATACATCGCGCCGTTATAGCCTGCACCGGTCTGGCTGTTCGTCACATAGGTGCTGCCGTAATTGCCTTTCTCATTGCCACCAAGGCCACCGAACTGCGCATAGGCGGTCAGATACTTGCCAAAGTCATGTTCGACCTTGAGCTTACCATAGATGTAATTGAGCTCTGTATAGGTCCAGGGCTGGCCATAATTCGCCCCCGCGCCCGGCACCTTGGGAACGCTGGTGACACCGCTCAGGAAGACGCCGCCGCGACCGCCATTCACGCCCTGGTTCTCGTAAGCCATGTCCACAGTGACCCGGGTGCGCTCCGAGCGATCATGCCAGTCGAACCCGCCACCCACGGCCACCTGATGGCGCTTTTCACGATCGATCGCCGAGACGCCGCTGCGCCCGGCCACATTGATGCGCACGCCAAACTGCTTGTCCTGCCCGAAGCGCCGACCGACATCGACCGCACCGCCCCCCATTGAGGAGCTGGTATAGTCTCCGGTAATGCGCGTCAGCGGCGTATCGCCTGCATGCTTGAATTCGAGATTGATATTACCACCCTGGGCCGTACCGCCCGGGGCTGCGCCGTTGAGAAACGCGCTGGCGCCATTCAGCACCTGGACCTGGTCGTAGAGCTGCGGCGAGACGAGTTGTCGCGGCGTGATGCCATAGAGTCCGTCAATCGCCACATCATCGCCATAAACCGGGAACCCGCGGATGATGAACTGCTCGGAGAAATTGCCGTAGCCATAGGTCGTGCGAACCGTCGGGTCGTTCATCAGCACTTCGCCCAGGGTCTGGGACTGCTGGTTCAGGATCAGGGCCGAGGTATAGCTGCGGACATTGAAGGGCACATCGAGACCCTTCTTGTTCCCCAACGCTCCCAGATTGCCGCCTGACTTCACTTCCATACGGTTTTGACGCTGCGCCTTCACCTCGATCTGCTCGTCACTGGTCAGCGTCTTTGCTCGCGCCGACTTCGACGCGTTGCCCGCTTGCCCGGTCTGTTTCGTCTCGGTTTGCGCTTGCCCCTGACCAGCATCCTGTGCCCAGCTTTCACGTGGCAGCGCCACGGAGAGCATAAGCAAAGAGGAAAGGGTCAATCGGGTAAGGAGATAGCCGTTCGAGGACTGGCCCGGACGGGAGGGACGGAGCACGGAAAGGCGGACGAAAGGCTTGCAGTTCAAGAGCGCGGTCTCATTGACAATAGGTAAATGACGGGGCCAAATAGACGCGAATAAGAAACGCTCGCAACTAAACTCTGCATCCCCTTTCACAAGAATGTCAGGATAGTCAGGCCCTGTTGCACAGGAACCACATGCGAAAGAGTCTCAAAATCAAGAATGACCGTATTCTGATACGGTCCTGGGCAGCCCGTTTAATCGGAGGGCTGGGAGTCATTTATCTGATAGCACTGGTCACGCTCTGGGTCTTCCGCCGACTTGGAGGCGACAGCCTGCTTATTGTGGGCTTCCTCTGCGCGTTCGTGCTCATGCCCGCCCTATTGCTCGCGTTATTCTCGTTTCCATCCCTGCGGAAGAATCATCCTCTGCACGTCCTCGCCTTGGGCTGCCTGGGCTGCGGCCTTCCGGCGCTTGCCTATGGATGGACCTGCTGATGCGTGACACGCTTCGCACCCGGATGGGGTGGCTTCATGAATGGGTCGGCTTTCTGGGTGGGCTCATTCTGGTGGTTACGTTCACGGGCGGATCGCTCGCGCTGTTCGACACGGAACTGACGCGCTGGATGCAGCCAGAACTCTCGCGTTATCATCCCGAACCTATGAGCGATGCGGCGCTCAACCAGGTAGGGTATATCGCGGCGGAACTGCGTGAGAAGGGCGAGAACGCCTTCATCACACTGCCGACGCCCCGCGACCCGATTATCCGTATCCAGCATTTCAACGGCCATGCTTTCATTGGTACTGCTTATAGCCCGGTCGATGGATATCCTTTCCAGACACGGCAAACGGGTGGTGGGCAGCTTTTCTTCGACCTGCACCATTCGCTTTATTACGGTCCGTTCTGGGGCAATATGCTTACGGAGATCGCGGCTGTCGGCCTTCTGATCGCAGTAGGCTCGGGCATCGTCATCCATTTTCGATCGCTCTTCAGCGATCTGCTGCTTTTCCGTCCTTTCGCGTCCCGAACGCGCGCCTGGATGGACGCGCATATCCTCGCGGGGGTTCTCTTCCTCCCGTTCATGGTCATGATGGCCTATACGGGGGCTGTCATTCATGCCCCCCGGCTTTTTCCGATGTTCGGTTCCGCTCATCATGGGAGACCCGGCGGGCATGAACACCCCCATGCACCCCACGGACAGTCCGGCGCCGCACCGGCCTGGACCGAACGCACGCCACTCTCGGCGCCGCTCGCTCCCATGTTTCATCAAGCGGAGACCCAGTTCGGCGCAGGATCGATCGGCCTCGTACTGTTTGACAAGGGCAAGGTGTCCATGACCAAGGCGGATTCCGCCTCCTTCGCCCTGTCACGCGATCACGCCGAGTTCTCTGATCGGGATGGTTCGCTCCTCAAGGTCGTGACAGTACCGGACACCCTGCATCGCATCAGCGGGGTGCTGCGAGGCCTTCACTTCATCCGTTGGGCACCGCTGCCCCTGCGCTGGCTCTATTTCCTGTCCGGTATCGTCGGAAGCGTCATGATGTCGGGCGGGCTTGTGCTCTTCCTGATGAAGCACCGTTCGAAAAAGGCGAAGACCTTCTTGTTCCGATTGGCGGAAACCCTGGCCATGGCGGTCACAACCGGCCTGCCTCTCGCCTGTCTCGCCTATTTCTGGGCCAACAGACTGTTCTGGTCTGACTTGCCGGGGCGCGAGGTTTTCGAGATACGGGCCTTCTTCTGCGTCTGGGCTGCAGCCCTCCTGCACGGTGCGATACGCAGTTTCGGCAGGACACCTCATCGAGGCTGGAACGAACAATGCGTGGTCTTTGCGGCATTTGCGATCGCACTCTTTCCACTCGATCTCCTGACGCGCAGCGTGACGGGATTACTGAGCGGGTTCGATGTCTATAAGGCGGTAGATCTCACAGCGATGACAACTGGTCTCATGGCGTTCCTGATCCATCGCAGGCTGGTGGCCCTATGATCATTCTCGCCTCTCTCCTCCTCTGGGGCCTGGCTCTCGCCGCACATGCCCTTCGGCAACCCAAGATGCTCCGTACCACAGGGCTTCCGATCTTACCGGGGCTCCCCCTGCATCTGTGCCGTCTTTCGTTTCCACCTATCGCGCTCTGGCTGTGCTGGAAGCTTGGTGCCATTCAGGGCCTCCTGACCTGGCTCGGCACAGGCTCGGTGGCTGGAGTACTGGCCTGTCTCGCTCTGACAGGCTTCTCCGTTCATCTCGCGCGTCAGGAGAAAAGAGCCAGCTGAAAGCGCCCCTCCCCCGGGGCGATGAGCCAGGGATAGCGAACGCCTCTCCCGACACGTGGCGGCAAGTTCAGCCCGGGGGCGACGCCTGCTCCCGGCTCTGCGCGGCGCGCTGGGCATAAGCGGCGGCTCGCCCCCCAGCCCCGGCGCCCCGTGCAGCCTGAGCAGCGCAATCGAGCGCGCGAGCCATACCGCGATAATCCAGACGGTCGCGCCGCAATCCGGCAGCCTTGAGCGCCTCGCTCTCTGCCTGGTTGAAAGCCCCCTGGCGCAGGGCGAGTCTCGATACGAGCTCGGCACGATCTGCCTGCTCGAGCAGAGGCGCCTTTTTGGAAGGGAGCGGCAGAGCATTGAGGGCAGAGGCCAGCGTGGTGCCATCGCCGACGCCGTCTGCGGCAAGCCCCGTAAGAAACGCCAGGCGCTCCAGCAATGCTGGATCGTTCGTCCGGACCCGACGGCCCTGCTCAAGTGCCTCGCGATACTGGCCGAGGCGGCAATACGCCGCCATTGCCACGAGGTCCAGCGCCGGGCTGGAAGGATCGGTGCGCAGGGAGAGATCGTGCCGTACCCGAGCCACGGTCGCCAGCGCCTTGCTGGAATCCCCCATGGTCAGTTCGGCTATCGCGAGATTATATCCGGCGTCACGCAGATCATCGGCATCATCGCGCAACAAAGCCCTGTCATAGGCTGTCTCGAACTGGGCCTTCGCCTGCTCGGCATGAGTCATGTCGAAGCTGTCGCGTCCAACATCCATCGCATTGGCATAGCCTTGATCAGTGCGTATTCCATCAGGATCAGCGCTCCCCCCACATGCGCTGAGCGCCAGCAGCGCTGTGGAGAGAATGAGAAAATGCCGGCTCATGGCTTGATATCTCCGGCGCGCAGTCGGCGCGGTGGCGCCTTGCTTCCGCCGCCCCCCAGGATCCAGAGACCGCGCAGCTGATCGGTCAGACGCTTGAGGCTGTTTGTGGTCGCCTGAGCCTGTGTCAGTAATGCTGGAAGCTGGGCGCTCGCCTCGTCAAGATGCGTCATCGTATCCTTGAGCTTGGGCGTTGCCTTGCGCACATCCCCGCTGCTCTGGCGCAGATTTTCCATGGTCCCTTGCGTCTGCTTCAGCACACCGGAAATCTGCCCCTCGATCGGCTTCAGTCTCTCGATCGAATCCTGCAGCGTTTTCAACACGGCATCCGCCTGATTGAGCAGCTTGTCATCCATAACGATCCCGCCGATCGACCCCTTGCCCGAGCGTATGGCGGTGGTCACGGCAGCCAGATCGGCCATGATTTTGTCGGCGTTGTGCAGGGCCGGCATCATTCCGGCGCGAATATCGCCAATGGTTTTGGTGATCATATCCGCCGGATTAGGTTCCACCGTCGCCTCGAGCTCGGCGAACTCCCAATCCATGGCTGGCCCCTTGCTGCGCTCGAGCTCGATATAGCTCGCCCCGGCAACGACAAAACGGTGCCGGATGATCGCGCGACTATCCTTGCGAATGTAAGGCTCGAATTGAGGATCGATATCGGCAATCGCATACATATTGCCGTGCGGGTTGATCTTGACCGAGCGGATCGACCCGATGCGGATGCCCATCAGCTCGATATCATTCCCCACGGCGAGCCCGGCAATCCCGCTCTCAGGCAGGTTGAAGTGCAGCTTTCCTGATGGCGTAAGCCAATCACGCAGGATACCCGCCTCGACGATAGCGAAAATGAACAGGCCAAAAGTCGCGACCACGAGAATTCCCACCCACTCATCGGCGTAGCGAATACGCATGAGAGGACGCGAGCGGCCATCGGTTTCGGTATTCGTGCGTATGCGAAACATCACACCCCCTGTTTCATTGGCATCAGACCCTCGTCGAGCAATCTGTATCGATGCGTTCCAGCGGCATTATAGCCGTGCCAAAGATCCGGCTCGCGTGAGAACCAGATCACCCCGCATCCGCGCTCGCGCGCCGCGGTAAGCTCCGCAAGGAAGGCGGTCATCATATCGGCGGTCTCAAAATCAACGGGATCTTCCAGAATGAGCAGCTTGGGTTCCCCCAGAAAGGCTCTCACACAGGCCGCCCGCGCCCTATCGGCATTATTCAGCCGTCCCGGGGTCAGGGTGGGCAGGCCGGGCAGGCCGAAGCGACGCGACAGGGTGATCGCCTGCGCCACGAGATCTTCGGTGGTGGTACGGGTATGGTGCAATTGCTGCACAAGGATGTTGAGATCGGTACCAAACAGGTCGATCCAGGCTCCCTGCTGCATCACACGGCCAATGCGCCCACGCAGCGCCCAGGCCCGGTTTTCGGCAAGATGCTCCCAATCGAGCCCCATACACAGAGCCTGCCCCGAAACGAGCGGGATCAACCCACTGCATAGATCGGCAAAACGTGTCGCGCGCACGGGGTCACGACAAGCGATGAGAAGACAGTCTCCAGGCATCAGCCTCAGGCTGTATGGCACCGATGTCAGCCCGCTCTCCTCGAATACAGGGCAGGCTTCGCGCAGTTCGAGCGCCGCGTGGAGATCGTCGCTCATGCCACAAGTACCCCAAGAATGACGTTGACGACCATGATCACCAGGATCCCGCGTGCAAAGCCACGCGGCAACAACGTGGCGATGGTATCGGAACGCGTGGCGTCCAGCCCGGTGAGCTGGGTCGTCAGGCTCAGCAGAAAGCCGCTGATGATCAGTTTGAGCGGAATGCCGAGGTAATCGATGGGCTTCATGGCCCCCACGATGTCGTAGAGAAATGTCCAGAGCGGCATGGTGATGATCGAATGCAGGCGACAGACACCGTAACCGACCGAAAGCGAAGTGAGGCTGAAGACAACGCCAAGCGTGAAGGAACTCAGCATCATTGCCAGAGCACGCGGCATGACCAGCGTCAGGAAAGGATCGATGCCGAGCCCCTGCAGGGCCCTCAACTCGCCGCCAATGGTCAGCTGCCCCAGCTGGGTCAGACCGAGCATACCGCTGCGCCCGAGCAGAATGACGCCCACCAAGACCGGCGCGATTTCACGTACCAGAACTGTCGCAAGCAGGGAGTCCGTCGTATCGGCCATCCCCGCGATACCCAGCCAGTAGATTGCCTGAGCCACGATGCCGAACCCGGTCAGACCGGCTGTAAAGAGCGTGCTGAACAACCCGCCCCCGGCCGCCTGCCGCAAGGTGCTCTTGAATTCGTACACCACCGTGCGTCGCCATGAACTGGGACGACAGGCTTCCCGCGCCACCCCCCAGCTCGCTCCGACCAGCAT
The DNA here is from genome assembly GCF_037150015.1 of Asaia sp. VD9. Taxonomy (NCBI): domain Bacteria; kingdom Pseudomonadati; phylum Pseudomonadota; class Alphaproteobacteria; order Acetobacterales; family Acetobacteraceae; genus Asaia; species Asaia sp. VD9. Next base: position 457,010 of record NZ_JBBCQM010000002.1, on the reverse strand, counting down.
GAGGGTAAACCGCAGCTGACGACGGGTCAGCCCTCCCAGTGCGCGCAGCCACCGACGATAACGAGGCAGAGTCTCACTCACCGCTTGGCCGCCAGAACATAGGTGTTCGTGATCCCGACGGCAGGAAGATAGAACATGCCACGAGGCCGGAAGAGATAGTAATCCCGCAACAGCGCATGTGCGGTTTCGGAAACCTGAATGGTTCCTGAGTCGGGCGCGCTGATCGCCAGGAGTTCCGATGTCTGAACCGCCTCGCCCCAGACATTGAAGATCCCGGGATCATCCCCCAGAATGGCACCGAAAGCAGGCCCGACATCGAGCCCGATACGGAAGCTTGGTGTCAGCTCTGCATCGGCCAGCGTGATCAGCGCGATTTCGCGCAGGGCCAGCACGGCATTTGCGACACGCCGTGCGGAGTCAGGGTCCGGAGTTTGGGTGCATCCCCCGATCAGGACGAGGCGATTACCGAGGATCTGGGCCGAAAAGAGCGATTCGTGCCGCATGACCTCCTGAAATTTCCGGACGAGCGATTGCACCACCGGCAGGAGATCCACATTGGTATCGGACGTCGTATCCATGAACAGGATGGTCGCCACGGCAACCTGGCTATACTGCCCAGCCACCAGATCGGGCGTACCTTCCGCACGGGGGGAAGCGAGAAAACCTTCACCCAGACGCGTTGTCGCCGCGCTATGGTCACTCGTGCCGGCCTGATCCGGCTGCTCGACGCGTGTTTCGTCGGCGCGCATCGCGGCAAAGCGCACGGCGGCGATCTCTGCCACAATGGCAATGACATGCGAGACAGCATGGGGACGGATGGCGTCTTCCAGCACCAGCATGCCAATCACCGAGCCGCGCGCCAGAATCGGCTGGATATAGACCGATCGTGAGTTGATCTGGGTCATCACCATCCGCTGAAAGGTCCTCAGTCCTTCCTGCGTCGCCGCGCTATCGCTTTCGATCACATCGCCCGACATCAGCAGGCCAAAGAAAGCCGAGAGATCGCTATGAGAGAGCTCCATGCCCGCACTATGGGCATCGCTCGACTGGTCATACGAATCTTCGCAGAGCAGGCGCTGATCGTCTCCCACCGATCGCCAGAGACTGACGCGGCGGGCCTTGGCAAGTTCGGAAAGACGCTGGGTGAGAAGAGGGGCGTCATGATTAGGGTCGAGCAGGTCGGGTGTGCCAGCCATGGCATTGAGCGCCAGGCTCTCGGCACGGACCTGGGCGCGCTCAAAGCCGATCTGGCGTTGCAGCCGCTCGGTCCTGCGGTTCTGACGTACCAGAAACCCTGCGAGCAGGGCGGCCAGCACCACGATGACCATGGAAAACAGAAAGCCCTGCCGCCCCGCCGCTGCGGCGAAGGCCGCGAAATCATCCTCGGGTGCGTTCAGCATCAGGATCCATCCGGGACGGATCTTGTGAAGCGACGCCATGATCGTGACGTATTGCTTGTCGCGCGCCTTGATCAGGTGAACGCCCGCCCCGTAGATATGATAAAGTGCGAGCGCACGCGTGAACACAGGTTGCTTCTGGGGGTCGAGCAGCATGCTGTCGAACTTCCAGTTCGCCTTGCGCGCCACATCCAGCAGATGGCTTCCGGCCACCATGCGCCCGTCCTTGTCCACCACGACGGCGGTCCCGCTCTTGCCGATCTTGATGGCGGCCAGGAAATCCGTCAGGCGGTTCAGGGAGATATTGATGGCGAATACGGCCTGATGGCCGTCTGTCGTGTGCAGCACGCTGGCCGCGGTCACGATCAGTTCCTCGGTCGCAACGGTCGGATAGGGATCGGACCAGTTCAGGTCCGGGTGCTCGAACGCCCCCTTATACCAGGGCCGGGTTCTCGGATCGTAATTCTTGCCCGGCGTGTCGACCGTGCGCACCAGCCTGCCCGACTTGTCATAATACCAGTGACGAAAGACGTTCTTGTCCCGGATCAGATGAACCCATTCCATGCCATCGGAAATATCGGCAGGCGCCCGATCGATGAACCAGAATGACCCCTGATCATCGGCAAGGTAGAAGCTCTCGACCTGCCGGACGTTGCGCAGCATGGATGCGCCATAAGCAAGAAAGACCTGAGGGGGCGCATCGGTGACAGGGTCAGTCAGCAGATCACGGGCGACGATGGCCGTCGCCGGGGCCGGAGCGAGATAATCCGAGACTTCCTGCGTGATATTCTTCTGTTCCTCGCGCAGCAGGTCCTGGGAGAGCGCAATAACCCCGCCACGCGTCTTGTGATAGGAATGGAGCGTGACAGCAACGATCACGACGATCACCAGAATCACGCCCAATATCGGCGCGACAAGCTCGATAAGCCGCCGCTTCCTCAGCTCGGCTTCGGGATCAGCCGGGTCAATGATCTCAGAAACAGGCAACAATCACCCTCCCAGGATATCCCCTCCTGCTGGGGATGACTTGCTTTTGCGTCTCAACGCACGACATTTGCATGGGTCGCGTTCACATTTTCTCTCTTGTTTCAGGCTCCTGCAACCCGCATCTCCTTCCAATACTGCCCGAATTGGAGAATGAAGATGGCAAGAGCATGGCTCACGGATCGCACGGTGCTTTCCGTCACCGGACAGGACCGCATCGGCTTCCTCCAGGGGCTCGTTTCCAATGATGTTGCGGCGGCCACTGACACGGCGCTCATCTGGTGCGGCTATCTGACGCCGCAGGGTCGGTACCTGTCGGATTTCTTCATCTGGCATGAGCCCGACAGGCTTTTGCTGGATGTGCCTGCAGACCATGCCGCGATGCTGAGGACGAAGCTCCTGCGCTTTCGTCTTCGGGCCGATGTTCAGATCGAGGTCACCGATCTTTGCGTCGAAGCGCTCTGGGGCGATAACGCCGAGGACCGGGGAATGAGAGCCGATCCGCGCCTCGCGAGCGCAGGCGCACGACGCATCGCTCAGTCTTTGCGACGCGAAGATACTGCCGCAGTTTCTGCCTATCATGCCCACAGGCTTTCGCTCGGCCTGCCTGACGCTGTCGATTGCGAGAGCGAGAAAACGCTTCTGATCGAGGCAAATTTCGACTGGCTGAACGGTATCTCCTTCAGCAAGGGCTGCTATATGGGACAGGAACTCACCGCCCGGACCCATTATCGCGGTCTGGTCAAGAAGCGTCTCGTTCCGGTACAGGGCGACGGCCCCCTCCCGCCCCCCGGCACCGCACTCATGCTAGACGGTCGGGAAGTAGGCCAGATGCGCAGCGCCATCGGACAGCGCGGCCTGGCCCTTCTGCGCCGTGAGGCCTGGACAGTGACGCTCCACCATGAGGGAACAACCCTCACACCGCTTATCCCTGACTGGTTCAAAGACGAGACATCATGAGCTATCTCCCCCCCGACACAGCCACTCTCGCAGCGCTTCTGGAGACAGTGCGCTTCAACGAGGACGGACTGATTACCGCCCTCGCCCAGTCTGCCGAAGCGCCCCATGATGTTCTGATGCTTGCCTGGATGAACCGGGAGGCTTTGGCGGAAACGCTCGCGACAGGTCAGGTCTGCTACTATTCCCGCAGCCGCAACGCGCTATGGCGCAAGGGAGAGACCTCCGGCCAGAGACAGACGCTCGTCTCAGCGCGTCTGGACTGTGATCGCGACGCCGTGCTGCTTCTCGTCCAGCAGACGGGTGTCGCCTGTCACACGGGCCGACGTAGCTGCTTCTATCACGAAGTGGTGCCAGAAGGCCTGCGCGACACGGCCGCGCCAGAAATCTCGCCCGAGCAGCTCTACGGTGGGGCACACTGAGCCCATCACCTGCAACGCCATCCTTCGCGGCGCTGCGTCTTCTGCTTCAGACCCCAGCCTCAGTAGGACGCGAAGCGCTTCTCTCATTGAGAATCCGCAGCACGGCTTCGGCCGCCGCATCTGACGGTGTCCCGTTATGGGCAAGGGATTCCGGCGGCCGAAGCTGCGCCATCACCTCATCGAACGCCGCCCTTTGTGAGGTACCCAGAGACGGATCCGTCAACAAGGCATAGGACGCATCGGCAAGCTCCCGGGGCGTGCAGCGCTCCTGAAGCAGCTCTGGAACGACCTCACGCCCTGCCAGCAGATTGACCATGGCGACATATTTCACCTTGATCATGCGACGCGCCATGAAGGCCGTAAGCGGATTGACGCGATATGCCACCGCCATGGGCACATGCGCCAGGGCAAGCTCGAGCGTCGAGGTTCCCGATTTGGTCAGCGCTGCACCAGCGGCAGCGAAGGCGTCATGCTTGTCATGAAGTTCAGTCACGATGATCGGCTTGACCGGCCAGCGCGCGACGGCGGCCCTGACTGTCTGGGCCACCAGCGGAGACAGAGGCAGAACCGGTACGATACCGGGCAGCTTCTCCTGCAGCAGAGCAAGCATCTTGCCATAGACCGGCAACAGGCGCGGCACCTCGGACCGGCGACTGCCCGGCATCAGGATCAGGATCGGGGCGTCATCCTCGATACCGTGCCTCAGGCGAAAACGCCTGGCATCGCCCTGATCTGCGCCAGATTGCAGGACAGGATGTCCGACGAAATCCACGGCCACACCTCGCTCACCGAACCAGTCCACCTCAAACGGGAGAAGACAGAGCAAACGGTCCCATAGCTCGGGGAAGCTATGGACGCGCTTCTCGTGCCAGGCCCAGACCTGCGGCCCGACATAATGGATCTTGGGCACAGTGACGTGACGCAGGCGCTTGAGAAAGCGCAGGGCAAAGCCTGGGGAATCGATGGTGACGATCATGTCCGGCTGACGCAGCACAACGTCATTGACCGCCTCGTTCAGGCGCTGGGAGAGTTGCCGGATGCGCGGCAGTACTTCGACCAGTCCCATTACAGCGAGATCACGCATCGGGAAAAGGCTGGCAAGCCCCAAGGCTTCCATGCGCGGGCCGCCAATGCCGACGAAGATCAGATGCGGATCACGCGCATGAAGCGCCTGCATCAGATGCGCCCCCAACACATCACCGCTGGCCTCACCTGCCAGAAGCCAGATGACACGAGGGGTAATGGCTGAATGGGGCATGGGGGTTTCAGCGCCTCAGAGTTGCGCCGGTTGCCTTGGCAACCGCAGCGATGATCTTCTCGGAAACGGCCTCGATCTCCTCATCCGTCAGGCTGGCCTTGACCGGCTGCAACGTGACATCGATGCCAAGCGAGCGATGACCGGGCTCGAGCGAGCCGCCCTCATAGATGTCGAACAGGCTTACGTCGCTGATGAGCGCGCGCTCTGCCCCTCGTGCGGCCTTCAGCACGGATTGTGCGTCCACTCCCGGCGCCACGATGAACGCAAAATCACGGCTGATCGGCTGGAACGCCGAGAGCGCAGGCGGTTGACGACGCTTGACCTTAGGCAGTGGCACGGCATCGAGAAAGATTTCGAAAACCACGAGGGTCGAATCGATCCCCATGGCGCGTGTCACGCGCGGATGCAGCTCACCGAAACAACCGAGGACGGTCTTGGGGCCCTGACGCACCACGCCCGAGCGACCGGGATGGTAGTGGCCCGGCGCATCGGCCGTGACACTGAGCGCATCAGCAGGAAGCTTCAATGCGTCCAGAGCGGCCATGAGATCGGCTTTGGCATCCCACAGCGTCATCGCCTGAGCCCGCACACCGGGACGACGGGGCGTTTCCCCTCCCCGCAACCCTGCCAGAACAAGCTTCTGGCCATCGGCATGAAAACAGGGGCCGAGCTCGAATAAGGCAGCGTCGTTGAAGCCGCGCGCCGCATTATGCTGCCAGGCCCGCACCAGATTGATCAGCGGAGTAGGCCGCATCTGATTCAGATCGGAGGCGATCGGGTTCAAAAGGCGCAGCCCCTCAGGGGCGCCTCCGAAGAGCAGGGCATCCTCATGCGAAACGAAGGAGAACCCGACCGTCTCAACCAGGCCACGAAGCGCGCAGAGACGACGCAGATCGCCAAGACGCTTCTGCGCCGGAGTGACGGCAGGCGCAGCGATAGCGGTTCTGAGCGGCAGGGGCAGAGGCGGCACCGAGTCCAGACCATGGATGCGCAGTACTTCTTCGATCAGATCGTTCTCTGCCTCGATGGCATGAACGGATGACGCCGCGCTCTGCGCCTGATCCGGATCGAGATGCGGGGCCTGATCGAGCTGGACACCCGTCGCGACGTCATTGCGCCATGACGGCACGGCAAAACAGCTGCGCCCTTCCGCGCGCTCACGGACCTCGAAGCCAAGATGCTCCAGGATACGCGTTGCCTCTTCCTCGGCGATGTCGGCACCGCCAAGAGAACTCAGGCGCTCGAAGCGCAGCCACGCCTCGCGCTGCCAGACGGGGATTGCGCCGGCGCTCGTGACGTCACTGGCCTCTCCGCCACAAAGATCGAGAATGAGACGGGTTGCGGCCTCAAGCCCTGAAAGCACCAGAGCCGGGTCGATACCGCGCTCGAAACGCTGGCGGGCATCGGTATGCACCCCGAGCCTGCGCCCGGTCAGGGCAATACGGACGGGATCGAAAAGCGCAGCCTCGATGAAGACATCAACGGTTTCGTCGCTGACACCCGTTGCTTCACCACCGATCAACCCGGCAAGCGACTGAACGCCCGCACTGTCGACGATCACCAGATCGTCGGTGCCCAGAACGAGATCGCGCCCATCCAACGCGCCGAATGTCTCGCGCGCCGCACGGGCAAGTGACAGCGTGGACCCGCTGATCTTGCTTGCATCGAACACATGAAGCGGGCGCCCGAGATCGAAGGTCAAGAAATTGGTGATATCGACAAGCGTGCTGATCGGCTTGAGCCCGATGGACTCGAGGCGCTGGCGCAGCCAGTCGGGGCTTGGTCCATTACGGACGCCGCGCACCAGGCGCCCGGCGATGAAGGGACAGGCAGACTCATACTGAATGTCCCAGTTGATGGGCGAGGGAAACTGCCCTTCCACCGTCTCGACCAGCCAGGGCTTGAGATGTCCCAGCCCCGAAGCGGCGAGATCGCGGGCGATACCACGCACGCTCAGCGCATCACCGCGGTTCGGAGTGATCGAGATATCGATCACGGGATCGTCGAGCTTGGCATAATCAGCATAGGACTGCCCCAGCACCACGCTCTCGGGCAGCTCGGCAATCCCGTCGGATTCAGCCCCGAGTCCGAGTTCGCGCAGCGAGCACAGCATGCCGCCGCTTTCCTGTCCGCGGATCTTGCCTGCCTTGATGGTGATGTCGCTGCCCGGGATGTAGGTGCCTGGCGGAGCGAAGATCACATGCAGCCCTGCTCGGGCATTGGGCGCGCCACATACGACCTGAATCTTCTCGTAGCCGCCGCCAGCCGCGACGACGCACACTTGCAGACGATCTGCATCGGGATGACGATGCGCTTCCAGGATTTTGGCGACGCGAAAGCCCTTGAGGCTGTCGGCAGGGTTCTCGACACTCTCGACCTCAAGACCGATGGCGTTGAGCTTCGCAAGAATGGTGTCCAGCGAAACCGTGAAATCGAGATGCTCGCGCAGCCAGGATAGGGTGAACTTCATAGTTTCAGACTCCTTCTGCGAGGCTGACGGAAGACAGGGCCGAGAAGCCGTAATGGCGCAACCATCTCAGATCGCTCTCATAAAAAGAGCGCAGATCGGGAATGCCGTTCTTGAGCATGGTCAGACGTTCGATCCCCATGCCGAAGGCGAAGCCCTGCCAAATGGCCGGATCGAGACCGCAATTGGCGAGTACGCGCGGATGCACCATGCCTGAGCCCAGGACCTCGAGCCAATCCGTCCCGCCCCCGATTTCACCCGTCTGGCGCGACCAGCCGATATCAACCTCCATTGAGGGCTCGGTGAACGGGAAATAGGAGGCGCGGAAGCGCACCGGAAGGTTCGGCTTGTCAAAGAAGACACGCAGGAACTCGATCAGGCAGCCCTTGAGATGACCGAGGGTGATCCCCTTGTCGATGACAAGTCCTTCACATTGATGAAACATCGGTGAGTGGGTGGCATCATGATCGGCACGATAGGTGCGGCCCGGCGCGATCACGCGAATAGGCGGTGCCTCGGTGAGCATGGTCCGGATCTGCACGCCCGATGTCTGGGTGCGCAGAACACGCGCCGGGGAGTCTTCGTGGGTCGAAGGCAGATAGAAAGTATCATGCTCGGTACGCGCCGGGTGATGATCGGGCGTGTTGAGCGCAGAGAAATTATGCCACTGGGACTCGATGTCTGGCCCCTCAGCTACCGAGAAGCCCATCGCACCGAAGATGGCAGTCATTTCCTCGATAGTACGGCTGATCGGATGGAGGAGGCCAAGAGGAGTCGCGGGCGCAGGCAGGGTCACATCAACCTGCTCGGACTTCAGGCGCGCCTCGAGAGCGGCATCGGCAATTTCTTGCCCACGTTGTTCGACGGCGCTGTTGAGGGCGTCGCGCAGGCGGTTGAGCGCCTGGCCACGCTCCTTGCGCTCCTCGGGGCTCATCTTCCCCAGTTCCTTGAGCAGACGGGTCAGGCGGCCGGACTTGCCCAGAACGCCCACACGAATGGCGTCCCAGGCGGCGTGATCCTGCGCCTGCGCCAAGGCCTCGAGAGTTTCGCTTCTCAGCGCTTCAAGATCATCGCCCATCATTCGCCTGTCCCATCGGTCAACTGGTATCGTCAAAAAAGAAAACGGGCCGTCCTGATACAGGACGACCCGTTTTCTATCAAATCCGGAAATCTGCCGAAGCAGAAATCCGAAGGCAAAAGCCTCTAATCAGGCCTGCGCGGTCTGTTCCTGAGCGGATTGCTCAAGAGCCATCTGCGCCAGCTTCACGATCTCGGCGAAGGTTGCAGCGTCATCGAATGCGATGGCGGCCAGAACCTTACGGTCGATTTCGATGCCAGCCTTTGCCAGTCCATTGATGAACTTGCTGTAGGTCAGGCCCTGCTCGCGAACGGCAGCGTTGATGCGCTGGATCCACAGAGCGCGGAAATCGCGCTTCTTGTTACGACGGTCGCGATAGGCATAACGAAGCGCCTTCTCGACGCGCTCGAGAGCAATGCGGTAGTTCGTGGAAGACCGGCCGCGATAGCCCTTGGCCAGATCCAGAACCTTCTTGTGACGGGCGTGCGTCGTTACGCCGCGCTTAACACGTGCCATTTATATATGCTCCTCAAGCCAGTCCGTAGGGGGCCCACTGCTTCACGGTCTTCGCATCCATGTCCGTCATGGTCTGCGGGCCGCGATTGGTGCGCTTCATTTTCTGCGGACGGTTGATGAGGCCGTGGCGCTTGTTGCCGGGACCGCACATCACCTTGCCGGTCGCGGTGATCTTGAACCGCTTCTTGACCGACGATTTGGTCTTCATCTTGGGCATTTCGTTCTCCTCTCGACATATAAGATGCCGGATTGCGATTGCTCGCAGCCGTCACCGAGCGGCCAGGCATGCCCTACCATCGCCTGGACGCGCGTTCGAAAGGGGGCACCTATAGGATATCTTCCCCACGCACAACCCATTTTAACGCGCATAAACATTTACTTTGGGTTAGACAGAACCCTAACCACAATGTGGGACGTTCTTGACGTAGATCAACATTTGGGCCTTTTTCCACGCGGTCTCTTTTCGCAACGTTTCCGAACACGAAACCACACATAGGACGACGCATGAACACGGTTTCCCGGCCGCGGTTCTGGGCAGCCCTCACCGCCGTGATATTTGCCCTTTGTGGCATTTATCTGACACTCGGCGGTGTCTGGCTCCTGAGCTATGGCGACACCCCTTATTACGCAGTCTGCGGTATTGCCCTTCTGGCCACCGCCTATCTCGTCTGGAGGGGCCGCGCGGCCGCCTTCTGGCTCTATACCCTGATCATCCTCGGGTCGCTCATCTGGGCGATCAGCGAAATCGGTATCGATTTCTGGTCGCTCGTACCCCGTGGCGACGTGATCACCATTCTCGGGATCTGGCTGCTCCTGCCTTTCGTCAGCCGCCAGATCACCACGAGCCGTCTTGCCACCCTGCCCCTGCTGGGCAGCGTCGTCCTTGCCCTGATCGTCGTAGTCGTCGCCTTCGTGCAGGATCCGGGTGACAAAGCGGGTAACCTGCCTACCGAAAAGGTGGCCGCAGCCGGCAGCGATGCCCCTCAGCTCCCCGATGGCGACTGGCAGGCCTATGGCCGTACCCAGTACGGCGACCGCTTCTCTCCGCTCACGCAGATCACCTCTGACAATGTCAGCAAGCTAAAAGTGGCCTGGACCATGCGTACGGGCGACCTCAAGGGGCCGAACGATCCGGGCGAAGCCACCAATGAGGCCACGCCGCTCGCCATCAACGGCACGCTGTATTTCTGCTCGCTGCATCAGAAGCTCTGGGCTGTCGATGGCGCTACCGGCAAGACGAAATGGGTGTTCGACCCCCATCTCTATGTCAACCCGGGCTTCCAGCATCTGACGTGCCGTGGCGTGACCTACCACAAATCCGATGCGAGTGCCGTGACGTCCGATGGGTCGCCCGCACCCGACGAGTGCCATGAGCGTCTGTTCCTGCCTGTCAATGACGGTCGCCTCTTCGCTGTCGATGCCCAGACCGGCAAGGCCTGCCCGAGCTTCGGCAAGAGCGGCGAAATCGACCTGCGCACCCCGTACATGCCCTATGACCATGTGGGTGGCTACGAGCCAACCTCGCCGCCTGTCGTCACCGACAAGCTGGTCATCATTTCAGGCGCTGTCACCGATAACGGGTCCACCAAGGAGCCTTCGGGCGTCACGCGCGCCTTCGACCTGTTCACGGGCAAGCTCGTCTGGGTGTTCGACACCGGAAACGCCGACCCGAACCAGATGCCGGGCGACGACCACAAATACGTGGCGAACTCTCCGAATTCCTGGATCACCGCGTCCTATGATTCCAATCTGGGGCTGATCTATATCCCCACGGGTGTGCAGACACCTGATCAGTGGGGCGGCGACCGCAGCGCCGATTCCGAGCGTTATGCCTCGGCCATCCTCGCCCTGCACGCCGATACCGGCAAGCTTGCCTGGAGCTACCAGACTGTGCACCACGACCTGTGGGACATGGATCTGCCCTCGCAGATGAGCCTGGTGGATATCACCCAAAAGGATGGCACAGTCGTTCCGGCGATCTATGCTCCGGCCAAGACAGGCAATGTGTTCGTTCTCGACCGTCGCGATGGCAAGCTGATCGTGGGCGCTCCCGAGCTGCCCGTGCCCCAGGGCGCGGCCAAGGGTGACCATACCGAGCCGACCCAGCCCTTCTCTGATCTGACCCTGCGCCCCAAGGCCCTGCTGACGGGCAAGGACATGTGGGGCGGCACCGTGTTCGATCAGCTGATCTGCCGCGTGGCATTCCATCAGCTTGACTACAAGGGAACGTTCACCCCGCCATCAGAACGTGGCTCGCTGATCTTCCCGGGCAATCTCGGCATCTTCGAGTGGGGTGGTCTTGCTGTCGATCCGCAGCGCCAGATCGCCATCTCCAACCCGATCGCCCTGCCTTTCGTCTCAAGGCTCGTTCCCCGTGGTCCGGGCAACCCGCTCTGGCCTGAAGAGGGTGCAAAGGGATCGGGTGGCGAGACCGGCCTGCAGCATAATTACGGTGCGCCCTTTGCCGTCATGCTGAGCCCGTTCCTGAACCCGATCACCACCAAGATCGGCTTCCCCATCCCCTGCAAGCGTCCGCCGTGGGGCTACATGGCTGGTATCGATCTGCGCACCAACAAGGTGATCTGGCAGCATCGTAACGGCACGCTGCGCGACAGCCTGTACAGCAGCGCTCTGCCCGTGCAGTTGCCCCCGCTCAAGATCGGCGTGCCAAGCCTTGGCGGTCCGCTCACGACGGCTGGCAACGTTGCCTTCCTGACGTCGACGCTGGATTTCTACATCCGCGCCTATAACGTCACGACGGGCGAAACCCTCTGGCAGGATCGCCTGCCTGCCGGTGGCCAGTCCACACCGATGAGCTACTCCGCCAATGGCAAGCAGTACATCGTGACCTATGCCGGTGGTCATGGCTCCTTCGGAACCAAGATGGGCGATTACGTCATCGCCTATGCCCTGCCCAACTAGATCCGGCAGGAAACGACACGGAAAAACCCGCCTCGTGGCGGGTTTTTCCGTGTCTTTGGTGCGATGTCAAAGCGCTTGCCTTGGGCCGAATAATGTCAGAGTGTTGCTGAACACCCCAAAAGGATTTCACCCATGCTTCGTGGTTTTCTCGCCCTTACCGTGCTCCTTGGAACGGCTGCCGCCCCGGTGGCCTATGCCAAGCCCTGTCGTGATGCAACGACTGGCAAGTTCACCAAATGTGAAAAGCCCAAAGCGGAAAAATGCCGCGATGCCAAAGGGAAATTCATGAAATGCAAGGCTGATGCGCCAAAAGACGATGCAGCAAAATCGGCTTCCCCGGCAGCGCCTGCAGATGGTGCTCCGGGCAAGAACTGATCAGCCCCTGTCTCCGGCCCCCTGTTTACAGGATGACAAGAAAATAGCCCGGCAATGCCGGGCTATTTCCATTTCAAAACCTTTATCGGCGGGGCAGATCTATTCCGGTTTCACCCGTTGGGGTCAGGCTCGCGCACGGGCCCTGATCGTCTGCGCCATGGCCTCGACCCCATTCCCGCGATTGGTCGAAAGCGCCTTCACCAGACCGAGATCATGCAGGAACCCGGGATCGGTCGCCTCGATCTCGGCCCTGTCCCGCCCAGAATAGACGCGTAGCAACAGCGCCACGAGCCCGTTCACGATGGCTGCGTCAGACGCTCCGGCAAAGAAAAGCCTGCCCTGTTCCTCATGCGCTTCAAGCCATACCTGGCTTTGGCAGCCAGGGACACGATGCGCATCGTTTTGCCAGTCGACTGGAAAAGCCGGAAGAGTGCGGCCCATTTCGATGATGTATTCGTAGCGATCCATCCAGTCATCGAAGAGGGCAAGCTCTTCACGAATAGCCTCGATCGCGTCCGAAGCTGTATCGTCGACATTCTGCACCCAGGGCGCCATGATCACCGCCCCGCTCATAGGATGAACCTGCTCAGATCGCCCTTGCGTGCCAGTGGAGCGACACGCTCCTGCACGTCATGCGCCGCGACCGTCACGGTCTCTCCCCCACGATCCGAAGCCCGAAAGGAGATATCCTCGAGCAGACGCTCCATGACCGTCGCAAGACGCCGGGCACCGATGTTTTCGACCCGCTCATTAATGTCGGCTGCGAGTTCCGCAAGCGCATCGACCGCCCCTTCCTCGAAAACGAGTGTCACGTTCTCGGTGCCGAGCAGGGAAACATATTGCTTGAGCAGAGAGTGCTCCGGCTCCAGCAGGATGCGCTTGAGATCGTCGCGCGTCAGACCCGCCAGCTCAACGCGTATCGGCAGGCGCCCCTGCAATTCCGGAAGCAGATCCGAGGGCTTCGCCAGATGAAACGCACCCGAAGCGATGAACAGGATATGGTCCGTCTTAACCGGGCCGTATTTGGTCGTGACTGTGGTACCCTCGATCAACGGCAGGAGGTCGCGCTGCACGCCCTCACGAGAGATATCGCCACCGCGCCCTCCCCCCTCACCGGAACGGGCACAGACCTTGTCAATTTCGTCCAGAAAGACGATGCCGTGATCCTGCGCGTGACGTACGGCATCCTGTGTAAGGGCATCATTATCGACGAGACGATCGGCTTCTTCGCGAATCAGCAGCTGACGGGCCGTCGCAATACTCAGGCGGCGCTTCTGAGGGGACCGGTTCATGAGATTCTTCATCAGGTCGCCAAAGGCTGCAGCATTCATGACAGTGCCACCCGCCATGTCGGGCATCTCACCTGCACCCGGCTCGCGCCCGACCTGAATCTCGATTTCCTTCTCTTCAAGCTCGCCATTACGCAGCATCTGACGGAACTTGGTCTTGGTATCGGCAGACGCCGTTTCTCCCACCAGGGCATCGACGAGACGGGATTCTGCGGCGAGTTCGGCCTTCGCATTCACGTCCTTGCGGCGCGCTTCACGCAGCATGGTAAGCGAAACCTCAACCAGATCGCGTATGATGGATTCGACATCGCGCCCGACATATCCAACTTCGGTGAATTTGGTCGCCTCGACCTTCAGAAAAGGCGACTGGGCAAGACGGGCAAGACGGCGGGCGATCTCGGTCTTGCCGCAGCCGGTCGGACCGATCATCAGGATGTTCTTGGGAACGACCTCCTCGCGCAGGCCCTCCGGCAATTGCGCCCGGCGCCAGCGATTGCGCATGGCGATGGCAACGGCACGCTTTGCCTCGTTCTGTCCGATAATGAAGCGGTCGAGTTCCGAGACGATCTCTCGGGGCGAATAATTCGGGATATCCATTACGCTTCCTCCCCGCCGAGCAATTCAACCCTGACCGAATGATTGGTGTACACGCAGATATCGCCCGCGATCTTCATGGCCTTGCGCGCCACATCTTCGGCGCTCAGCCCATCGATATCGATCAGCGCCCGGGCAGCGGAGAGGGCGTAGTTACCCCCTGAGCCAATCGCGATGATCCCATCCTCAGGCTCGAGCACGTCGCCATTCCCTGTCAATGTGAAGGAGCGATGGGCGTCGGCGACTGCCATCATGGCTTCAAGACGACGCAGATAGCGGTCCGTACGCCAGTCCTTGGCTAGATCAACACAGGCGCGCTCAAGTTGATCCGGATAGCGCTCCAGTTTCGCCTCGAGCCGTTCAAGCAGAGTGAACGCATCTGCCGTAGCTCCGGCGAAACCGGCCAGAATAGTGCCCTTGGGGCCAATGCGGCGGACCTTGCGGGCATTACCCTTGATGACGGTCTGACCGAGCGTAACCTGACCGTCGCCTGCCATGGCCACCTGACCGTCGCGTCTTACACAGAGGATGGTAGTGCCATGCCAGCCAACCGGGTCATGGGGGGAAGAAGAAGAAATCTGCATGTCTCCACACATAAGGATTGGAGACGCCCAGACAAGCCCGCCCTAACGCCGCTTGCGCAGCGTTGCGCCTATGGCATCGCGCAGTTCCTGCGGCGTGAATGGCTTGCCGAGCACAAACGCATTTGCCGGCAGGTTTTGAGGGTCGGCATAACCGCTGACGTAAAGAACCGGCAATTCAGGATACTTGGCCGCCAGAATGAGCCCGCATTCGCGGCCGCCCATGCCGGGCATGAGCAGATCCAGCACCACCAGATCAAAGACCTCACCCGCCTCGAGATGGGCAATCACTTCAGCGCCATCTCCGACACTAACCACCTCGTGCCCGTCCTGCGACAGAAACTGATCGGTCACGAGTCGAACGCCAGGCTCATCATCGGCAAGAAGAATACGAAGCTTCCCGCTGACGATGGGCTCGGATCGGAGATCATGCGCCTCCTCCGGTGCGTCCTCCTGACAGATCGGCAGGATCATCGTCATGCGCGTTCCCTTGCCGGGCATACTATCGACGCGGATATCGCCACCGCTGCGCTGCAGGAAGCCGTATATGGTCGAGAGACCCAGCCCGGTACCGCTGCCCAAGCCCTTGGTCGTAAAAAAGGGTTCGAATATGCGCCGCACGACCTCGGGCGGCATGCCACAGCCCTGATCCTCAACGCTCAGCATGATATGATCCCCGCCGTCCGGCGTGACATCGCGAGTCAGGGAAATGGAGATCACGCCGCCTTCCTGCATGGCATCGCGCGCATTGATGCAGAGATTGAGAAGCGCCATCTCGAGCTGGCCGGAATCGCTCAGAACGGGGGGCACAACGAGCTCACGTGGCACCGCAGAAAGATCAAGGTCGCATCGCCCGGTCTCGCCGCGCAGATCGCTTGCTCGACTCAGGCTCTGCACGATCAGGTCGTGCATGCTCCAGATCATCTCGACCATGTCTACGGGGCGCAGCGCCATGGGCTTGGGACGCCCGAATTCCAGCAATCGACGTGTCAGGACTGTGCCGCGGCGCGCTGATTCCAGCGCGTTTTCGAAGAGCTTGGTGACCGTTGGGTTGGAGGCAGGTGTCATGTCCTGCAGCAGTTCCAGCGATCCCAGCATGGCGGTCAGCAGGTTGTTGAAGTCATGCGCGATGCCGCCGGCGAGAGTTCCAAGGGCATGCATCTTGTCATCCTGACGCAGGCGCTCTTCCATTGCCAGACGATCGGTCACGTCGCGATCGTAACTCATCTGCCAACGCTGCGGCATCGGGAACGGCACGCCGGATGCGTTGCGCGGCCAGGGAAGAGTCTGGCGAATGATCTCGTGCCAGCGCAGTCCCTCCTCGGTCAGCTCTGAAACAAGACGGGTCGCACTCCCCGACTGTTTCGTTTCCTCACGCATCGCGGCGATTTCCTCACGCAGCGCATCGCCATGCAGTGAGTCCTCCTCGATATCGCCCTTGGCATTGGGATGAGCCTCGACTTCCATATTGTGTCGCAGAACCGTCCCATCGGCTTCTGTGAACACCACATCCATAGGCACCGATTCCAGCGCGCCATGCAGCAACACCCGCTCCACCATGAGCGCACGCTCGAGCCTGTGATGCGCGGCCACCTCACGCACCATCGCGCGCAGGGAGTCGGATTCCCAGGGTTTGTGGGCGTAGAACTGGATGCGCCCCTGGTTCAGGGCCGCCACAACCGCTGCCAGATCGGCATAGCCGGTCAGCAGGATACCGCGAGCATCAGAAAACTCACGCGCCTTGCTGAGCAGCACATCGCCCGTCATGTTGGGCATACGCTGATCGGAGACAATCACCGCAATGTCGGGCGATTTTTTGAGAAAGCTCAGCGCCTCGAGCGGATCCGTGCTCGAAAGGATGTCGAACTCATCCTCAAGCAGATCGGTCAGCGCGACGAGGATTTCGGCCTCATCATCTACCAGGAGAATTCTGCTGCGTCCGAAAGGGACACTCATCTCGGTGCGTTTCATGCGCTGCGTCCTATGGTGACCGGGCCTGTCGGCGTCAGGCGGACAGGGACAGACAGGGTGAAGCAGGCCCCCACGCCACGTCCCCCACTCAGATTGGCGTCGTCGATATCAATCGTGCCGCCATGGGCCTCAATGACGCCATAGGCGATCGCAAGGCCAAGACCTGTGCCCATCCCTACGGGCTTGGTCGTAAAGAAAGGCTCAAAGACGCGGGCCCTGAGCGCGGGCGGTACACCGGGCCCGTCATCGGCCACACTGATCACGTAGAAGGCCTCATTGCCGCTTTGACGAAGGGTGGTTTCGATCACGATCTTGCCGCTCGGCGTACCTGGCTCGAACCCCTCCGTCTCGGCGCGGGATCGAATGGCGTCGGCTGCGTTGCTCACGATATTCATCACAACCTGATGCAGCAGGGCCGGCTGGCAGACCAGCATACGCGGAGCGTTCAGATGACGCTCCACCATGATCTCCCTGCCGAATTTATGGGCGAGCAGGGCCAGCGCGGTATCGATGGCCTCGACCACATCCGTGTCCTGAAAGGCGCTTTCATCCAGCCGGGAGAAGCGGCGCAAGCTCAGCACCAGATTTTGTATGCGTTGCAATCCAAGGCGCATTGCCCCGATGCGGTTCGAACATTTCTCGAGCAGGGCGAGCTGGGACGACTGAAGCGGCCCTTCTGAGTCGATCAGCCGTTGCAGAGCGCGGGCGATGGTCTCCTCATGGGCCAGAGTGAAGGCCAACGGATTATTGATCTCGTGGGCAATGCCCGCCACGAGTTCGCCAAGCGAGGCCATCTTGGCCGTCTGAACAAGTTTGGCCTGTGTCTCGATCAGTCGCGCATTCGCATCGGCGAGTTCCGAGTTGGCATGTGCAAGCGCCTCGGCCATGGCCGCCTTGGCAGCGATGGCTCGTGCCTCACTCTGGGCAGTCTGGAGCGCCACCTCGCGCACCTGACGCTTGATTTCCTGCTGTCTGATCTCGTCCTGAGCGAGCTTGCGCCTGACCAGAACCCGTATGCGCAGGGCCAGCACGTCAGGGGCGATATCGCTGGGGACCAGATCATCCAGCCCGGCATCAAACAGATCGGCGGCCGAATGCCGCCGAAAGCGATTGGCGTCCACGATGCCTAGGATGCGAAAGGAGGTTCCGCCAGCCTCAAGCACATCCTGTCGGCGGGCGTCGAGACGGCGGCAGAAATTGACCCCGTCCAGCATACGCGACGTGAGATCGAGCACGAGACAATCCGGTCCCTCCTCGCCTCCGAGCCATCCCCCATTCACCAGCTCGCTCGACGCCGTCACTGTTGTAACTGTATGGCCATCGCGCCAGAGCAATTCCCCCAGAGAGGCACCAGACGCATCGCGCTCCCAGCTCGCATTATCCGAGAGGGGCTCTTCGTCGCTGTCATCGCTCCTCGGACTTGTGACGATCACAATGCGCGCGCGTCTGAAGCGCCCGGCTTCCTCAGCCTGGAGAAAATCAGAGCCTTCGCGCAGCAGCGCCCGAATACGCAGCACAAGAAGATCGGGATGGGCCGATTTCGAGATATATGCGTCAGCGCCGCTCTCGAGCCCTTCGCGTTCCAGACCCGGCGCGACGTCTTCTGTCAGCATCAGGATCGGGATCGAGCGCGTATGCGCATTCATACGGAACTGACGGGCCATTTGCCCGCCATTCATCCCCGGCAGGTGATAATCCGACACGACCAGATCCGGCAGACCGTCATCGAGACAGGAGAGCGCTTCCTCACCGCTTGCGACGCGACGCACGTCAAAGCCTGCCCCTTCCAGGAGCTGGACGAGTGCTTCTGCCTGGCTGTCCGATTCCTCAACCAGAAGTATCCGGGGGAGATGCATGTCCGGGATCGTCACGGAACTGGTCATTGGGGGGATAGATCCATCATGCGCGGCCTTCAGGTAGTCTTTCCATCACTAGCATGGTTGTTGCGATACGCCATTACCGCGCGAGACCTCTCATGGTTGCTCCCCTCTGCGCTGAAATACCCAGGTCAGGAATCCGCAGCGCGGCGGCGTAGTTTGCGCCACTCACACAGTACCGCACAGTGTTCGGGCATGGATTAGACCAGTTTGTCTTTCATCGTCGGAACAGCGTCGAGAGATGCGCCCCAGGAGGAACGTCGAGCTGCGGTGAGGACGGCAATCATTGCATTTCCCGCCCCGCCCAGCTACCTCAACCAGAGACAACGTGGCCAGCGTCGACTGGACGCCTTTTCAACCTCGCCCGTTACGAAAAGCTGAAAGCGCCCCATGGAAGTTTCGCCCCGTCCGTCCCTGTCCCGCCTCGCCCAGACGAGCGACGATCGCGCGCCGCGCAAGGCATCGGGGTTCGGCATCGTCCGAACCGGGTTCTGGGCGATCTGCTATTTTGCCTTCTACTTCGCCCAACAGGTCGCCGAGGTCCTCGCGCCGCTTTGTCTCGTGATCGGCATTGGCTGGATGGCTCTGCCCCGCGCACTCGCCTCGATCACCACATCGAGCGCCTCCACGGACCCGCAGGCACAGGACGTGATGAACCATGTAGTCGGCAGCATTCCGGAGCATCTGGCCATCGGCAGCCATGTGATGACCCCTTCGGGTCTGATTTTCGACGGGTTCCTGCTGATGGCTGTCGCTGCTCTCGGCGCCACGGTTTCGGCAGTCGCCGCGCGCAATATGTAATTCCCCGGCCAGGGCGTTCATGATCCGGTTTCGCAATGTCACCTATCGGCATGAAAAAGGGCGAAAAGCCCAGGGGCACCCGGTTCTGCAGGGAATCACTCTCGATATTTCCCAGGGCAGCTTCTTTTGGCTGACAGGCCCCTCCGGCGCCGGAAAATCGAGCCTCCTGCGCCTCATGCATGGAGAAGCCCTTCCCGAAGAGGGGGGCGTCGAAATTCTCGGTGTCGATATCAGGACGGCACGACGACGCCAGCTTGCTCAGCTACGGCAGCGTATTGGCTTCATCCCGCAGGATCTGCGCCTGCTTTCCGAGCTGGATGTGTTCGACAATATCGCACTTCCTCTCCGCCTGGCGGGAACGACGCAAGAAATCCTGCAAAGCGAGATCCCCTCGATTCTCGACTGGCTCGGGCTAGATGGGAAAGAGAGGAAATTCCCGGATCAGCTTTCGGGGGGCGAGCGTCAGCGCGTGGCCATTGCGCGGGCGCTGATCATGCGTCCGGCGTTGCTTCTGGCCGACGAGCCGACAAATGCCCTCGCGGAAGGACAGAGCTGGCAACTGGTCGAAGCCCTCGAGGCGTTGAGTCGCGCGGGCACCACCGTGATCGTCGCAACCCATAACGAGGCGCTCGTGCGGGCGATTCGTCATCCACAGATCATGCTGAAACAGGGGCGCCTGTGTGATCCTCCTGCCGAGAGGGGAGCAGCGCCATGAGCCGCGCGCTGCCAGACGGGCTGCATCTGGGCAGGCAGGACCGCGGCCTCATTCCGATCATCGCGGCCGTCGCGGCCATTGCGACGCTGGCACTCGGAGGATGGGACGCGTCACGGAGCCTCTCGCGCGAATGGGCCCATGGCGCCGCACGGCAGGTGACGATCGAAATTCCCGACTTCTCGGGAGACGGACGGGAGACGGCGGCCAGACTGGTATCGGTCCTGCAGAGCGATCCGGGAATCGCTGCCGTCGACACGCTCTCCGAAGAGCGGATCCGTGAGCTCCTGCGCCCGTGGCTGGGACCGATGCAGGGTACTGTCTCAGACCTTCCCGTTGTGCTCGAGATCACACGTCGTGCAGAGGGCCCGGTAACGGATCTGCCGCGTATTCTCGACACGCTGGCGCCTTCCGCGGTCATTGAGGAAAACGGGCGATGGGGCGAGCGTCTCATGCTGTTGGGACAAAGCCTGCAGGCCTGTGCCTGGCTCGCCGTGCTGCTGGCTGGTTTTGCAACGGCCGGTGTGACCACACTCTCGGTACGCATGACCCTGACGGCCCGTCGGCGCACCATCGAAATCCTCCATGGTTTCGGCGCAAGGGACGGCCTCATCGCAAGGCGCATCGCCTGGCGCAGCTTCGGGCTCGGATTTGGGGGAGGCGCGGTTGGCATGGCGCTGGGGGGGATGACCCTCGCCATCGTGCATCGCCTGATCCTGCCCTTCCTGGACCATCAGCAGGGCAGTCTGGCGTTCTGGCCGGGCGATATGGGCGGATGGCTGAAGCTCGCAACGAGTCTACCCACTGCCCTGCTCCAGTCCCTGATCTGTGTGCCGCTGCTGGTAGCCTTGCTGAGTTTCCTCGTGGCCCAGGCGACGGTGCGGCTCTGGCTGCGACGCCTGCCATGAAATTCTGGCTGGCCGTGCCGTTACTTCTGCTCGTTCTGGCATTGACCTGGTGCGCCGGATTCGCCTGGTTCTGCGTCGATGCGCTTCATCCCGTGTCGCAACCGGTCCATTGCGACGGCATCGTCGCCCTCACCGGAGGGCGCGACCGGATCGAAGCCTCACTTGCCCTGCTCGACAAAGGGGTCGGGGGAAAATTGCTGATATCGGGCGTCGGTCCCCATGCCACGCTCGCGCAACTCACCGAGCATGCGCCGATCGCCCTCACTCCCGCGCTTGCGGCCCGCATCACGCTGGGCCGTCGCGCCGTCTCGACCATCGGCAATGGGTCGGAAACGGCTGATTGGGCTCGCCAGAACGCGATCCATTCCCTTCTTGTCGTCACCGCAGGCTATCACATCCGGCGCGCCATGCTGGAACTGCATCGTGCCGCGCCCGGTGTAGCGCTGCATCCTTACCCGATACGCTCGCCGGCGTTGCGACGCACGCCCGATCGGGCGACATTCAGGCTGCTTTTACACGAATATACGAAATGGATCGGCTCCAACCTTGGCCTGTCACGCGGTGTGAATCTTACCCCCCGCTCCTGACCACGTCATAGAGCATCCCGAGATGCACGCGACGACGAAGGCTTGCGCTGCGTGACAGACCCACCGTCTCTTGCCACACCAGTGAGATCAGGCATGCGGATTGGAAGCGTGAGGCCCATCTTTCTCGTCGTGGAAGAATTCCATCGCGCCCTCGCTTGCTCTAGTGAACAAGCGACATGGAGCCGGCCCTGGGGGAGTGCATGAACCGGATACGCGCCTTTCTCTTCATCACCTATTTCGTCATCCTGACGCTGATCATGGGGATCGGCGCGATGCCGATCCGCGTACTGCGCCGCCGTGATCTTGCCTTGCGTTACGCCCAGAGCTGGTCTGCCCTGACACTTCGGGGCCTCCGGTTCTTTTGCCGTATCCGCATTCGCGTTGTTGGCGCGGAGAACCTCCCTGAAGGCGCCTGCCTCATTGCCTCGCAGCATCAGTCCTTCTTCGACGGGTTCATCTGGATGACGCTCGTGCCCGGCCCCGCTTATGTGATCAAACAGGAACTGACGCGCATCCCTTTCATTGGCCCAATGCTGCTTCTTTCCGGAATGGTGCCGGTTGAGCGAGAAGCGGGGGCGAAGGCTCTGCGCGGCCTGATGAAGGCAACCCAGGCGCATTTTGACGCCTCACGCCAGATCATCATCTTCCCTGAAGGCACCCGCACGCTTCCCGGGGCAAGGGTGCCCCTCCAGCCCGGCGTCGTAGCACTTGCCAAACAGGCCGCCGCCCCCGTGATTCCGGTCGCGACGAATTCGGGCCTTCACTGGCCGCGCAGAGGCTGGTTGATGCAGCCAGGGGAGATCACTATCGCTATCGGAGAGGCCCTCCCCGCCAATGCCGGACGGCTATCCCTGATCGACTCGATCTACAAATCCTGGGATCGACTGAGCGCGCGCGAGGACCTGCCGCACCCTGTGGATAACTCTGTGGACTCGAAATGCTGACCGGAGGATCCCCTGTGCAGAACCGGAGAGCTGACTGGGGAAAAGCTGTGCATCACCCAAGCGTTGGGACCAAAGCGCCCTTGCGCACGAGTCAAGAGACAATCATCGTAAAACCTAGGTTTTACGGAGCATTGTGCCCGAAATTCCACGCGGTGGGGGCATCTACCACAGGCCCGGACGCTTTCATAGCCCTTCGTCAGGGAGTCTTTTCTTCCCTCTCGAACGAAGCCAGTGCGCTCTGGGGATAATTTGTGCGGTTTCTCATCATGACTGTGAAATTGGAGCGCAGGGCAGACACCGAGATCAGTAATCATCACGGTTCGAGCCCATGAAAAACCGGCTCTTCTACGCCCTGCTGGGGATTACGCTGCTGTTACTTTCAGCGTTTGGCGTGGATTGCCTGCGCATGGCCCGCCTAGTCAGGTCTCTCGACCAGATGCGCCTCTCACTGGCAGCAGCAGGCTGGCATCTGGACTGGGACCAGCGGCGTCTTGCCCGTTCCCCCTGGGGGCAATCCCTCACCCTTTCTCAGCCACGCCTGATCGATGCCCGCGGTCGTGGCTGGGGCGGGAAGACCCTGGCACTCGGCGTGAGCTTTCTTCACCCAGCTTCCATCCGCCTGGAATTTGGTGGACCGCAGATCTTCAAGCCGAGCGACACCATGACCGTGACGAGTAGCGCTCTTGGAGGACACTTCGTACTCGCCAGTCGTACATTGATCCTCGAAACACGGCAGATGTCCCTCGACATGCCCCCTGTCTCGGGTATCGAGACTCTCACGCTTGGCCATGTCACAGTGCAACTTACCCCTGATATGACGAAGGATCCTCCTGCGAGGGGCAATAAAGATATAACGCGGTCCTCCCCGCTTCCTGGAGGCGCAGTGGAGTTGAGCGCCGAGTCGGTGTCGATCAAGCGCTCCGCCCAGGAGCGGAACGAAACCCTCACGCCAGATATCGGTCCGCTGCTGACCACCCTGCCCTCGGCCAGCAAGCTGCATCTCATCATCGTGGCGCTGCGTGACGAAGCGGGACGGAACGCCTCGAAAACGGCATATGGACGCTATTTAATCCAGGAGGCCTCATTCCAGCTCGGCGCGCTCTCCTGCATAGCCCGCGGCACCCTGTCTGGCGCAGGAGAAGGCACCCTCTGGGCGCACCTGTCGGGCTTGCAGGGCTTCGTTCGTTCCTGGATTGCCCTATTGCCCGAGTCCGTGCGGATTACGCCTGACTATGCGCCCCTTCTGAAGGCGCTGGATGAACAATCGGCAAGGATACCGGACCATCTCGACCTGCCCATACCAGTCGGCCGCGATGACATTTTATTGCAAAATCACATTTCCGCGATAATAACGGGGCATTCTCGATGAACCGGAGGGGAAGCTGACGCCTTATGGGCGGTGGCAGTTAACCATTCCCCTTCACGACTGGCCTTGATGGCCGCGGATCCCTGCAATGCCTGACATGAGTGCTCTCTTCCTCGCACGATTGCAATTCGCGTTTACCGTCGGATTTCACATCGTCTTTCCCGCCTTCTCCATCGGTCTGGCGGCGTTCCTGGCCGTGCTCGAAGGGCTCTGGCTCAAGACGGACAAGCCCGTCTATCTCGACCTCTTCAAATACTGGCTGCGCGTCTTTTCGGTCGTGTTCGCCATGGGCGTCGTCTCAGGGCTGGTGATGTCCTACGAGTTCGGCACCAACTGGTCGCAGTTCTCGCAAAAGGCTGGGCCAATCCTCGGTCCGATGCTGGCCTACGAGGTCATGACCGCCTTCTTCCTCGAAGCAGGATTCCTTGGCGTGATGATGTTCGGGCTCAACCGCGTGGGCAAAGGGCTGCATTTCGCGGCAACCTGCATGGTCTCGATCGGCACGCTGATCTCCATGAGCTGGATCCTCGCATCCAATTCCTGGATGCAGACACCCCAGGGTTACAAGATCGATGCCGCGACGGGCCGTTTCCTTCCGGCAGACTGGTGGGCCATCGTCTTCAACCCGTCTTTCCCGTTCCGCCTCGTTCATATGGCGCTTGCCGCTTTCCTCTGCGTGGCCTTTATCGTGGGCGGCGTGGGTGCGTGGCATCTGCTCAAGGCCAAGCGCCAGAAGCGCCAGCCGACCGACGCCGTGAAGGTCATGTTTTCCATGGCCATGTGGATGGCCGCCATCGTGGCCCCGCTGCAGATTCTGGCTGGTGATGCCCATGGTCTGAACACGCTGAAATACCAGCCCGCCAAGATCGCCGCGATGGAAGGCGACTGGGAGAGCGAGGGGCGTGCTCCTGAACTGCTGTTCGGCGTGCCGGACATGGAACATGAAGTAACCCGCTACAAGATCGGCATCCCGCTCGTTGGCTCGCTCATCCTGACACATAGTCTTGACGGCAAGGTCCCTGGGCTCAAGGACTTCCCCAAGGACCAGCGCGCGCCGATGTATGTGGTGTTCTACACCTTTCGTGTGATGGTGGCGCTCGGCAGCCTGATGGCATTGCTTGGCTTCTTCTCGCTGTTCCTGCGCTGGAAAGGCGGGTTCTATACCAACCCGATCCTGCTGCGCGGCGCGCTGCTCATGACGCCTGCCGGATTCATCGCCCTGCTTTGCGGCTGGGTCACGACCGAAGTGGGCCGTCAGCCCTTCACAATCTATGGGCTGCTGCGCACAGTCGACAGCGTCTCACCCGTGACACTGCCGAACATGGAAATGTCCATGGTGGCCTTCGTCATCGTCTACTTCATCGTCTTTACCGCCGGTATCGGCATCCTGCTGCGCGACTTCGCCAAGGAACCGAGCTCGAACGAGCCTGAGCCCCCGCGCGATCAGCCGCATCGTGCCGCTGGTATCACCCAAGTCTCTCACCACCCGGCGGAGTAAGCGTTTACCATGAATACCCTCGCCTATTGGTTGCCCATCATCTGGGCAACCCTCGCCGCTCTGGCCATCTTCATCTATGTCTGCCTTGACGGGTTCGACCTAGGGATCGGCATTCTGTTCCTCGGTGAGCACCGCAAGGAACATCGCGATGTCATGGTCAACACCATCGCACCGGTCTGGGACGGTAACGAGACCTGGATGATTTTCGGCGGTGCCACGCTGTATGGCGTTTTCCCCGTGGCGTATGGCACGATCCTGCCTGCTCTTTATCTGCCCATCCTGTTCATGCTGCTCGCGCTCATCCTGCGTGGCGTAGCGTTCGAGTTCCGCGTCAAGGCAAGCGGCATTTTCGGCATGGGGTTCTGGGATCGGTCCTTCTGCATCGGCTCGCTCGTGGCCTCCGTCATGCAGGGCATCATTCTCGGTGAGCTGATCATGGGTGTGAAAGTCGAGAACAACACCTTTGTTGGTAGTGCCTGGGACTGGGTCGCCCCCTTCCCGCTCTTCTGCGGCTTTGCCGTGGCTGTGGGCTATACCCTGCTGGGGGCAACCTGGCTGGTGTGGCGCACGGAAACCGATCTCAAGGCGGTCATGCAGCGTCTTTCGGCGCCTCTAGGTCTGAGCATGCTGGTGCTGATTGCCATTGTCTCGGTCTGGACGCCCTATCTGCATGCTAACTACATGCACCGCTGGACCGATTTCCCCGAGATCGTCTGGGTAGCCCCCGTGCCCGTCGCCGTGATCGTGTTGGCTGCGCTCTTCTTCCTGTCGCTGCGCAAGCAGACAACGCGTCTGACGCCCTTCCTTTGCGCGCTGGGATGGTTCTTCCTGTGCTTCTCGGGTCTGGGCATCAATGTCTGGCCCTATATCGTTCCGCCCACAGTCACCATCTGGTCGGCTTCATCCCCGCCGGAGAGCCAGTTGTTCCTTCTGGTCGGTGCGTCGATCCTGCTGCCGATCATTCTGGCCTACACGATTTATTCCTACTGGGTATTCCGCGGCACCGTGACCGCCGATCAGCACTATCACTAACGCAGACTGCGCGCAGTCGCCCCCATCCGGACGACATGGTTTGGATGGGGGCTGCCTCAAGGGAGATCGATCATGCCTGTCACTACTGCGCCACGGTCCTTCCTCGCCCGGCTCGGCTGGTTTGTCGGGCTATGGGCAGCTGGAGTCGTGACGCTCGCCATCGTCGCGACCCTGATCAAGATGATCATCTTCCATCAGTTCTGAACGGCCGGAATGAGATGAGGGCGTACATCTATCGCTCTCATTCCGGCATTATGGGCCGCCTCGAGCCCCTCTTCCGTATCCTCGAAAACGAGACAGCGAGCGGGAGCGACTTTCAGACGCTCGGCGGCCAGGAGATAGAGATCAGGCGCGGGCTTGCCGTGCTTCACGTCTTCGATCGTGACCACCGTATCGAAGAGCTCCAGCAGATCGAGCGTCTGCAGGGTAGACGTCACCGCAGATTTCATCCCCGCTGACGCGACAGCCATCGGCACATGGCCGAATTGCTCACGCGCGATCGTCGCGGCAAAACTATGCTCGCGCAGCTTGTCCAGATGGTTCTGGTAGAGCAGCTTGCAGCGCGCCAGCAGGGCTGGCCGATCCAAGATGAGGCCGAAGCTCTGTTCATAAGCGTTGAACAGCTTGTCGCTCGACAGCCCGGTCCGAGCAAAATACCAGTCTCGCTCGAGCGTGTAACCCACCTCACCCAGCGCCTCCTGAAAGGTCAGGAAATGCACGGGGAGCGTGTCGGCAATCGTCCCGTCACAATCGAAAATGAGCGCATCAAACGTGTGATTGCTCAGGGTAAATTCGGACGTCGCCGGGGTCGTCCCATCGTCATCGGATATGGCCGCACTCATGATCGGTCTGCCTCCCTTCAGAAATTGTCCTTGGCATGACGCAACGCCGCAAATTCGGCCACGTCACGCGCTTTCAAAAACGGATTGGTCTGGCGCTCAACGCCGAGCCTCACCGGGACTGTCGCGCGATTTTCCGCGCACAACGCCTTTACGTCAGCAACGCGCTGCTTCAAGGCCGCGTCATCAGGCGTTTGCGCCAAGGCGAAAGCTGCGTTGGACTCGGTATATTCGTGCCCGCAGCAAACGAGCGTTTCGTCTGGGAGCGGCGCAAAACGCTTGAGGCTGTCGAAAAGCTCCTGCGCCGTTCCCTCCAGAAGCCGCCCGCAACCGAGGCTGAACAGCGTGTCACCGCAAAACAGGGCGGGGACGGATCGGAAATAGAAGGCGATGTGACCGCGTGCATGACCCGGTGTGGCGATCACCTCACCCAGATCATGCCCGATGGCGATACGGTCCTCGTCATGAAGCAACAGGTCGAGCGGGGGCAGGCGCGCCTGGTCGGCCTCGGCCCCGGCGATACGCGCGCCGTATTTCTGGCGCAGCGCCTCGGCCCCGCCAATATGATCATCATGATGATGGGTCAGGAGAATCAGATCCAGCCGCCCTTCTCCAATCGCGTTCATCACCGGCCCCGACTCACCCGGGTCAACCACGGCGACGGTGCCGGTCTGAGGATCTTTCAGCAACCACGCGTAATTGTCCCGCGCGAAAGGAATAGCTTTGATTTCGAGGCTCACTATCCTGTTTTCCTTCTACTTGCTGATTCGGCCTGTTGGACGAAGACTAGCCTTGTTCAGGGGGTAACGTATCCTCACGCCTCTGAGATCACGACATAGGGAGGGGCATCCTGCCCGCCTCCTCGCCGTCTTCCCCTCACCAACGCATCCAGACGAGCGAGGGATGCGCTTGCGCAGCCTGGGCAGCCCCTTGCGCTCGTCGTCCCGACCGGCCCGGCCCTCTGGCCGTCGAAGCCGGTTCGGTCTAGCGTGTTCACCATGCCCAAGCGTATCGCCCAGCCCATTCCACCCGACGCCGCCGGTTTCTATGCCAGTCGGCGCGGAGAGCAGGTCACTGCGCTACTGATGGCGCGGCTTGCGCCTCTTCTCCCTGACCCGCGGGGGCAGCGCGTCTTGGGGCTGGGGTTCGCGCAG
Source organism: Asaia sp. VD9 (assembly GCF_037150015.1). NCBI lineage: Bacteria > Pseudomonadati > Pseudomonadota > Alphaproteobacteria > Acetobacterales > Acetobacteraceae > Asaia > Asaia sp. VD9. The sequence goes on along the minus strand of NZ_JBBCQM010000002.1, from coordinate 428,481 downwards.
CCGCTCCTCTCGCAATGGCGCGCACTCAGCGAAGCGAAATGGGTCGCCTCGGCCCAACTCGACACGCCGCTGACGCGCCGTCGCGGTATGATACCCTCGAGCGTGCCATTCTGGCCCTCCTGCCTGGTAGCGCCCGACTGCCTGCCCTTCGATGATCTGAGCGTCGATCTGGTACTCATGATGCATGGGCTGGAACTGGTCGATCCACAGCCTCTCCTGCGCATCGTCTGGAAGTTGCTGGCCGATCACGGTCGTCTCATTCTGGTCGTCCCCAATCGGACAGGCCTTGCCGCAAAAGACGATACGCTGCCCTTCGGCCATGGCAGCCCTTTTTCTGCCAGCCAGCTCGATCGCACTCTGCAGCGCGGATTGTTCCGGGCCGAGGCCAACGCAACCGCCCTCAGTGCCCCGCTCGGTCTGCTGCCTCTGGGTGACAAGGCCACGCTGATGGCAGACAAGGTCTTTGGCGCTCTGGGGCGCCGCCTTGGCGGGGTGCATCTCGTGAATGCCTGCAAGGATCTCTATTCCGGCATGCCGGTGGAGGCGGAGCGGGCCACGCTCGGTTTTGCCCGTCGCGTCACCACACTCGCAGGCTCTGCCGGAAGCTATCAGACGGAAGCCGAACGGCCGAAAGCTTGACCCCAAACGCAGGTATCGTAAGACTGCGCTCATGTCCCTGATTCAATCGATCAAATCCGTTCTGGCGCCGCCGCACCGCGCTGCCCTTCCCTTTCTCGCGCTGACTGGCGGGTTGACCCTGCTCGGCCGCGCGACACCGTGGCGTGCCACGCGGATCATCGGCAATCTGGCGCTGGGCGGGTTCGGATTCTGCCTGTACTTCTTCCGTGACCCGAAGCGTTTTCCGCCTGCGCGCACGGACCTCGCCCTGGCTCCGGCCGATGGCCGCGTGGTCTCTGTCGAGCTCGCCACGCCCCCTGCCGCGCTGGGCATGGGCAGCGAGCCAGTATGGCGCGTGGCGACCTTCCTCTCGGTTTTGAACGTGCATATCAACCGCATGCCCGCCGCCGGGACGGTTACCAAGATTGCCTATCATGCGGGGCAGTTCCTCAATGCGAGTCTGGACAAGGCCTCCGACCTCAATGAGCGCAACGAGGTTCGGCTGACACTGGAGGACGGTCGCCATATGGCCGTTGTCCAGATTGCCGGTCTCATCGCGCGCCGTATTGTCTGTTACGTGGATGAGGGCAGTGTGGTCGAGCCGGGTGATCGCTTCGGCCTGATCCGGTTCGGCTCGCGTACCGACCTGTACCTGCCGCCCGGCGTGACCCCGCTGGTCAGCACTGGCCAGATCATGGTTGGTGGTGAAACCGTCATGGCCCATCTCTGAGACGCCCCTGACGATGTCCGAAGCGCGCCCCGCACCCATGGCCGAACTTCCGGTGCAGAGCCCTGGCGATGAGGGCACAGCTCCCCTGCGAGCAGGACGCAAGCGCCGTCGCCTGAGGCGTATCCGCCCCCGCCGTGTGCGCGTGCGCGGTCCGTCCTTCAACCGGCTCATCCCGAATCTACTGACCATGCTCGGGCTGTGCGCCGGGCTCAGCGGCATGCGCTACGGGCTTGAGCAGCAATTTGCCTATGCCGCAGCAGCCCTGGTGATTGCAGCCTGTATCGATGGGCTCGATGGGCGCATTGCCCGGCTTTTGCATGGTACGTCGCGTTTCGGCGCCGAGTTCGATTCGCTTTCCGATTTCGTCTGCTTCGGCGTAGCGCCGCCCTTTCTGCTCTATCTGTGGACCCTGCATGAAAATGGCGGACGCTACGCCTTCGTGCCCTGCATCTTCTTTACGGTCTGCATGGCCCTGCGTCTGGCCCGGTTCAATGCGAGCCTCGATGACGACGAGAAACCGGAATATTCCTATAGCTTCTTCACCGGCGTTCCCGCGCCCGCCGGGGCGGGCATCGTTCTCTTTCCCATCTTTCTGGGGCTGGAGGCGGAGAAGATGCACTGGCCGCTCATCGACGGTCTGGCGCGCTCTCCCCTTCTGGCCGCAGGTGCTCTCATCCTGACGGCGGCCCTGCTTGTCTCGACGCTGCCGGTCTGGTCTTTCAAGAACTTCAAGATCGCCTCACGCTATGTGCTGCCGCTTATGCTCGGCACACTGCTCTATGCCGCGATCCTGCTGGCCGATCCCTGGCTTGCCCTGGCGGCAGCGGGTGTCCTCTATCTGCTGATGCTGCCTTTCAGCCGACGCAGCTTCCATCGCCTGAAGGCTCAGGCCGAGGCGCTTTCGGAAGATATCCCCGAAGCCTGAACCGCGCCGGGAGAAAGGGGCGGATCAGGGGGGCGATGCCCTCCCTGATGAGGCCGGGCTCAGAAAGCAAGCTCGACCTGTCCGCCAAATTGACGCGCCTCATTGTAATAGCCCTGCAGGCCCGTCGTAACGCCCAGCGTCTTGAAATATACATGCTGCTCGGCAAACAGGTTACGCGCCCAGAGCGAGAACGTGGCCTTACTGCCGGTATTCCCCAGCCGCACATTGGACACCGCCACACGCCCATTGACGATCAGGCCGCTATCCCCTTTGGGCTGATAGACATTTTTCGGGTTTCTGGTGCCAAGATAGACCGGGTCGGTCGTGTTGGCATAATAGCCGCTATCGATATTCCCATCGAGATGCGCGAGCAGGGTAAAGCCCTGGAACGGCCGCACGTAATCCACCTGAAAGCTCCCCGAATGCGCCGGCGTATAGCTCTGGTAGATCGGCACCAGCATCGGGCTGACCACGCCGATCGAGTTCGGATAGGGGTTCGCGGTCGGAGGGATATGGACATAGTTATAGGCGTAGGAGAACCCGATTGTCAGGTAGCGCAACGGGGTGACATTCAGCTCCGCTTCGACACCGCTCAAATCGCCATGGCCGGGCGCGTTGATGGTCGAGGTCGTCGTGCGCGTCGTCAGCTGATTACCGATTTGGTAAGGTCGGCTGAAGTCAACCTGGATGTCTTTGTAATCCCCCCAATACCCCGCAACATTGAAACGCGCGCGGTGATCGAGAAATTCGGTCTTGGAGCCGACTTCGAACATCGAGACCGATTCAGGGCCGAAGGCTTCGTAATCCTGCGCGCGTGAATTGGCACCACCCGGCTTGTAGCCAGTACTCCATTTCCCATAGAGCAGCACATGTCGGGTCAGGTCGCCGCTGATTTCGAGCAACGGATCAACACGCGACCATCCGGCATTGAAATCGATCGGGCCAGAGACGCCCGCAGTATTTACGGGCGCCTTGTTATTCACCGTGGTCAGTGTGCCCTGCTTGCCGTCATGCGACCAGCGCAGCCCCGCAGTCAGGTGCAGGGCATCGTGCAGTACGGGCGGGGTATAGACGGCGTTACCATAGACACCCCAGCTCTTGGACGTCACATGGCTGGCGCGATCGATGGGTTGAAGGCTCCAGTCATCATAGGCCGGGCCGGAAAGCAGCTTGTAGGCGCTGCCCGCCGCATCGGTGAACTGGTTGGTGTAGAAGGCCTGCGCATTATCGGAGGCATGCTCGCGATAATAGATAAAGCCACCCTGGTATTTCAGGCGCTTGGTATGCCCGAAGGCCTGGACTTCCTGACTGATCTGGTTCTGCCAGAATCCCGCGAGCGAGTTACGCGCAAAGTTCATGCCGAGGAAATTGCCCGAGGTATTGGACATACTGCCTGAAGCCATGCCGTTATCGAACTGGCTCTGACTGAGGGAGCGATAAGCCGTGATCGAGCGAAATGCCAGATATTGGGGTATTGCCTTATAGTCGAGCGTCATGCGGTGCCCGCTATTTTTCCCGATGCTCGGCCGCTCGGGCACGCCGATATTGGCCTCTTTGGCGCGCGCAGTTTGTAAGGTCGCGAGTTTGGCGAGCTTGTTCGACCCGCCTTTCAGCAACTGCATCCAGAGCGTGGTCGTGCTGTCATAGGAATTGTCATAGGCATAATCGGCGGAAAAATTATCGACCGGACGATAGAGCGCCTCAACATGCACGCCATGCTTGTCATACTGGTTGAACCCGCCCGTATCCGGCATCGGGTTGGAGACGAGGGGCGAACGATGCGCAGTGACAGCGTCGACCTTGATGGCGAGATCGTGGAAAGCGGGCAGATCGAGATGCAACTCGCCCTTATTGCTGCTGTAATTGCCGAACCCGCCCACCAGGCGCATTCCGAATTTTCCGGTTGGCTTGCGGGTGATGATGTTGAGCGCACCAGCCTCAGTATTACGCCCGAAAAGCGTCCCTTGCGGGCCCTTGAGTACCTCCATACTCTCGACATCGAACAAGGCGGTACCCAGAGCCTGAGGACGCGCGACATAGACGCCATCGATATACACGCCCACGCCCTGGTCTCGTGCGGGCTGGTTGCTGTCTCCGAGAACGCCGACGCCGCGAATATTCACGACCAGTGCTGAATTACGCCCCGAGAACTGGGCGATACGCAGCGAGGGGATGGAGCCGTCGCCCAGATCGACAAGCGAAACGACATGACGATTGGCAAGTTGTTTGGCACTGAAAACCGTGATCGATGCCGGATCTTTCTGGACGTTGCGCCCATGACCGGTGCCGGTAACGCTGATGCTTTCTGGCGTCGAAACATGCGCTGCGTGCTTCTTTGCCGCCAGATGTGCCGCTTTCGATGGGGGGGCTGCTGCGACCTGCACCGGGTCTTTCGCAGCGCCAACGGTCGTTTCCTGCCCGGCAGCACCCCGGCGGCTGGCCGGATGACGTCTGGTTTTTCTGGGAACCTCACCCCGACGAACAGATCCGCCGGTCATATCCTGGGGGTCGCCCCTCCTGGGAGGGGCACTGACTGAATCTGCCTTTTCTGCGCGACCCGATGCAATTCCAGTAGATGGGTCGCCCTGCCCTGCACGTCCCTGCAGGTCAGCGGCAAAGGCCGAGCCGGTACAGCAAAGAAAAGTGACCACAAGGCACAGTCTCTTACCTCTCAACACAAAACTCTCTCCTGACCGGATAGGGGCCGTCACGCGCCGTCCGGGCTCATTTCGAACCGAACACAATCCCGAGCGGTGCAGCGCAGTGACAAACCGTATCGGGACAGTTTCAATTAATTCGAAAAAGAAATAGTTTTGTGGCGAAGTAAGTATGAATGATGAAGATATTATTTCATCGTCATAATTACTTCATATTATATAATTATTACACGCTTGTTCCGCCGATGGTCGAGGGCGTAAGCATAAGAGGCGGAAAAGCGTAAGACCTATCAGTAAGCGCTGGCCAGCTGGCTTTACTACCGTACGCTGCCCCTTCCACCCGCAAATCGGACGTGGCGAGCTCAACCGCATTACCATGGAACTTTAGAAAGGTCGGCCTCCTTGATGGAGGCCGACTATTGCCGCATTCATATCCCGGCAATCGGCCCCCCTCCATTGATGAAGTATCCTTCACAGGCGGGAAAGCCTTCAATCTGCCCACCAGAGCGTCTTCAGAAGCGATTTTGGCAGAATCGCTGCGATTCAAAGCCCGGGTATACTCGGCCCTTACGGAATGTAGTAACGCGCCGTCACGCGATACAGGGTGACGTCAACCGAGAGAAGCATCCAGCACAGTGCCAGTGCACGCGCACTCCAGGCGATACGTGGGGCTTCCCGCATAGGCATGAGAAAAACCATAAATGGGAGAAGAGGAATAAAGTATCTCCCCTGTACGCCGAACACATAATCCGCTCCCACAGGCGTGAAAGTAATGTATTCGAGCAGGAAGATAAGGAAAATACTTCCGGCAAGTATCAGGGTGATAAAGGAGGAGTTCAGCAAAGATCGCGCGTCAAGCCCAGCCCTCCATCCAGAGACGAGTACCGCAATCAGCACAAGCGCTGTCAGATCATAGAACCAGGCGGGGAGTACAACGTCGATCCAGCCGAGAACTCCGATCATTTCCTTCCAGAAGGCAATGCCCTCCATTCCCTGATGGGAGGTAAACGCACTCACGACAAGACGTATGGCATGGAAGGGATGATGAAGCAGGAACAGAACCTGACCGGATGAAGAGCGCCCCTCCCACATAGGTATCATCACGAAGAACTTGACGAGCAGAGACCACGCACCAACGATCAGCAGAGAGATTAGACAATACTTGAGAAGGCTGCGCCAATTTTCACGGGATGCGAAAAAGAACGGAATAAAGATCAGAGGAGCATAGGCAGGGCGCCCAAGCGTGAGAAGTGTTACGAGTACAAAAAGAACCCTGAGCGCTGTATCCGGCCTCGAACTCGCCAATGAGCCGATGCGTGCCATCAAGGCGGCTGCCAGCGTCGCCGAGCAGATCATCAACCCATCCTGACTGATGGAGGCGAAAAGTGAGAGCGTCATCGGAAGGGAGAGAATGACAAACAGAAAAGTCGCCCCAACACCCGGCATCAGATAAATGGAGAGAGCCCCAAGCAGGACACAGGCAACGCCACCGAAAGCCCGACTGACGATCAGAGCGTGATGAAGGTTGACGTGGATAAGCCTCGCCATACCCAGACCCACAACGTTGGGAATGTAGAGGAGTGGCGAGTAGATCGCCGTATTGGAGAAATCCTGATATCCCCTGTTGCCGAGCCGGATCATTGAACCGCGCCGGATCATGTCGGGTGTTACTTTCACTTCAGCATGAAAGCGCATGGCACCGTAGATCTGATCCAGTTGATCGATACCGACCTCGACCTTTCCCCCCGAACGCGCTGGTGTACCGTGTTTCCAGGCGATGAGATGACCGGTGAGAATCTGATCGACACGCTTGAGGTGGTTGAACTCGTCGGAGTTCTCAAAAGGGGGAACGATCGCCGCAAGAAACGCGACGCAAATACAGCCGCAGAAAAGGTATAGGCTCGCCAGAAACCAGCTTTCCCGCACATGCGAGAAATTCTGACGCAATTTATCGAAGAAAACCATATTCCTGACCGATCTCCATAACGCTTCATACACGTCGACACCAATTCGGGCCCACTGACCTGCATCTCATCGCCCTAGACAGCGCGCAGCATCGGTTTACCGCCAATCCCCAAACACTTGCGGGCTGGTTCTGCGAGAAACCGCTCCTCCGTGGCGTAATTTCGCGCGTCCATCGCTGCAGGATGTGAGTCGACATGCCTGAACGGGTTCCTCGTCGCACCCCGACGGTTTCATGGCAAGATGTTTACAGCTTCGATATGAGTCACAGGCAAAAGTTTAACTGGCATCACGATGCCCTATTCTCCTGCCGCGCTTCAGGCCGGGCCCCTGAGCAAGTGCTCCAGCCGATCAAACCGGCCGATCAGCTTCCTTTTCGATGTCATGAAGGCGGCGATAGTCGATGCGATAGGTTCCCTGTCCGTCATGGATCACCATGTCGACGAAGCGCATTCCCTTCATCATCCGGGCGTGGTCATAGCTGCGTTGCAGCAGAACAGCCTGGCCTGTGGCTTCATCCGTGCCGCGCACGGTCACCAGGATTTCGGCGTGGGTGGCATCAAGCTGCTCGAGGCTCAGCAATGTAAGTGGGCTGGTACTGTCGATCGGATGCACCAGCGTCTCGATGAAGCGCAGTTCGGGCACCTGGGATTGAAGCAGCTTCAGCGGAGAAAAGATGCGCGTCGGGTATCCGCCCTCTCCAATCACGAACTGGGAAAGCGAGAGCTGAACGTCCATCGCCAGGACGGCACTCTTGCGTGAGTTGGCGAGCCTTATGCAGAGTGCTGGCGGGCTGGCCTGCTGGCTGATCACCCCCACCTGACTGAACAGGATCTGGGCGCGCGGCCTGGAGAATCGCGCAAATACGACACCGGTCGAGAGCGCATTGACCATCATGCCCAGCAAGGCTTCAATCGACACGAGCGCGTTCGCCATGTGGCCTGTGGGGGCCATGACCCCATAGCCGACGGTCGAGAGAGTCTGCACGCTGAAGAAAAACAATGCCAGCAGATCGAGATCAGCGGCGTTGTTGATACGCGCATCGCACAGGCGATAGAGCAGTGCGAAAGCCAGATTGACGACGACATAGGCGATGGTCGACCACCCCATGAAGCGGGGCCAGGAGGTGGTCAGGGCGTGGTGATAGAGATCGGTCCAGAAATTGCTGCCGATGCCGATCCGTACCACCGCAGAACGCTCGCGTTTCTGCCCCGCATCCAGTTCATCCTCCTGCCCCTGGAGCGGCAACCCAACCCGACCCTTGAGGAGGCGGCCCCATTCGAGGGGTCCTTTCTGGCTCTGGTCGCCCTTCACGTCCTTTTCGCCCTTGCCCTGCTCAGGCCAGTGCAGCTTCTTCAAGGCGACGCAACACAAGGGCGCGCCCCATGAGCGGCAGAAGCGCATGCAGTTCCGGTCCGGCCTCTTCCCCTGTCAAGGCGAGGCGCAGCGGATGGAACAAGGCCTTGCCCTTGCGGCCTGAGACCTCCTTGAGGGCGTTGATCCACTGCTTCCAGACTTCGCCATCCCAGGGTTCTGCAGGCAGGGTTTGCCGGGCTTGTGCTAGGAACTCCGCCTCGCCACTCAGGGAAGGCGGCGCAATCTCGCCCTGCACCACGTCCCACCAGAACGCGATCTCGCCGGTCAGATCGACATTGCCGCGAATGGCGTTCCAGAAGGCCTCGCTCGCGCCCTCGGGCAAGCGCGTCTTCACTGCCTCGAAATCGAGCGTATGAAGCAGACGGCGATTGAGCCCGAGCAGATGCTGCATGTCGAAACGCGCCGCAGAGCGCGAGACATGGGACAGATCGTAGCTGGCAATCGATTCCTCGAGCGTCATCGGCACAGGGTCATCCGAACTGCCGATCTTCGAAAGGTAGGAGACCACCGATTGCGGCTCCATACCGTCATGGCGAAGCGCTCTCAGAGAGAGGGAGTCGAAACGCTTGGACAGCTTGCCACCGCCCTCGTCCAGCAGGAGCGGCAGATGTGCGAAGGTAAAACGTGAAGGACGGCCGCCCAGAGCCTCGATGATGTCGAGTTGCACGCCGGTATTGGTGATATGATCCTCGCCCCGGATGATATGGGTCACGTCGAGTTCCATATCGTCCACGACCGAAGCCAAGGTGTAGAGCACCGTGCCATCGGCGCGGACCAGAACAGGGTCGGAGATGGCCGTCAGCTTGACCGACAGATCTCCCATGACCAGGTCGCGCCAGCTCTTATGGCCGTCCGACAGTTTGAAGCGCCAATACGGCACCTTGCCATTGGCCTCGGCCCGTTCGCGCTGATCGGCGGTCAGGCGCAGCATGGCCCGGTCATAGATGGGGGGCTTGCGTGCCTTGAGCCGCGCCTCGCGCTTGGCGGCCAGTTCCTGCTCGCTCTCGAAACAGGGATAGAGCCGACCGGACGCCTTGAGGGCCTCAATGGCCTTGGCATAGCGATCGAGACGTTCGGACTGATGCGCCATTTCGTCCCAGTCCAGACCAAGCCATTCCAGATCGGTCTTGATGCCCTGCTCATACTCCGCCTTTGAGCGTTCCAGATCGGTATCATCGATGCGCAGCAGGAATTGGGCACCATGCTTGCGGGCATAGAGGGCGTTGGCAATGGCCAGACGGGCATTACCAACATGAAGATAGCCGGTCGGGCTGGGGGCGAAGCGCAGTTTCATGCTGCTTCTATGCCAAGCGCGCGGGCAATTTGCCAGTGCCCGTGCGCGCCGAGCACGATCAGAACTTCAGGCGCGTTCAGAAAACGCGCGAGAAACCGGCGCGCTGCAACTCAGCCAGTGCGCCCAGCGCGCTGGGTGTAACAATCGCCCGCTTGTCGAGATGATTCGTGAGCTGCGCCGCAAGCTGCTCCTGTGCGGGATTTCCCGGGACGGCACCCAGTGCCAGCAGACGCCCCGCATGAGCCCAGACCGCGTTATGGCAGGCCAGAAACACAACGCCGCGTGCCTGAAGTGCCGGAATACCGCGCCCCGCCGCGCCATACGCGCCCAATTCGTCCTGATGGTGGCGAGAGCTCCCCGTAGCACTCTGCTTGAGCGGCAGCGGAGATTGCCCCGGCGAGGTCAGGCGGGCGAGATCGAATTGCGACCATGCGGCCTCGTCATAAAGCGCAAGCTGCGCCTCGCCCCAGAGCGCCATGACCAGAAGCGCGTCGGGATGACCGAAGGCAAAGATTTCGCTGTTCAGCAGATTTTGGGCCTCGACGGGCCAGGACCCGGAAAGGGCAGTCCCCGTCCCGATCATCCGCTCCGCCCCGCGATAGGCGCGCAGGGCATCGAAGGCGACATCGTCCCACAGATCCGGATGATCCAGTAGCCGAGGCAGAGTCGTGAACTCACGACGACGCGGCAAAGCGGTCAACTGGCGGCTCAGATCCGGCAGATGGGTTTCGGGGGCCGGGGGCGCGGGGGTCGGTAGCACCGGCCGTGCGGCCCGCGCGGCGAGAGGAAGAAAGGCTCCCAGAGAGGCAGCGGCGGCAATAAGCTGGCGACGCGGCAGGGTCATCAGAGCTCTACCTCCTCGTCATCCTCCACAAGTCGTCGCGGGTCGAGCGTACGCCAGTCACGTTCCATGGGGGTGGCAGGCGTCGCCGCGAAATCCTCGAGTTCCGAGGCCGATTTCCAGCCATCATCCCCGGCTTCGACCACAATCGCGTCCTCACCAAACGAAAACCAGGCTTCCAGCACCTCACGCCCGACAGCCCCGCCAACACGGCAGCGTTCCACACTGTCACGCACATAGGCCCGGGCATAGGCATTGGCATGGGCAAGGTCCTGGAAGTCCTTGACCTCCTCGACGATCCCCTCCTCGGCGCCACCCGAATTATCAAGAATCCTGACGAACCAGCCGCGATCGGGTTCTGCTTCTGAGCTGCTCATGCGCCATTCTCCTTGGACTTGCTCTGTATCTTCTGAAGGAGGAATTCGCGGCCGACCTTGACTCGCTTCTCCCCGTCATAAGCGACGATATCGGCGGTGGCGTAGGTTTCGTTCCATTTGACCGGAATAAACGATCCGGTGCCGACCACATCGAGCGGGGCATGGGAGTCGCGCATGGTCATGCATTTCTCCAGACCGAACCCTGAGGAGACGATGATCTTCACTTCCGTGAAGCCCGCCGCATTCAACTGTTCACGCATCCACCAGATCGCGGCTGCCGAAACGCCCGTCCCGACCAGATCCTTCAATTCGTGATCGGAGCGATAGCGCCTGATCGTGCCCGGCGTATGACGTTCCAGCACGGCATAGGACGACTGGGGATCAAGCCCCTCGATGAAGCGCCCGCCATGGGTGTCGAGACGCACACTGATGCGCCCCTGCGCCGCCAGTTCCGGAAAACGATGGCAGACGGCCAGCGCATCAGTGATCTCCTGGCCGAAATAATCGACCAGCACCACCAGCGGATCGTCGGGATAGACCTCGCGATACATCTCGGCGGCGCGCAACGTGGAGCCGGCATAGCCGATCAGCGCATGGGGCATGGTCCCCAGCCCGTGATCCTGACCGAAGAAGGCCGCGGTCACGTCGTTGGCACAGCCAACAAAACCACGCGCGCCCTCGCGTCGTGCAGCACGCGACCCGATGGACGCCGCATAGCCCATCATCTCCTGCATTTCGAACCCGGCGCAATGACGGGCCTCCATGGCCATGAAGGCGGCATCCGGCAAAGCCAGCGCCATCTGATAGGCATTATGCGCAGCCACACAGGCCGAGCCGAGCTTCTGGAGCAGCAGGGTTTCCAGCGGAGCAAGCTTCGTAAAGGGGCCTGTCAGATAGAGCAGGGGTTCGCCCGCCCCGACCCAGCTTCCTTCCGCCGAGATGATGTCAATGGCGACCTCGAAATCCTGCTCGCGGGCCACGTTTTCGAGCCAGGCCACCATCAGCCCGTGTGCTGCAATCACCGGGCGCCGGATGAACAGCGCATAGGTGACCTCACACTCGCCGAAGCGCGACACAATGGCCTGGGTGCGATTGAAATACGCATCCGTCCGTGCCGCGATCTCGCCAGGCGTCAGCGAGAGTCTGGGGCTGAGCGCCGCATCGAGTGCTGCGCGTCCCTCATCCGCCTTGGGCGGGGTCATCCCCGAAGCGCCCCGTGGTCACGGAAATGGCCCGTCAGTTCCTCGGCAAGGAGGAAGGCCATCTCGAGTGACTGCTCCGCATTGAGACGCGGATCGCAGAAGGTTTCGTAGCGCCCGGCCAGGTCGGCCTCGGTCAGGCACTGGGCGCCGCCCACGCATTCGGTCACATCCTGGCCGGTCATCTCGATATGGATGCCGCCCGGACGGAGCCCGGCCTTCTGGAAGACGGAGAAGAAACCCTTCACTTCGCCCAGAATGGAGTCGAAGGAGCGCGTCTTGACCTTGTCAGCCGTGCTGATGGTGTTGCCATGCATCGGGTCGCACAGCCATGTGACGGTGCGACCGCTTGCCTGGACCTTGTCGAGCAGAGGCGGCAGGAAATCCCCGACCTTGCCGGCGCCCATGCGCGAGATGAGCGTGATGCGTCCTGCCTCATCCTTCGGGTTGAGGATATCGAGCAGGTTTTCCAGATCGTCCAGCGTGGTCGTCGGTCCAACCTTGATGCCGATCGGATTGCCCACGCCGCGCAGGAACTCGACATGCGCCCCATCGGGCTGGCGTGTGCGATCGCCGATCCAGAGAAAATGGGCCGAGCAATCGTACCAGTTCTCGCTCAGGCTATCGATGCGCGTGAGTGCCTGCTCATAGGGCAGAAGCAGCGCCTCATGAGACGTATAGAACTCGGTCTCGTTGATCTGGGGGGCGCTCTGGTTGAACCCGCAGGCCCCCATGAAGGAGAGCGTCTCATCGATGCGCTGGGCCAGATCCTGATAGCGCTCGGCCAGAGGCGAACGCTTGACGAAGCCGAGATTCCAGCGATGCACCTCATGCAGATTCGCATAGCCCCCCGATGCGAAGGCGCGCAGCAGGTTCATGACGCCGGCAGACTGGAAATAGCCGGTTTCCATGCGCCCTGGATCAGGCAGGCGGGCGGATTCAGTGAATTCCGGCCCGTTGATGATGTCACCGCGATAGCAGGGCAAGGTGACGCCGTCCTGCGTCTCCGTGTCGGAAGAGCGCGGCTTGGCATATTGCCCCGCCATGCGACCGATCTTGATGACCGGCACCTTGGCTCCAAAGGTGAGAACGACTGCCATCTGCAGGAGCACACGGAACGTGTCGCGCACGATATCAGCCGTGAACTCGTTGAAGCTCTCGGCACAGGCACCGCCCTGCAGCACAAAGGCCTCGCCACGCGCTGCCTTGGCAAGCTGGCTCTTGAGGCGCCGCGTCTCACCCGCAAACACCAGTGGCGGATATCGCCGCAGACGGGCTTCGACAGAGTCGAGCGCGGCTGCATCCAGATATTGGGGCGCCTGGCGGATGGGGTGCGACCGCCAGCTCGACGGCGTCCAGCCGGCGTGCGCAGCGGATTCGCGGTTCGGGTGCATGAGAGCGTCTTCCTTTGGTTGAAAAAAGGGAACTTAGTATGGAGCGTAATAGCCCATACGCCTAGGGGCTATCCTGCGCCCTCACCCGGCGGAAGGTGAGATTCCATCGCAGCGCGCCGGTAAGCGGGTGCGTGCCCGGCTTGAGCGGAGCGATGCCGTGATAAAACAGCCGTGACCGGCCTCCCCAGACGACGACATCGCCGCTCAACAGGGGGATCTTGCGAACGGCGTCGGTCTTGGCCACCCCGCCAAAGAGAAACAGGGCCGGAACCCCCAGAGAAATCGAGACGATCGGACTTTCCAATGCCTCCTCGTCACGGTCCTGATGCAGCCCCATCCGCGCGCCCGGCTCATAGCAATTGATCAGACAGGCTTGCGGCGTGAACCCGTCAAAACCCGCCTCTTGCGCCAGATCACGCGCGAGCAGGGACCATTCCCGGGGCAAACCGGGCCAGTTCCTGCCGGTCAGAGGGTCGACGGACTCGTAACGATAGCCTCCCCTGTCCGAGTGCCAGCCCAGCTCGCCACAATTTGTCATGCGGACCGAGAACTGTCGTCCACCCGGTGTCTGCAATCGGCGAAGGGGAGAAAAAGCGGCAATCGTTTCTATCGTCTCGACCAGGCCGCGTTCCTGGTCGAGCGCCCGCCCGGGCAGGAAAACGGCATCCGGTCCCAGGGTCTCTGTCTCGCGTACCGCATTGAAGAGGTCATCCATCACGATAGGCTCTTGCCGCCTCCGATCTCACGAATTACTTGGAGTCTCTGACTGCGCCAGAGATCGGGCTTATTTCCGAAATGGCAACCACCGTTCCTTTAGGCCTTGCCGAATGGGACGAAACTGCAAGGGAATGCTTCGATGTCAACGCGCCGACGCGCCGCCTTACTGGCTGCCTCTCTTTTCGCCCTGCCCGCCGGAACGGCTTTCGCCCAGTTCACCGGGCAGAACGCACCGAGCGAGGCCCATGCCCCGCAGAACACGGCCAATGATACGGGCGTGGAATATCATGGCAAGGGCGAGCATCTGACCGCAAAGGGGCGTCACTCCCTGCCGCCCGGCTATCAGGAAACGCCGAGCACCGAGTTTCAGCATGGCCCCGATCCGGATCACGCCGATAATGTGCAGCGCGATGCGGTGACCGGCGCGGATCTGAGCAAGTTCGGCTCAGCCTATTCCAATAGCAGCCCTGTCCAGAGCGGTCAGCTGGGCGACGCCTCGGGTAACGGCTGGGTTGCCCCGCGCTGATCACCTTATTGCGCCTCTGCCCGACATCTCTTCCCTGCCCGCTGTCACACGAGCCGACCTGAGAATGTGAGGCCAGCCCTGGTGGGTCTCACGCCCCGGTGAAAGCGCACTCCTGAACCGGGCAGGAACTCCCTGCCTCGGTCCCGGTTCTTCTTTCCGGAATCACCGCCCCCTATGACGGGCGAACCGGAAAGGATGAGACCATGCCCTCTCTCAAGCTGCGCGACGGAAATTCTCTCCATTACAAGGATATGGGTGCGGGTCGCCCCGTCCTGCTGATCCATGGCTGGCCGCTCACCGGCGACATGTGGGAATACCAGACCCTCGCGCTGCTCGAGGCCGGTTACCGGGTCATCACCTATGACCGTCGTGGCTTCGGTCAATCGAGTCATCCCTTTGGCGGCTATGATTACGACACCCTCACCGCCGATCTGGCCGAGCTGATCGAAAGCCTCGACCTGACAGACCTCACGCTTGCGGGGTTCTCCATGGGGGGTGGCGAGGTCGCACGCTATCTGAGCCGGTACGGCACGACGCGTCTCGCAGGCGTCGCCCTGATTGCCTCGGTCGTGCCCTATCTGCTTCAGGACAGCAGCAATCCCGACGGCGTCCCTGTCGATGGCTTCGCGGATTTCAAGGCCCAGATACGGCGTGACCGCTTCGCCTTCCTGGCTGAGTTCCTCAAGAGCTTCTACGGCGTGAGCATGATCCGCAAGCCGGTCAGCCAGGCGCTGATCGACTGGAGCTTCACGCTGGGTATCATGGCAAGCCCGAACGCCACGCTGGATTGTATCGACAGCTTCAGCCGCACCGATTTCCGCCCCGATCTGGCGGCTTTCACCGTGCCTACGCTCGTCGTGCATGGCACGGGCGACAAGACCGTGCCCTATGAACTGACGGGCAAGCGCGTGAAGGATCTCGTGCCCCATGCGCGCTATGTGGAGTATGATAGCGCCCCTCATGGCCTTTTCGCGACCGATGCCGAGGCACTCAACCGCGATCTTCTGGCTTTCCTGTCCAGCACGACACTCTGATACGCGTTCCACCCGGGCAGTCTTCATTGCCCGGGTGATGGGCCTGTCACGCGCCGCTTCATGGGCCATGCCATGGCAAAACAAGCGGCGACACTAAGCGAGCACTCTGCGGATGCCATGCCGCGACGAGGCTCGGGTCACTCCGTCCTTCCGGCAATATCATCGAAGCGTCACCTTACCACGCGCGTTCACGGTCTATCCTGGCTCCTTCGTTAATGGATGCAAGGAAGGACCGTCTTCTTGTTTTACCCGAGAGGCGTGTTTGCAGGGCTGATCGCAATTTCATTGCTGTGTCCCTGCACGGTTTATGGTTGGGGCGAACGGGCGCATGGCGTCATCAATCGCGCGGCCATAGATACACTCCCCGATGACGGCCCCGTCTATCTGAAGGCGCAAAAGGCGCTGATCGCGCGATCGGCCACCTTGCCCGATACTTGGCGGGCCGAAAGCGAGGCCTTTTCCAAAATGGAAGAAGACCCCAACCACGGATGGTTTCGCGAACAATTCGCCTTCATGACCACTATCCCGCGCTCGCGTATCGCTTTCCTTCTGTCGCTTTATCGCGAGCATGTGCGCCTTGCCCAGAGCGACCCGGGCACGGCACAACGCATGAACATACGCTGGACCGGGACGGCGCATTGCACGACGCCAGCAATCGGAAGGCCCGGAGCCTCGTCTATGAGCGTTGCGCCGCGGCATCGGCGATGCTGCGCGATCTGGTGACCCGCGCCTGGAAAGAGAGCGCCCTCTCCCCCCTTCCGCCAACCCATCCTGACGATCCGGACAGCCCTGGCTACGACCCCGCCACCGACTCGGCTCCGGCGCCTCTGTCGAGAAAACTGCCCGAACCCGTGCGCCACGCGGTTCCCTAGCCTCAGCCGGTAACTCGAGGCACGAAACGAAAGAGGCCCCAACCCGACGATGCGCGCGTTTGGCCGGGTTGGAAACGGTTCGGAAGGCGGTTCAGGAGCGGGGCGTGCGCTCGCGTTGACGCGTGGGCGAGCGCATGGTGACAAATTCTTCCGCTGTGGTCGGGTGAATGCCGATCGTGCGGTCGAAATCGATTTTCTTGAGCCCGGCCGTGACCGCAATGGCGATGCCCTGCATCATCTCTGCCGCCGCATCGCCCATCATATGCGCGCCAACCACTTTCTGGCTTTCACGCTCGACGATCAGCTTCATGAACGCCTTGCGATCGCGCCCGATCAGGGTCTGACGCAGAGGACGAAACGCGGCAGTGAACACCTCGATATCTGCCTCCCCCACGGCCTCTTCTTCCGTCAAGCCAACACTGGCGAGGGTCTCCGAGAAGAACACGGCCTTGGGTGTCGTCTCGAATGACCAGCTTCTGGCCTGACCGGCATACAGGGTCTCGGCCAGGATATGCCCTTCCGCAATCGCGACGGGGGTGAGGTTGATCCGGTCCGTCACATCACCAATCGCGAAGATATTGGCGATATTGGTCGCCGATCGCTCATCGACTGCGACAGCGCCATTCTTGAGCGTCACGCCGACGGCTTCCAGCCTGAGCCCATCGATATTGGGCTTACGTCCGGTGGCAAAGAAAACCAGTCCGGTTTCGATGCTCTCGCCATTGCCCAAGGTGACACGATAGCTGGACTCACCTAGTTTTTCGATCCGCTCCGGGCTCTGACCCGCATGAACGGTGATGCCGTGATGCGGCAGCGCCTCATGCAGTTTCTCGCGTAATTCCTGATCGAAACCGCGTAAAGGCAGGTCCTGACGAAACACGAGATCGACCTGTGACCCCAGTCCGGCGAAAATTCCGGCGAACTCAACCCCGATATAACCGCCGCCGATAATGCAGATACGTTCCGGACGGTCTTTGAGATGGAAGGCCTGATCGGAAATGATGGCGTGGTCCGCGCCCTCGATGGGGGGGCGCGTGGGGCGTCCGCCCGTGGCAATCACGATGCGCTTGGCGGTGACCCGCCTCGGCTCCGCCTGCTCGTCCAGCGGTCCCGGGCCGATCTCGATGGTGTTGGCGTCGATCAGCTTGGCCCGCCCGATAAACAGCTCGACCCCTGCCTTGCCCAGCATGGATTTGTAGATCCCGTCGAGCCGCTCGATTTCCTTGTCCTTGGCGGCGATCAGTTTCTGCCAGTCATGCGCGCCGGTCTTGATGTCCCAGCCATAGGCACGGGCGTCTTCTGCGGCTTCGGCACCCTCGGAGGCATAGACCATGAGCTTCTTGGGCACACAGCCCAGATTGACGCAGGTGCCACCCCAATGGCGGCTTTCGGCAATGGCGACCTTGGCCCCGTTCTGCGCGGCGATACGCGCAAAGCGGACACCGCCCGATCCGGCACCAATCACGAAAACATCGAAATCCGGCATGAAGCCCCTCCCCCAAATGAAACGCGGCCGGGAAACCTCCCGGCCGCGCATGGCATAATCAGTATTCTGTCTTGCGCCCGTTCAGAACGGGACGAGAGGGCTCAACGTTCCGCAAAGGCCTTCTCGACGACATACGAACCCTGGTTGCTCATATTGCCTTCGTCAAAGCCCATGGAAAGAAGGAGCTTTTCGGTATCGGCCAGCATCTCGGGCGACCCGCAGATCATGACGCGGTCATGCTCGGGGTCCAGCTTGGGAAGGCCCAAATCCTCGAAGATCTTGCCGTTCTCAATCAACGTGGTGATACGATCGGTCACCGGGAAGTCTTCACGCGTAACAGCCGGATAATAGCGGAGCTGCTTGGACACGAATTCGCCCAGGAATTCGTGGTTCGGCAGATCGTGGCGGATATGATTCATATAAGCCAGCTCGCCAGAGACGCGCACGGTATGGCTCAGCACCACATTCTCGTAACGCTCATAGCATTCCGGATCTTCGATCAGGCTCATGAAGGGTGCAAGGCCCGTGCCCGTTGACAGGAAATAGAGATTGCGGCCCGGGCGTAGATTATCGAGCAACAGCGTGCCCACCGGCTTGCGACCGACGAGCACGGTATCGCCCACCTTCACATGGCGCAGGCGCGAGGTCAGCGGACCGTCTTCCACCGCGATGGAGAGGAATTCGAGCTCTTCCTCATAATTGGCAGAGGCGATGGAGTAGGCGCGCAGCAGCGGCTTGCCCTCAACCTCAATGCCGATCATCGTGAACTGACCGTTTTCGAAGCGCAGTCCAGGGTCGCGGGTGCAGGTGAAGGTGAACAGACGATCGGTCCAGTGATGGACGCTCAGAACCTCGCAGGCCTGAAGATGCCCATATTCCTTGCTGGGCGGTGCCAGACGATACTGGCCGGGATGGCCCTCGAGAGGGAGGAGCCCCGAAAGCGGCTCGGCAATAATGGGCATCGGCAGGGAGACAGGCGCGTTCATCGGCACTCTTTCGCAGGGAGCAGGGGGCGGGCGGTCTGACACCGCCCAAAGTGGCGAAATTTCTAGAGCATCCTTCCGCCGTTTGAAAACCCCACAGCTTCGTCTGTTTTAAATTATTACGACGATTTTGGATGCGTCCTTGCGATAAACTGCGACACGTTATCGTGCATTTCCTTCAGCGCTGGCAGATGGGCGTACACCATATGACCAGATGCATATTGCTTGATCTCGACATTCTTCGCGAGCGCGCGCGGAATTGGAAGGTGACGCATCTCGTACACGCCCTCGAAATAGGGGGTACCAAGATCGTAATAGCCCTGGTTCAGCATGACCTGAAGTGACGGGTTGGTCTTCATGGCCATGGCGAGGTCCGGCAGCACATTCGGCTCCCCCCGCGCCGCGCCGCGCTGGTCGGGCTGCTTGTGGGTGAAGCTCCATTTTCCGATGCTATGGGCACTCACGCGATATTCCATGTAGCCATCGCCAAAGGACGGATCGGCCCCGTAATGCAGCGTCTTGCGCGCGTAGTCATTGAACGCTGCGACATAAGCGGACTCCATCGCCGCAGATTGCGGATCATAGGCGGGCCGCTGGGCCAGCGGGTCCAGGCTCGGTCCCGAGAAACGGCTGTCGAGGCGACCCGTATCCTGCCCCTCCTCACCCAACAGCGTCTTGGCGAATTCGCCCCCGTTCACGCGCAGATCAGCCTTGATCAGGTAATCGACCGGCAGACCGGTATAGCGATGCAGCTTTTCGGCCGTGGCCTTGAGTTTTTCATCGCTGATCCCGGTGCCGTCCTGCAGGGCGGAGGTGTAGTCGGTCAGGGCAAAATGCTCGACCTCGGCAAGGAAGGTTTTCAGATCGGCAGGCTGATCAGGCAGCTTGTGATGATACCAGGCCGTCGCGGCAAAGCTCGGCAGGCCCAGCACATAAGGCTGATCGTTGCTCGGATTGCTCTGGGCGCGATCGATGGAATTCCCGTAATTCAGGATCTGCGACAGCAGAATCACGCCATTGAGGTCGATCCCCTTCTCCGACGCCAGCGCATTGGCGACGATGGCCGAGCGTGTGGTGCCATAGCTCTCGCCGAAGAGATATTTTGGCGAGTTGTAGCGCCCGTGACGGGCCAGAAACTGGGCAATGAAATCGGTAAAGGCCGCGGCATCGGGATCGGTGCCGTAGAAGGCCTTGTCCCGATCCTTGCCGACCACGCGACCAAAGCCTGTCCCCGGGGCGTCGATAAAGACGAGATCGGTCGAGTCCAGCAGGGAATCGTCGTTATCCACCAGCTTGTACGGCGCAGCGGGGGTATGCACGTCGTCCGAGGTCACGACGCGCTTGGGACCGAGTGCGCCCATATGCAGCCAGACGGTAGAAGAGCCGGGGCCGCCATTATAGATGAAGGTGATGGGCCGGTTTTCGGGATGCGCACCCTTCTTGAAATAGGCGACGTAGAAAATGGAGGCGACAGCCTGCGGGACCTTGGGATCGGGATTGGCGTCATCCCAGCCTTCAGGATGAACGATCAGCGTACCGGATTCTGCCTGATACGGGATGACCTGACCGCGAATGGTGGCGCTGCCATCGCTCAGAACATGCTGCGGCTTCATGAGATAGGCGGGGCCGTGCACCTCACCCGGGCCACCCATGGGACCACCCATAGGCCCGCCATCAGGGCCAGCACCGGGTGGAGGTGGCGGCCCCATATGCGGCGGCGGCATATCAGGCGCTGCGAGCGCAGTGCTGCCCATCAGCGTTGCAGAAGCCAGAATGGCGGAAAGTCGTGAAGCTTTCTTGAACCGCACCAGGGTCTCCTCGTGTCGTAACCGTGAGTTTCGTTCCGGTTGCGTATAGGAGGGCGAAAGCGGGGATGTCGCAAGTCTCCCGTTGCAGCGAAACGTGTCCTATCGCACAAACGTATCTATGGATTCAGCACTCTCCCCCGCCGATCACGCGCTCTCTGTTGCGATTGAGGAAACCGGCCTCTCGCCCAGCCCCAAGGAGGAGCCGCGCCTCCTCAAACTGATCGCGCGCAGCCTCGTACCGGGGACGAACACCATCCTCGCTTCGGAATATGAGCGGCTGATATGCGACGTTCGACGGAAAGACTGGGCGGCGCAGCTCATGAACCTCACCCGCCGCGCGGGCGAGCTCTGGATCAGCAAGGCAGATATGCTCGATGCCGTGAGCCGCGTGCACGACCCGCGCGCGACGCCGGAGCTTCTGCGCGCCACGCTGGACGACACGCTGGCGGCGCGTTTTCGCGATATGGGCCATACGCCACGCGATGTACTGGAGGCCGTGCAGGCCGATCTGACCGATGCGGGCACTTTCCTCTCGGGCGGACAGATCGATCGCCTTGCCCAGATCATCGCCTCGGCTTTCGGGGTGGAAGATACCGGCTTCGAGGCTGAGCTGATCGCAAGCGAGAAAGCGCGTCGCGAAGAGGAAGAGCGCATCGAGGCACGCGCCGAGGCACGCCGCAAGCGGGAAAACGAGCGCCTCAAGGCATGGGAAGAGAGCCTTGTCGGGTTCGATCAGGTGCCGGCCATCCTGCATTGCACCCCGCGCGAAGCGCTACGCTGGATTGCCGAGAACCGCCTGCCGGTCACCCGCCGCACTCCGCAACCCGACGGTACAGAGAAATTCGAGTTCGATCCCGAAATTCTCAAGCGCCTGCGTTCGCAACTGGCCGAGTGGCGCGGAGGAGAAAAAGGCACGCCGGCTCTCGCCGGACGCAAGGTGGGGAATGCGGTCATTGCCCGTGTGGCGGCGCTTGATCGTTATGTCGCGCATTTCCGCACGGCGCGCTCGCTCAAGCGTCGGATCACGCTGGTTACCGGCCCGACCAACTCGGGCAAATCCTATACCGCGCTCAATGCTCTGGCCAATGCCGAAAGCGGTCTCGCGCTCGCGCCGCTACGCCTTCTGGCGCATGAATTCCGCGAGTCCCTGCTGTCTCGCGGTGTTCCCGCCTCACTCGCCACGGGCGAGGAGCGCATCGAGTTTCCCGGGGCGCGCCATCTGGCCGCGACGGTCGAGATGTGCCCGTTTCATAACCCGGTCGATGTTGCCCTGATCGATGAGGCGCAGATGCTGATGGACCCCGACCGTGGTGCCGCCTGGACGGCTGCCATCATGGGCGTGCCAGCGCGTCATCTGTACATTCTGGGAGCACCGGATTGTATTCCGCTCATCAGGCGCATCGCCGAACTTTGCGACGATCCGCTGGACGAGATCAGCCTCGAGCGCAAGTCCCCGCTTCGCGCCGCCAGCGCGCCTTTGCGCCTGCGCGATCTGGAGGCGGGCGATGCACTTATTGCCTTCTCACGTCGCGAGGTTCTGGATCTGCGCGCCGAACTTCTGACACTCGGCAAGCGCGTGGCCGTGGTTTATGGCGCGCTGAGCCCTGAGGTGCGCCGCGCCGAAGCCGCGCGCTTCAATAATGGCGAGGCCGAAATTCTGGTCGCGACCGATGCCATCGGCATGGGGCTCAACTTGTCCATCAAGCGCGTCGTGTTCAGTGCACTGCGCAAATATGACGGCAAGCAGACGCGTGACCTGACGGCGCAGGAGACCAAGCAGATTGGCGGGCGCGCTGGGCGCTACGGCCATCATGAAAACGGCGTCGTCGCCGTGCTGGGCGAGGCAGGCACACCGGCCCATATCCGCAAGATGCTCGCTGCACCGCCCGAGCCCATCACGGAACTGCGCCCCCTTGTGCAACCGGATGCCGATATCGTGCGCGCCGTAGCCGAGGAAATCGAAACCGATAGCCTTTACGGTGTGCTCGTGCGCATCAAGCGCGCCGTGCTGCGCGCCGATGACCCGAATTACCGTTTGGCCGATATGGATCAGGCCTTCGAGATCGCCTCGGCGCTGGAAGGTGTGGAAGGGCTCTCCCTTACCCAGCGCTGGGTCTATGCCATGTGCCCCATCGATGAGCGCGATAACGGCATTTCGCGGCTGGTCGGCTGGGCCAGCGACCATGCGGCCGGGCGTCGTGTACCCCCGCCCGGCACGGGGCGTCTGGTTCAGCCCTCACAAGCCGGGCGCGAGGAACTCGAACGCGCCGAGAAGCGCCACAAGCGCCTTGTGGCGTGGCGCTGGCTCTCCTTGCGCTTTGCCGATGCCTACACAGACAAGCAGGCCGCGGAGGACAACACGACGGCGCTGAATGACTGGATCGAGGCCGTGCTGCGTCAGCAGAGCCGCGAGCGCGAACACCAGAAACGCGCCGTGCCCGGCAGACGCGGCGGTGCCAGGGGCTTCGGTGACCGTGCCAGTGGTGAGCGATCAGGAGGTGACCGTTCAGGCGGAAGTTATTCCGGCCCCGGACGTGGCCCCAGACCGCAAGGAGGCCACGCCCATGGCGGCGGGCGTGAGGGGGGACGCGAAAATAGCGAACGCCCGACTGGCGGCGCTCCCGGCAAGAAGCGTTTCAAGGGGGCGGGCGGCGGCGCCCGCAAGGGCTCGAATAACGGACGCAGGCGCGGCTGAGGCCGCTTTTCAGCACTTGCTGTTCCATGTCGTGCCCTCCCCTTGCGGCTTCATAAGCCTCGCGGGGCGATGAGTGTCACTGCTGAGGCATGAAATCAGGAGCATCGTATCGCTTCGCCTCAGGGGCAGGGTCGATGCGCATGCCTGAAGGAAGATCGACGCTTTGCCCTTGCCTCCCGGGATCGAGTCGCTGGCCGAGTCGCAAACCGCCTCAGGAGAGGCTCGAGTGTCCCTCAAACCTCGATTTCCAAGACGTTTGAGCGCAGCGGCATGATGGCGCGCAAAAAATTTCCGGAAAACGACGCAAAAAGTTCTTCCATTCTTCACAAAAACCACGCTAGCGTTTCCTTGCGGCAACGGAGATTGCTTCAAGTAATTCTTCAGAAATAGTTCTGAAGATGAAAGCAAGCTTCGGACTCCGCGAAATAGTGCGCATCTTGCGCCATGTGAAGAAGGAATACAGATATGTCGTCTGGTTTTTCCGTAAGCACATTTTCGCCGAAAACTATGACCTCGGTCCGGGTTTTCTTAGCAGATGCCAAATATAAGGGAGTTGGCCCACCGTAAAGGTGCGCCTCGGCCCTCCGCCTCCTGCATGAACAGGCCATGCGCAGGGCCACTCTTCCTCCCGATGTCCTCAAATACTTTCGGCTTTCCAGTTTCGTTCCTTTGTCGACCTTCCAATACCGGGATTGAGACAGTTACACGGGTCCAGATCCCGGTAGTGAGACAATATCGCCTCCCCCGCCTCATAAAGATGCCCCAGATTATGCTCTGCCGGGTAACGCGCGCCGCGCGCATCTAGCAGACGAAGCATCTCGTGCTCTACCGCCTCGGCGGATTCTCCCGGTTTCAGAACATAATCCTGATGCATCACGTGGCATAGAAAATGCCCGTAATGGAGCGCGCATGCGATACGCGCTTCGAGTGATGCTGGCAGGGTTTCGAACCATGCGCGCTCATTCCGCCTGAGCGCTATGTCGAGAGCCACGATTTCTCCCGCTTTTTTTCCGTGGACCGCGCGGTATCGCAGCGCCGCACCGGCAGCAGCGAAACGATGCAGAAAGGCGCGCTTGCCCTCATCAGGGGTACAGGCGAACCACCCTCCTGCCTCGCCCTGCATGGTTGTCTTCAGATACGCCTCGATTTGCGGCGCGAGGCGCGATGACACACGAAGCATCAGATGATGCGCGAAACGTTTTTCGAATTCCCGCATCTTTGCGGGTGTTTGCTGCGGCAGGAGCCGGCCCAGCTTCTGCATGACCCGATCGGTCACATGGTCTGGCAGGAAATCAAATCGGCCAAGCAGGTTATCGAGCCACGCCTTGGCGGCAAAAAGACGCGGGATGGACCGCGTGCCGATGATGCGGATGAGCGCCACCGTATCGCGACCATATTCCTCGGCGATGCGAAAGGCATCGCGATGCATGTATTCACCTGCGATGGGCAACTCGTCATAGGCTGTCAGCAGATGGCGGCGCAGATCCTCCAGCGCATCCGTGCTGTTCGTGCCGATATAGAAGACCCGGCTATCGGCATCTGCCGGGAAGCTGTCGACACGCACTGCAAACACGACGAGCTTGCCCGCGCAGCCCGATGCCTCGAACCAGCGCTTTTCATCCTGATTGAAGCGCGCCGGGGTTTCGGCATCCACATCACGCACATGGGTGACATAGTCCTGATCATGGCCCTTCGCCCCTGACCATTCGATCTCGTCGCGGGTGAGAGCACCGCTTTCAAGTCGGCTCAGCGCCTTGATCGGGTCCGGGTCCAGACGGAGCCCGAGATGGTTGACGAGTTCGAGTCGGCGATCTTCGGTCACCCGCGCGAAAAGCGCCATCTCGGTATAGGCCGGACCGCGCTGCACCAGAGCGCCGCCGGAGTTATTGCTTATCCCCCCCAGGACCGACGCCCCGATGCAGGAGGAGCCGATAACGGAATGCGGCTCGCGCCCATGGCGGGCCAGTGTGGTTTCAAGCTTGTGCAGCGTCGTACCCGGCAGACAGATCACCTGCCTACCTCCGGCCAGCAGATGCATGCCGTGCAGTCGGCGCGTATTGATGAGAATGACCGGACGATCATACTCGTTGCCATCGGGCGTAGAGCCCCCGGTCAGACCGGTATTGGCCGCCTGGACGATCATGATCTGATCGGCCGCCACGCAAAGCTCGGCCACGCGCCAGAGCTCGACGAGTGTACGCGGCCGGATCACCGCGCGTACCTTGCCGTCACCGAAGCGGAACCCCTTCGTGTAGGGCGCAGTCGCATGAGGCGCAACGAGCACATGAGGCGTCCCGACAATTTGCCGAAGCAGGACCAAAAGGCGGTCAGCGTGAATTGTAGGTTCGGTCAGGCGCATGAGGCTCATCCTTTCAGCATCGTCGGAAGAGCGCGCGCCCTGCGCCGTAGTGAGGCACAGTGAGCTTTTTCCCGCCCTGTCAGCGGCCTCTTTCGGGCCGCGCGGCCCGTTTCCGACATCCCGGGCCCTTGCCATCATTCCTTCCGCGTCCCCTGATGCCCCTAGCAGCGCATCGGGTTCCGCAGGTTTTCACTCTCCCCCTGTCGGGAGAGAACCTGCCCCCAGGGGCTCATCGACGATCGCTCCGGCAGGAAAGCGCCACCGTGATCCCTGCGTCGCCGGGGATCGCGCGCTCGGAGAGGCGCTCAGCCGATCCGCGTGATCCCGCCCATATAGGGATGCAGGGAAGCTGGAATCTCGATAGCCCCCTCCGCCGTCTGGCCGTTTTCCATGACCGCAATCAGCGTGCGCCCGACTGCCAGGCCGGAGCCATTGAGCGTATGCACGAAGGCGGGCCCGTTTTCGGTACGGTAGCGCGCATTCATGCGGCGCGCCTGAAAGTCGCGCGTGTTGGAGCACGATGAAATCTCGCGCCACGCCTTCTGTCCCGGCAGCCAGCCTTCGAGATCGAAGGTCTTCGCCGCGCCAAAGCCGGTATCGCCCGCACAAAGCAACATGCGTCGATACGGGATGTTCAGCCGCTCAAGAATCGTCTCGGCGCAGCGCGTCATACGCTCATGCTCATCCGCGCTGGCTTCGGGGGTCGTGACCGAGACCAGCTCCACCTTGCTGAACTGATGCTGGCGCAGCATGCCACGCACATCACGCCCGGCGGACCCCGCCTCGGAGCGAAAGCAGCTTGAGAGGGCCGTCATGCGTAAAGGCAGTGCTTTCGCATCGAGAATCTCGCCTGACACGCTGGCGGTCAGCGGAACCTCGGCGGTCGGGATCAGCCAGCGACCATCCGTTGTCTGAAAGGAATCCTCAGCGAATTTCGGCAGCTTGTCGGTGCCGTACATCGCTGCGTCATTGACCAGAAGCGGAACGACGGTCTCGCTATAGCCGAATTCCTGCGTGTGGGTATCGAGCATGAACTGACCAAGCGCGCGTTCCAGCCGCGCCAGCGCTCCACGCAGCACGGTAAAGCGCGCGCCGGACAGCTTGGCCGCGACCGGAAAATCCATCAGGCCAAGCTGCTCACCCAGTTCGAAATGCTGTTTGGGCTCGAAGTCGAAAACCGGAACCTCGCCCCATTGATGAACGACCTGATTCGCCTCCTCATCACGCCCTTCCGGCACGGTCTCATCCAGACGATTGGGCAGGCCCGCAAGAATGGCGCTGATCTCGCCCTCGATCTGAGAGGCACGGACCTCGAGAGAGGCAATATGATCACGCAGTTCCACGGCCTTTTGCTCGAGCGCGCCAGTATCCTGACCAGCCTTCTTGCCCTGTCCGATCTCCTTTGCCAGCACCTTGCGCTGTGCCTGTTGTTCCTGAAGCACCTGGAGCGCCGCGCGACGTTCTTCGTCACGACTGACCAGGTCACTGGCGACGGGCGACAGGCCACGACGGTTTAGAGCTGCGTCAAAACCAGCCGGATCGGCGCGGAGGGCGCGCAAGTCATGCATTTCAGTCTTATCCCGTCAGTACGTGGTCTTCAGTTCTTGGTCTTTTGTGTACGGTCGTCGGCGCCTAGTCGATCTCCGCAGGGCGCGGCTCGGCAAAACGGGCCGTGACGATCGAGATTTCATACAGAAAGATCAGGGGCACGGCGAGGCCTACCTGGGTAATCACATCGGGCGGCGCGAGCACGGCGGCAATCACGAAAGCCCCGACAATGGCATAGCGTCGGAATTTCTTCAGCCCAGCAGCAGTAATGATCCCGACACGTGCCAGGAGCGTGAGCACCACAGGCAGCTCGAAAGCAACACCGAAAGCCAGGATCAGCTTCATGACCAGTGAGAGATAGTCTGACACCTTGGCCTGCAACTCGATATGCATGCCATGCGAACCCGCCGGTGCGGTCTGAAACGACAGAAAGAAGCGCCAGGCAATCGGAAAGATGAAGTAATAAGCGAGCGTTGCGCCTACGAGAAAAAGCACCGGGGTCGCGATCAGGAAGGGCGCGAAAGCCCGCTTCTCATTGCGATAAAGGCCCGGAGCGATGAAGATCCACGCCTGCATGGCAATGATCGGGAAAGACAGAAACGCCGCACCGAAAAACGCCACCCGGACATAGGTGAAAAACGCCTCCGAGAGGGCGGTATAGATCAGATGCGGCTCTTCCCCCTGCTGACGCATGATCCGCGCGAGCGGGTCAGCGAGAAACAGATAGATCTGCTCCGAGAAGTGGTAACAGACCAGAAAGGCAACAATGAACGCGGCCAGAGACCAGATCAGCCTCTTACGCAGCTCGATCAGATGATCGAGGAGCGGCATCGCCTTGTCGTCGAGGGAATCGTTGTTCGTCATGGCGCTGCCGGAAATTCTGTCTGGAAGGGCTGGGAGTCGGTGGCGTCGTGATCGGTCGATCCTGTGGCGGGAACCGTATCATCTATCTGGCCCGATACAGGGGGTGGATCGAGCGCGATACGTCGCCCGTTATGGATGACTCTGAGCGGGGGTATAATGGCCGGTGCGTGCCATAGCGTCTCTTCGTGACGCAGGCGTCTGGCTGTGGCAGGCGGCAGAATAGCAGGCCCGGGTCGATCGGTGGGCCTTGTTTCGGCAGCCGCAGGCTCCGTATAGGTCACCCCCGGACCGCTGACCGGCAGGGATGGGCTCGGCGCCTGACCGGCCAGGGCGCCCGTCGTACCGGTCGGAGCAGAGAGCGACGGCGGGGGCGTGAAATCGAGGCTCTTGCTGATCGTCTGATCGGAATCGATGGTGCGGGCGATGCGGTCGCGAAAGTCGAACCGCTTCAGATCACGCAGATGATCGCGTGCCTCGCCCAGATCTGCCTCGCGGATCATCTCATCCACATGGCCCTGAAATTCCGACGCCATGCGGCGTACGGCCTTGATCCCCCGGCTGACGGCGCGAATGGCGGTCGGCATGTCCTTGGGGCCGATGAAAACCAGCGCCACGACAACGATCAGCGCAATTTCCGACCAGCTAAAATCGAACATGTTCCTCACTCATTCCAAAACTGCGCCCCGCACCTGCGCACACCCTGACCAACGCCTGCATGGTCATGCCTGCAGACTGCCTTTCTGGGTCACGACACGATCATTGCGTCCCTACGCATCCGGGTCGAGCAAAAGCTCCTCCCTGCGTGGGAGCGCCCCCAGATCGCTCAGGCCGAAACTGCTCAGAAAATGCGTCGATGTGCCCCAGAGAATGGGCCTCCCCGGCACTTCCTTGCGTCCTTTGGGCATGATCAGTCCATCCTCGATCAGCGTGTCGAGCACGGTCTGACTCAGCGAAACACCGCGTATGCCCTCGATATCGGCACGGGTGCAGGGCTGATGATAGGCGATGATGGCAAGCGTTTCCATGGCGGAACGGCTGAGACGGCGCGGTTTCTCCACCACGCGGGTCAGGGCAGGCGCGATTTCCGGACGCGTGCGGAACTGCCAGCCGCGCGCGACGGCCACAAGCTCGACTGCATGATCGTCGTAGCGCGTCATGACGGCTTGCAGCACAGGCCCGAGCCCTGCCTCGTCTGCGCCCTGCGCCACCATGAAAGCCTTGAGCGCGTGCTCGGAGACCGGCTCAGCGCTCGCGAAGATCAGTCCCTCGACCAGCCGGGTGAGAGCCTCGAAATCAGACATGACGAACGCTTTCATATCGTGTCGCTCTCTTGGGCGACATTGCCGGAAGAAGGGCCATGCGCCGGATCCTCTTCCCTGTCCTGCGGCGCACGAAGCATGATTTCGGCAAAGGAACTCTCCTGCCTGAGTTCCACGGCGCCGCTTTTCGCCATTTCCAACCCTGCCACAAGCGCGCTGGCCATGGCCGCTGCCCGCGCGCGCGGTGAGCTTGCAGATTGGGCAGGCAGGAGTGCTGTCAGCTTCTGCCAGCCAGCGACCTCGCTGGCATTGAGCAGACGCTGGAGCGCCGAAACAGCTTCGGTAACGGTCCAGTAGCGAGGCCGGGGCGGGGCATAAAAGCGTTTGCGGCCGCGACGACGCGTCATGGCCAGATAGGCGCCGATCAACCCCATCAGATCCACGCGCAGCCCCGAGCGGTCGATACGGGTCATGTCTTCCGAACAGCCGCGCGCGAACACATGCTCGCCCAGGCGGGGGCGCTCATCGAGCCAAAGGGCTAGAGCGCGTATGGTCTCCAGTTCCTGCAATCTCGTCTGCAGAAGACCGGCAGCCTCCTCGGCCTCGCCATCGGGTTCGTTCTCGGCCGGAAGGAGCAACCGGGATTTGAGCCAGGTCAGCCAGGCCGCCATGACGAGCCAGTCTGCCGCCAGCTCAAGCCGGATCTGCCGGGCCCCCTCTACAAAGGCCAGATATTGCTCGACCAGTTGCAGGATCGAGATCTGCGCCAGATCCACCTTCTGGGCACGGGCCAGATCGAGCAGCAGGTCGAGCGGCCCCTCAAAACCGGTGAGGGAAAGATGGGGCGCGGTTTCCTGCTCCACGCCCGACAGAAAGACCGATCCCCCCTCACCCATACCGATCAGAAAACCGCCGGGGTGCAGGCAATGGAGCGCGCATGCAGGCGCACACAAAAGGCGCGCGCTGCCTGGGCCGTGTCGAACCCGCCAACGCGCAGGCGAAAGAAGACATGACCATTGATCGTCTTCTGCTCGATCATTGGGGTGCGATCGGCCAGTAGGTCAGTGGCCTGCTTGCTCAGCTTGCCCCAGGTCGCCTTGGCATCCGCCTCGCTCCCAAGCGCGGCGAGTTGCACCATATGGCCACCGGAAGCCTGTTTGGCGGAAGCCGGGGCTTCCGCAGCGGGGACCGCCGACGAGGCCGGAGGTGACACGGCAGGAGAAGTGGCCGGGGTGCCGGATGCGACCTCATGCTTTGGTGCAGGCCGGGCCTCGGGCGACGCATCAGGACTGGACACGGATGTTGTTTCCGGGGCCTTGCGCGGTGCGGACTCCCGCGTTGCTCCTGGCGCCGAACCGGTTTCGGCAGGTGCTGCGGGGGCATTCTGGGCAGGTGCTACCCCGTCGCTGCTGGCAGGGCCATCGGCGGGGGAAGCGGGCGCATTCCCTACTGCATCCTTGGCGGTCGGGGCCGCTGGTGTCTCGGGCGCAGCGCGGGCGGCAAGCGCCTCGGGTCGAGGCTGCTCGGGTTCAGGGGCCAGATGTGCTTCGCCCTGCCCCGTGACATCCAGATCGGTACCGTCGCCCATGATCTGCATCCCGCCCGGATCGGCCGGGCGATCGCGCACGGGGCCAGGAGGCGGGCCGATGACAGGAATACCGCCCGAATGTCCGCCAAGCAGCGACCAGCCCCCCACTCCGATGACCAGCAGGGCGCCAAGCCCCGCTGCCCCGTAGACCAGGCGGCGCGTCAGCGCATCCGAGCCCAGCAAGGCCGAGAGCCCGCCCGCAGATCCGCCGGCACGACGCCGGAAAACCGGCTCCTCGTCATAATCGGCGCTCAGACGCTCGCGGGGCGGCGCGCTGCGACCCGTTTCTCGCGGGCCAGCTCCGGCGTCATCGGCATAGGAGGGCGGACGCGTGTCAGTAAAGCGCGGATCGCGCGAGCGACGTTCGGCATCCTCGCTCTGGCGGGGGCGCTCATAGCCGCCCTCATCGCCCGTGCGGTCGTCCCGCCAGTCCGGCGTGTCGTCTCTCATCGCATCTCCTCAACCGGCTCGACACCAAGAATGGCCAGACCGCAGCGCAGCGCGCTGGCAACCGACGCCACGAGCGCGAGCTTGGCCAGACTCGCCGGGCGGTCCTGCTCATGCAGGAAGCGCAGGGTCGTATCCTCACGGCCCTTGTTCCACAAGGCGTGGAAATCCGCCGCCAGCTCACCGCAGTAATAGGCGATACGATGCGGCTCGCGCGTCTGGGCCGCGCCCTCGACCACCCGGGGAAAGGTAGACAGGCGACGCAGCACGGCAAGTTCCACATCCGAGGCGAGGCGCGACAGGTCTGCCCCGAGCAGCGACGCATCGGACGTCACCTCGGCTCCGAACATTGCCTCGGCGCTGCGCATGACCGAGCGGCAGCGCGCATGGGCATACTGCACGTAAAACACAGGATTATCGCGCGTCTGCGCCACGACCGCATCAAGGTCGAAATCCATCTGTGCGTCCGCCTTGCGGGTCAGCATGGTGAAGCGCACGGCATCACGACCGACCTCGTCCAGCAGATCACGCAGGGTCACGAAAGTGCCCGCGCGCTTGGACATGCGCACGGGCTCGCCGCTCTTCATGATCCGTACAATCTGGCACATCACGACTTCGAATGCGGTCTTGCCATCGGTCAGCGCGCTGACAGCGGCGCGCATACGCGAAACATAGCCGCCATGATCGGCGCCCAGCACGTCGATCAGAATATCGGCACCCTCGGCCTTTTTGGCGTGATAGCCGATATCATTGGCGAAATAGGTATTGCTGCCATCGGACTTGCGGAGCGCGCGATCCACGTCATCGCCGAACTGGGTCGAGCGGAACAGCGTCTGGGGGCGCGGCTCCCAGTCTTCAGGCGTCTTGCCCTTGGGGGGCTCGAGCACGCCCTCATAAAGCAGGCCCTTCGCATCGAGCGCGTTGATCGCCGAGTCCACACGGCCATTGGCGAGCGTTTCGGCTTCTGAGGCAAACACCTCGTGATGAATGCCGAGCAGGCCCAGATCGGTGCGAATTTCCGCCATCATCACCTTGAGCGTCGCGGCGCGCACGATGTCGAACCAGACCGAAGGATCGGCTGCCTGCCCCTGATCATCGGCCAGTGCCTTGCCATGCTCCGCCGCCAGAGCCTCACCCACGGGGATCAGATAGTCGCCCTGATATTGCAGCCCTGTAGGAGTCAGTGCTGCAAAGGCCTCGGCATCGACCGCCGTGCCGATCGCCTGAAGATAACGCCAGTACGCCGCCCAGGTGAGCGCGATGACCTGCGCCCCGGCATCGTTGATGTAATATTCCTTTGTGACGGTGTGACCTGTCTTGGCCAGCAGATTGGCGAGCGCGTCGCCCACCACGGCGCCACGGCAATGACCCACATGCATCGGCCCTGTCGGGTTGGCCGAGACATATTCCACATTCACACGCTTGCCCGCACCCAGTCGCGACTCACCAAAGCGCGGCCCTGCCTCGATCACGCTGCGGGCGACCGATTGCAGCACATCAGGACTCAGGGTCAGGTTCACAAAACCGGGGCCCGCCGATTCCGCCTTCGCGACGCCGGGCAGCGCGGTCAGGAGCGGGACCAGATCGGCAGCGATATCCGCCGGGCGGCGACGGGCGAATTTCGAGGCCAGAAGGGCCGCATTCGTGGCCATGTCGCCGTGGGACGGGTCACGGGTGGGGGTCAGTTCGACACGCGCGGCGATATCGTCAGGAAGATCGGCCACCACCGAGCGCAGCGCCTCGCGCACCTGATGCTGGTAGCGGGCGAAAAGGCAGTCTGTGGTGGGCGTGATGGTATCGGACATGAAGGGCCTTGCGTTCCTGACGTGTATTCTGCTGCCTGTATCAACCCAGCACGGAGAGTTCCGTCAACCGTCGATGTTCATCCATCGCAAATCGATCGGTCATTCCGGCGATATAATCGGCCACGACGCGCCGACGCCCGTTCTCATCGCCTTGTTGCGCCTTGTCGCGCCAGCCATCGGGCAGCAGGCTCGGATCTTCGGCCAATATCTCGAAAATGGCGGTGAGCGCCAAGCGGGCCTTGCGCGTCATGCGCTTCACCTTCCAGTGACGATACATCCGCGCATAGAGGAATTTACGGATTTCCTTGTTCTCGAGCGCCACCTGCGCGCTGAAACCGACCACCGGTCCGGAAGCCTGCCGGATATCGTCCGAAGAGTCCGGCTTTAACGCAGCCAGATTGGCACGTGTGGTGGTGGTCAGATCGGTCACGAGCACATTGATGACCTGCCGGATCGTCTCGTGCCGGATACGACGCTCACGGTCATAGCGCTCTCCTGCCCGCGCACCGCTCAGGGCGCGCTCATAGGCCTGACCGACAATCGGAAGACCCGCAATATCATCGAAACTCAGCAATCCGGCGCGCAATCCGTCATCCAGGTCATGCCCGTGATAGGCGATATCATCGGCCAGAGCCGCGACCTGCGCCTCGGCCGAGGCGTAGCTGCCATAATCCAGATGATGCTGGGCGTCGTAATCGAGCAGATAAGGGGTGGGCCGCTTGACCGGTCCGTTATGCTTCGCAAGCCCTTCCAGCGTTTCCCAGGTAAGGTTGAGCCCGTCGAAGGCATGATAGCGCCCCTCGAGCAGCGTCACGAGCCGCAGGGACTGTGTGTTGTGATCAAAGCCGCCAAAATCCTGCATGCAGGCTTTCAGTGCGTCCTCGCCCGCATGGCCGAAAGGCGTATGGCCGAGATCATGCGCAAGAGCCAGCGCCTCGGTCAGATCCTCGTCAAGTCTGAGCTGGCGCGCGATCGAACGGGCAATCTGGGCCACTTCGAGCGAATGCGTCAGGCGCGTGCGGAAAAAATCGCCCTCATGATTGATGAAGACCTGCGTCTTGTACTGGAGCGTGCGGAACCCTGCGGAATGGATCACGCGGTCACGATCGCGCTGCCAGGGCGAGCGTGTCGGCGCGTCCTCTTCGGGGTGGAGGCGGCCACGCGCGGTCTCGCGACGCACGGCATAAGGGGCGACATCCTGACTGATCATCCACACTCTCCACTTTGCCCGCTTTAAGAGCGTGGCTGCGCGCATTATATGGGAAAACATGAGCCAGACCACGCCCCCCTCCGACGCAACCCAGACGGGTCGCTTTTCGGTCTCGCCCGGTGCCGCTGCCCGGATTGTCGAGATCATTGCCCAGCAGGACGAGCCCGAGGGGCTGGCCCTGCGCGTGGCGGTGCTCGCGGGCGGGTGCAATGGGTTCCAGTACCAGTTCAAACTGGAAACCGGGCGCGCATCGGATGACGTTGTGATCGATCAGGATGGCGCGACCGTACTTGTCGATCCCGTGAGCCTCGATCTGCTCGAAGGGGCCCAGCTTGAATTCGTGGACAAGCTGATGGGAGCGCATTTCACGGTGACCAACCCCAATGCGGCGTCATCCTGTGGGTGCGGCACGAGCTTTTCCCTCGCATGAGCTTCACGTTTGCGAGCTGGAACGTCAATTCCATACGCCAGCGCGAGAAACACGTGCTCGACTGGCTCGACCGCAAGAAGCCTGACCTGCTCTGCCTTCAGGAATTGAAATGCGAGACGCATCTCTTTCCGGCGAGCTTTGCGGAAGCAGGGTATCATCCGGTGGTCGTGGGGCAGAAAGCCTATAACGGCGTGGCGATGCTCTCACGTACACCGGTCGAGATATCGCATGAGAAGCTTCCTGGCTTCGACCATGACGTGGCGCGCTATGTCGAGATACGCATATCGGGAATGGTGATCGGCAATCTCTATCTGCCCAACGGCAATTCCGGAGGGGCGACGGGTTTTGCCACCAAACTCGAATTCTTCGACGCGCTCGCCCAACGGGCCCAGGCTCTGCTCGATGCAGAGGAAGATTTCCTGTTCACGGGAGATTTCAATGTCTGCCCTACGGACGAGGATTTCGCGCCGGGCGCGCTGAGCCCCGATGACGCCCTTCTGCGCCCAGAGAGCCGGGCGGGATGGCGTCGCCTGCTCTGGCTCGGCCTGACAGACGCCCTCCGTGCGATCCGTCCCACCGGGAGAGACTACACGTTCTATGATTACCAGAACGCCGCCTTTCAGCGGAATGCCGGGTTACGCATCGATCACGCGCTGCTCTCGCCACGCCTGACCGAGCGCCTCGTTTCGGTCACACCCGATCGTGACGAACGGGCAAAGGACCAGCCTTCGGATCATATTCCTCTGGTCGTCACACTGGCCTGAGCAAAAGGCGCGGAAAACTTGTCGGGATCAGATGATCCCGTCACGATCGGCACCACCATGCCCGGCGATGACGCCGCTGATGATCTGCAATGCGGCAGCGAGTTCCGCGCGGCTCCCGGGCGCGCCCAGACACAGCCGAAGTCCGGTATCGGCCTCGCGCGAAACAGCAGAGGCTTCAGGAGGCGTCACCTCCACCCCTGCGCGCAACAGCCGCGCCGTCACGCGTTCGGCTTCGATCGCGGGCATGGGCAGGAAAGCATGGGGCGAGTGCGCGGCACCGGGCCTAGCCACGAGAGCGCCAAGTTCGGTCTGTGTCATGATCCAGCGCGCTGAGGCCTCATGCTGGATCGCGCTTGCCATGACGTCGATGCGGCCATCCTCGACCCATTGCATAAAAATCAGCGCCCCAAGGGCGGGCGGACAATAACCGAAAGCCCTGATCCCTCGAATCAGACGCTCCCTCGGTAATTCGGGAGGCAATGCCAGAAACGCCAACCGGAGACCCGGGCAGATTCCCTTGGACAGGCTGACGAGATAGAGCGTTCGTTCCGGGGCGAAGCTGGCAATTTGCGGTGGGCGCAAAGAATAGGCGTAATACGCATCGTCCTCAAGGATCAGCAGATCCCGCGCGCGCGCGACCCGCGCGATATCCTGACGACGCTGAGCTGACATTGTCCGTGTGGTCGGGTTATGGAGCGTGGGAAGGGTGAACAGCATCCGGCTGCCCGTCTCGGCCGCTGCGCGATCGAGAGCATCGGGACGTATACCCTCCTCATCCATCGCGACCCCATGCAGCCTAAGCCCCAGATGCTCCGCCGCCATGCGCGCGCCGTAGAATGTGGTCGACTCACACAGAACCGTATCACCCGGCCCGCAAAAGGATGAAAACGCCAGCGCAATGCCGTGCTGCCCCCCATTGCACTGGATCAGGTTTTCCGCAGCGACATCGAGGCCATAACTGTCAGCGATCCAACGCGCTGCGGCGTGCCTCACAGGAGCCAGGCCGGGACCCTGAATGTAATGCAGCGCCGGGTCGAGCGCGCCACGCTTCGTGAGCTGAGACAACGCAAGATCGAGCTCGTGGATCAAAGGTACGGGCGGTGGCGTGTTGCACCGTAGATCAATGATCCCGGCCCGCCCCCCGGCGCCGCGCTCGAGGGCAGGCACATCCGGGATAGGAGAAGACGCCCCCCTGACGAAAGACCCCCGACCGACATGCGCCACCAGAAGGCCGCGCCGCTCAGCCTCGGCATAGGCCCGGGTGACGCTTCCAACGCTGACACCGAGGCGAAATGCCAGATCGCGCTGAGGTGGTAGGCGTGCCCCCGCAGCGAGCGCCCCGCACCTGACGTCGGAGGCAATCGCATGGACCAGCCGCTCGTAGAAAGGTGCCGGACCAGCTTCGATTTCAGGATGCCACATCTGAGGATCCACCCTCGCATTGTTATGGTTCAATATACTGATTGCGAGTCATAAAATATAAAGCAGAATAATACAATCGAATCGATTCGTTATGATTGTATCAGTACAATAGAGGAAATCATGAGACATCCCTCTCGAGCGAACAGCGCTTTGCGCTGCCCGCCTGAACCCAGCCCCTTACCTTCAGGGTTTGGTGCCACACGCAGCGCCGTGACGGCATTGCTGATCGCAAGCATGCTCGCGGGTCTCCCCACGCCATGCCATGCAGCCCCGGAGACTGACGAGGACCGCATCGAACGCATTCCCGTCGCCTATGAGGCCACCGATCTCACCGATCCGGTACGCGCCCGGAAGTTGCTCTGGCGTCTGGATAGCGCCTCGATGCAGGCTTGCGGTGCCATGGATGGCATGTCGCTCCCGATGCGGAAAGCGGTCGAACGCTCGGCCTGTCACCGCACAAGCCTGACCGCTTCGGTCTCTTCGCTCCACAGCCCGATATTGTCGCAACTGGCCCAGGACATGATTGGGACGCGCGGCGTCGCACAGGAGGCACCCTGATCATGAAGCTTGCTTTTCATATGGTCGATGTCTTCGCGACTGGCGCTTTCAACGGCAACCCATTGGCGGTTGTCGTCGGCGCGGACACTGTTTCCGATGCACAAATGGCGGCCATCGCCAACTGGACCAATCTCAGTGAGACGAGTTTCCTGCTCGCGCCCCGATCGGACCAGGCCGATTATCGTGTGCGAATCTTCACCCCGCATTCTGAATTGCCGTTTGCCGGGCATCCCACACTTGGCACAGCCCATGTCTGGCAATCGCTCCATGGTGCGGCGAGTAGCGAGCGGATTGTCCAGGAATGCGCCGCAGGGCTCATTTCCCTGCGCCAGACGAGCGAAGGACTGGCTTTCGCGGCACCACCCAGAAAGCGTTCCGGTCCGGCGAGTCCCGCCGAGCTTTCCCGGGCCCTTAACGCCCTCAGACTCCATCCAGATGACATTCTCGATGCGCGATGGGCCGATAACGGGCCGGGATGGCTGGCCCTGCGACTGCGTAGCGGTGCTCAGGTCCTCGCCGTGGAGCCGGATTGGGGCGCGCTGATCGGCCAGAAACTGGGAGTTGTCGGCGCCTGGGAGCCAGCAGAGCACCCCTATGGCGCGCATGTCGAGATCAGGGCTTTTGTGGGGGAAGACCCTGGATATGAGGATCCTGTCACAGGAAGCCTGAATGCGAGTATCGCCCAATGGCTGATTGAGGAGGGCCTGGCCCCCGGCAGCTATATCGCTGCGCAAGGAACGGTTTTGGGCCGCGCCGGTGCTGTCTCTGTCGAAAAACGGGGGGAAACAATCTGGGTGGGTGGACGTACGACAACCCGGGTGACGGGCACGATCGACCTGTGACATGAGACGCCACGGCGCCGCTCCGGCTCTGCCTGTCCCAAGCGGCAACGGACACCTGACCGGTCAGTGGGTCAGCGGGTCTGCGAACATGACGCTGCAGGCAGCGGGGTCAGGCTGTCGATCTGGCCCGAGAGGACATAATCCCCGAAATCGATGAGGAGTTTATCCTCCACACCATTGGTCCAGAGACGATCGCTGTAGGTCGAGTCCGGCAGAAGCGAAGAATCACCCCCGCCAAAGCTCGCAACCGAAACGGGCACGGCCATGCCTTCTGCGAAAGGCGGGCTGTCGAATCCCGGCGTGGCAGGGGCGAGGGTGCCGAGCGTCACGTAGTTGGGCGTTGACCCATCGGCGGATGTGCCGTCAAAAATCTGGCTTTGCAGATGCAAAGCCCCATTATGGGCCGCCTCCAGCAGCGCTCCCGTGAACTGGACCGGAAAAACCGTTGCAGCCGGGAGGGTGATCGTTTTCATGTCGGGCTTGGTGAAATGGACCACCACCTGCCCATGACGTTGACGGATGGCCTCACCTGCCGTCTCGCTGGTCGTTTCCCCATCCTGACTCTGCACCGTGCGGAAAAGGAAGCGACGCCCCTTTTTGTCTTCCAGCGTGGCGGATTGATAGGTCACCACGCTCGTGCTGCCATCGCCGCTCATGATCTGGACTTCCAGCTTCTGGCTGGACGACCAGGAATCGCATGCATCGCGCAGCTGGTAGTTCGCCTTTCCTCCCGCTGCGACCAGCGAGCCTGCTTTGAGTCGGGCGAGGTTGAGCGTGTAGCTGATCTTGTGCGGTAGAAGCGCCCCCGCAACCGGCACGGCATCATGCTGCGGGGAAGCGGCATGCGCGGGGAGTGCGGCAAGGCCGATGACCATAGCCGCAGCGAGGCGTGTCCGTTTCACCCGCGCTTCTCCGTTTTCGCCTCAGGCCTTCTGATCGGCGCCCTTATCGGCATCCGCCCTCTCGCCATCGCCCCTGACCATGGTGGCCTTGGGCTTGGGCGGCAGAATGGCCAGGGAGAGCTCCTTGAGACGGGCAGGCTCGACCGGAGCCGGGGCTTCCATCATCAGGTCTTCGCCGCTCTGATTGAGCGGGAAGAGAATCACCTCACGGATGTTCGGCTCATCGGCCAGCAGCATCACAATACGGTCCACACCCGGAGCCGACCCGCCATGCGGCGGGGCGCCGTAACGGAACGCATTCAGCATACCGCCGAAACGGGCCTCGACCACATCCTCTCCATAGCCGGCAATGGCGAAGGCGCGGATCATGACTTCCGGCAGATGGTTACGAATGGCACCCGAAGACAACTCGATGCCGTTGCAGACGATATCGTACTGATAGGCCTTGATGGTCAGAGGGTCCTGCGAGTTCAACGCCTCAAGCCCGCCCTGCGGCATGGAGAACGGGTTGTGCGAGAAATCGACCTGGCCCGTTTCCTCGTTGCGCTCGAACATCGGGAAATCGACGATCCAGCAGAAGCGGAAGGCATCCTGCTCGATCAGATCGAGTTCCTGAGCAATGCGCGTGCGCACCTGTCCCGAGAATTTGGCAACGGCATCGCCTTCGCCAGCGGCGAAGAACACGGCGTCACCCGCCTTGAGGCCACAGGCTTCACGAATGGCCTCGACGCGATTGGCTTCGAGGTTCTTGGCAATCGGGCCCTTGCCGCCATCTTCCTCGAAGATGATGTAGCCCAGACCACCCGCACCCGCATCACGCGCCCAGCTATTGAGCTTGTCGAAGAAGCCGCGCGGGCGCGTACCGGCACCGGGGGCCGGAATGGCGCGCACCTCGCCGCCATTGGCAGCGATACGGGCAAACAGGCCGAAACCGGAATTGGCGAAAGCCTCGGTGACCGTGCTGATCAGCAGCGGGTTGCGCAGATCGGGCTTGTCGGAGCCGTACAGGCGCATCGCGTCGTCATAGGGGATGCGACGGAACGGCGCTGTATCAACCTTGCGGCCCTGGCCGAATTCGGCAAACAGGCCGCTCAGCACGTCTTCCAGAACCGCAAACACGTCTTCCTGGGTCGCGAAGGCCATTTCAAAATCGAGCTGGTAGAACTCGCCCGGGCTGCGGTCAGCACGTGAGGCTTCATCGCGGAAGCAGGGGGCGATCTGAAAATAGCGATCGAAACCCGCCACCATGGCGAGCTGCTTGAACTGCTGCGGTGCCTGGGGCAGCGCATAGAACTTGCCGGGATGCAGACGCGCCGGGACGAGGAAGTCACGCGCGCCTTCCGGCGAGGAGGCCGTGAGGATGGGCGTCTGGAACTCGGTGAAGCCATGCCCGATCATGCGCGCGCGCATGGAGGCAATGACCGCTGAACGCAGGCGAATATTCGCGGCCATTTTCTCACGACGCAGGTCGAGATAGCGATATTTGAGGCGCAGATCTTCGGGATAGTTCTCGCTGCCAGCGACCTGGAAAGGCAGGACAGCGGCGTGGGAGCGGACCTCGATTTCGCGGGCGCGCAGCTCGATGGCACCGGTGGGCAGGTGCGGGTTGCGCTGGCCTTCCTCGCGCACCACGACCTCGCCCGTGACCGTAATGACGCTCTCAACACGCAGACGCTCGACCGTCTCAAGAAGCGCGGTGCCGGAGGGAATGACGATCTGCGTCATACCGGTCTGATCGCGCAGGTCGATAAACAGGAGGCCGCCATGATCGCGCTTGCTGTGCACCCAGCCAGAAAGACGGACACTCTGCCCGGCGTCACTTTCGCGCAGGGCGCTACAGCTATGGGTGCGATAGGGGTGCATGGGCGTCTTCCTGATTCGTGACCTCGGGGGTGCGGGGGTGTTTCCCCCGCGAATGAAGCGCAGGAAGCCGCTCCACCCCTTCTCTGTCAAGCATCGTCGAAGGTGACGGCCGCCTCGCCCATCTCTTTTGGTCGCGAGGCTGCTGCCAGACCGACTGTTTTATCCTGCGCGACGTACTGCGCCATGAAATCAAAGCTCTGCGCCGAACCATCGATCTGCACGGCGTCGTGCGGCTGCGGCCAACCCAGATATTCGATCTTGCGATCATATTGCTGGGTCCAGAACCAGGGCGTCGGCAGGTCGCCTCCCGGCAAGCCGAGCATGGTGCGCGCGGCAATACGGGCCTGACATTGCGCCGTGCGCCAATGCTCGATGCGATAGCGCTGGCCCTCATGGCTCATGCTCGCAATATCGCCTGCCGCATAGACATGGGCACCGACACGCATCGCCTCGTCGACATCGATCCCGCCCTGATCATTGATGGCGTAGTCCGGCAGGAAATCGAGCACCGGCTCCGCGCCAATCCCGGCAAGGACCAGCGTTGCGCCGATACGCGTCCCGTCATCGAGTTCGACGCCGCTGACCGCCTCCCCTCCCGTGATGGCTTTGACCTTGCGCGAGGGAATGAAGGCCACCCCCTTTTCCTCATGCAGGCTGCGCATGGCGCTCGCGATATCCTTGCCCAGTTGCTTCTCAAAAGGCAGCGCGCTCTGCGACACAACGGTCACCCCCGCACCGCGCTTGCGCAACGCCGCTGCGGCTTCCATACCGATAAAGCCGGACCCGATGACGACAACACTGGTTTTCTCGTCGACCGATGCGATGATCGCACGTGCATCTTCAGCGCCGCGCAACAGCTTCACACCGGGAAGAGCTGCACCGGGAATATCGAGTGCCCGTGCGCGCGATCCAGAGGCGACCAGGATATGATCGGGCGTGAGCGTCTCTCCAGACCCGAGCGAGAGCGTGCGTCCCTCGATATCAAGCTTCGTCACACGGTCGGTAATGCGCTCGATATTATTGGCCTCGTACCAGGATTCCGGGCGCAAGGCAGGTGGGGCCGCATCTTTCTCACCACTGCCGAGCACCATCTTGCTCAGTGCCGTGCGATCATAGGGAAGCTCGGCCTCAGGGCTGATGAGCAGCACGCGTCCGGCATAGCCTTCCTCGCGCAGGGTGACGGCAGCGGCTATCGCGGCTGCACCGGCCCCGATAATCGCAACCGTCTCGTGCTCGCGCATCGGAGCAGGCGGCTCGCGCCTGATAGCCTGCTTGCCCACAAGGACACGCCCGTCATGGACCTCCACCGGGTAGCGGTTCAGGGGATCCAGAGCGGGTGGCGCGATCAGCCTTCCACTTTCTGCGGAGAAACTTGCCTTGTGCCAGGGGCACACCAGCTGCACATCGCCATGCCGTGATTTGCAGGCGACGCCCTGCTCCATAGGCGCACCCTTATGCGGGCATTTGCCGTCGAAGGCGCGTATTCCGTCTGTGGAGCGGTAGAGCACCAGCGCCTTTTCACCGATGCTGACGGGAGTAATGACCTCGAGGGGGAGGTCATCAAGGGCCAGAACATCCGTCCAGTCCAGCAGGTCTTGGCTCATCTTGCATCCAGTTCGATCGGGAATTTCGAAGCGATACCGGATGCAACGTGAGGAATGGGCTCGGGTTGAGGCGGTTCCTGTCTTTCGCCTGAGGAGAGGTGTGATCCCAGCTTCGGAAAATACAAAAACCGGTCGATCCGCCCCCGCTCCTAGCTCAGTAATTCTGTCAGGAAATGGCGCACTTCCAGATTTGTCCGACCGAAGGAGAGCGGCGTGACGCTGACATGATGATCGGCGATCGCTCTCGTTTCCGTACCGGGGGCATCGCTTTCGTGATCGCGTCGCAGATGGAGCCAGTGATAAGCCATGCGGCGTACATCCTCGCGTGCAACGATATCGATATCGCGCAGCAATCCCCTGCCCTGCTCGGTCACCACGAGTCCCTTGGCATCCTGAACGTCACAAGCGGGGAAATTCACATTGAGGCAGCAGGGTTCAGGCAGAACGTGGGAGGCGAGCTGGCGGATGATATCAGGCGCGAGAACACGTGCCGTCTCCCACGGCACCTCTTTCATCGGGCTGAAA
Source organism: Asaia sp. VD9 (assembly GCF_037150015.1). NCBI lineage: Bacteria > Pseudomonadati > Pseudomonadota > Alphaproteobacteria > Acetobacterales > Acetobacteraceae > Asaia > Asaia sp. VD9. The sequence continues at coordinate 384,996 of NZ_JBBCQM010000002.1, read as the reverse complement.
GCCTGGCTGAGGGCAAAAGCAGGCAGGCCAAGCAGCATGGCGGTCATCGCGGCGCCGACCGTACCCGAAAACACGGTTTCGACCCCCAGATTGGCGCCGCGATTGATACCGGACAGGACGAGGCTCGGCGGTGCATCACCCAGGATCTGCCGTGCGGCAATCGCCACGCAATCACCCGGCGTACCATTCACGTAAAAGCGCCGCGGGCCATGTTGATGGACGCGTAGCGGGTCATGCAGGCTGAGCGCGTGGGAGATTCCGCTCTGATCACGCGCAGGCGCCACGACCCAGACATCATCGGAGAGAAGAGATGCGACCTCGAAAAGCACCGAGAGGCCGGGCGCATCGATCCCATCGTCATTGGTCAGAAGAATTCGGCGAAAAAGGGGAGAACTCATGGCATGCGTCCTTTGACTGAGAGACGGAACAGGCAGGGCCAGCGCTCCCCGGAGTCTGGCACAGCGGACGCACCGGCAAAAGAAAACCCGGCACCAAGGCCGGGTTTTCACTGATCAAGTCGGCGAGATTTACCGTGTCGACGGGGTTTCAGAAGGAGTCGTCGCCCCAGCCACCGCCGCTATCGCCGCCCCAGTCACCCCCATTGTCGCCGCCACCATTGCCCCAGTTATCGGCGTCATAAGACTGGCCCGCATCCTGGCCGCTCCCCGCAAAGGGATCGTTTCCAGCACCTGCGCCATAGTTGTTGTTGATGATCGTCTCACCCCCGCCAAAACCTCCGGCAGCATCACCGCCATGATGGCCCGAGAACAGGCTCTCAATGGCATTGGCCGCCAGCATACCCCCGGCAACACCTGTGGCCGTTGTAAGGGCCGATCCGAGAAAACCCGATCCGCGCTGCTGGAACATGCCGGGTGAGTAGCCCGGGGGCAGATTGGCCTGCGGCGGGGGAGCATAACCGTAATTCTGCCCATACCCTTGCTGCGGCCCCGGCTGCGGCTGACCGCCCCAGCCCGGCGGCGGGCCAGCCTGCTGCGTACGATTACCCCCACCACTGAATAATCCGCCAAACAGGCCGCCGCCGCCCTGCGGGCGCTGCTGCTGAGCCTGCTGCAGTTGGGACTGCGCCTGCTGGAGCTGGAATTCGAGCTGACGGATGCGATTCTGCGCTTCGGCCAGCGCCACCTCCTGCACCACGGCCATCTGGGTCACGCGGTAACGGGCTTCGGGATATTTCTGGAAATTCTCCCCGATCCAGCGATCAGCTTCCTGATCGATGGGCGGCAGATTGGCCGGGGCCTGAGAGCCACCGAACCCGCTATTCGGCGCCCCGCCGACACGGGCGACGAACTGCGAAATAAGATCACGCTCTTGCTGGTTCATGGGGATGACTCTCCATCCGGTCAAAATGATAACGCCACATAATGTGGTCGGAGCCCGAAAGAGTTGCAAGAGGCGCGCATCACCGCATCAAGCTGTTCGAGTGCGAACTGCCTGCGCTCCTTATGAGAACATGACGGTAGCGGCGACGCCGATGCCCGCGAAGAAGATGTCGGCGCATCAGTCATCGCATGGCGCGACCGGCCATGAGTCCCATCCCCTGTAAAGAAGTGCGTCGGGCATATGGCTACCGACAGCCCAAAGTCTGAAAACTCGTCATAGACGGTGATCCCCCAGGAACGGACACGGTCCTCCTCTTCGGGCCGTTTCCATGGCCAGACGCGTTCATGGAACTGCGGAAGCGTCGCCCGGACCGGAGCCGATCCTGCGTACGGGTGCGCCTATACAACTGATGAGCCCAGCATCGAAACCCAAGCGACCGCGAACCTCTCTTTCAGGAGATGCGGTTATATCTCGGCCAGGGCCTGTCACGCTGTCAGACGTCTTATTTCTGTCTAGGCTTTGGACTGAAAACTATCTGGGACAAACCACAAGACCGTTACGTTGGCGCGAGATTGGCTTGTTCCCGCCATCGGGGTAGAACGGACCGACTGAACAAGACCGGAGCCTCGATCCTTGACCCCCTTGCCCGAAAACGGCGGACGCCCCCTTTCCTTTCAGGATCTGATCCTGCGCCTGCATCAGTTCTGGTCGGCACAGGGCTGCGCCCTGCTCCAGCCTTATGATACCGAACTGGGTGCGGGTACGCTCTCGCCGCATACGACGCTGCGGGCATTGGGGCGCAAGCCGTGGAAGGCCGCCTATGTGCAGCCCTGCCGTCGGCCCTCAGACGGGCGCTATGGTGAGAACCCGAACCGGCTCCAGCATTATTATCAGTATCAGGTGCTACTCAAGCCGACGCCTGAAGACAGCCAGCGTCTGCTGCTCGACAGCTACCGGGCCATTGGCATCGACCCGGAAAAGCACGATATCCGCTTTGTCGAGGATGACTGGGAAAACCCGACCATCGGCGCCTGGGGGCTGGGCTGGGAAGTCTGGTGCGACGGCATGGAAGTCACGCAGTTCACCTATTTCCAGCAGGTTGGCGGCATTCCGACCGTCGTTCCCTCGACCGAACTGACCTACGGGCTTGAGCGTCTGGCCATGTATGTGCAGGGGGTCGAGAACGTCTATGACCTCGACTTCAATGGTCAAGGCCTGAAATACGGCGACGTCTTCCTGCGCGCCGAGCAGGATTATTCACGCCATAATTTCGAGCTGGCCGATACCGAAATGCTGATGCGCCATTTTCGCGATGCCGAAGCGGAATCCGTGCGTCTGGCTGAGGCGGGCGTGGCCCAGCCCGCCTATGACCAGTGCGTCAAGGCCAGCCATCTGTTCAACCTGCTCGACTCACGCGGTGTCATTTCGGTGTCCGAGCGCGCCTCCTATATCGGGCGCGTGCGAAATCTCGCGAAGCTCTGCTGCGAAACCTGGCTTGCTGGCGACGAGGAGTCGAAATAATGGCCGAATTCCTTCTCGTTCTCGAATGCGAGGAAATTCCTGCCCGCATGCAGGAAAGCGCCGGTCAGGATCTGGCGCGTCTCGTTTCCGAAGCCCTCTCTCTCCTCTCCCCTTCGGACATCACCCCGTTCTGGGGTGCACGCCGCATCGGCGTGGTCATGCAGATTGCCGAGCACATTGCCGAAACCACCCAATCAGAGCGCGGTCCGCGTGAGACGGCGCCCGAGCAGGCTTTGGCGGGTTTTCTGCGCAAGCACGGTGCCGAACGCGATGCGCTGGTGCTCGAAAACGGTTTCTGGGTGCTCAATCGCACGCTGCCCGCCATCAGTGCCGCCCAGCAGATTGCCGCAACACTCCCTGCCCTGCTCTGGCGCTTTCCCTGGCCCAAATCCATGCGCTGGGGCCGTGGCAGCCTGTTCACCTGGGTGCGCCCCTTGCGTCGCATTGTATGTCTGCTCGACGGGACTCTCGTGCCTTTCACCCTGGCGACCGAGAGTGATGACGCCCATGGTCTGACCTCCGACGCGCAGAGCGAAGGCCATCGTTTCATGGCGCCGGGCGTGTTTACCGTCTCCTCCTACGCCCAGCTCACCTCCGAACTTCTCGCCCGCAATGTCGTGCTCGACCCGGAAAAGCGCCTGTCAATCATCCGCGATAGTCTCAAGGCACAGGCCGACAAGGCCGGTCTCACGCTTGTCGAGGATGAGAAGCTGGTTGAGGAAGTGTCGGGCCTGGCCGAGTGGCCGGTCGCGCTCCTTGGCCGGATCGATGAGGCCTATATGGACCTGCCGCCTGAGGTGATGCAGGTCTCCATGCGCATCAACCAGCGCTACTTTGCCCTGCGCAGCGCAGACGGAACGGCAGCCCCGCATTTTGCCTTCATCGCCAATATGGATTTTGCCGATGGTGGCGCGCTGACCGTGGCTGGCAATGAGCGCGTGCTGCGCGCCCGTTTTGCCGATGCGCGGCATTTCTGGGATCTGGATCGCAAGACCAAACTGGCGGAACGCGTTGCTGCGCTGGATGGTGTGACCTTCCATGCCCGTCTGGGCAGCCAGGGCGCACGCGTTCGACGCATCGTCGCGCTCGCTGGTACTGTGGCAAAGGCCATGGGTCTCGATGCGCAAGCCCAGGCTCAGGCCCAGCGCGCGGCATTGCTGGCCAAGGCCGATCTGACGACCGGCATGGTCGGGGAGTTCCCGGAGCTCCAGGGCGTGATGGGCGGCTATTATGCCCGTCATGACCATGAGGCAGAGGCTGTGGCCAATGCGGTGGCCGAGCACTACATGCCTCGCGGGCTGAGCGATGCCACGCCCCACGCACCGGTCTCGGTGGCCGTCGCGCTCGCCGATCGTCTGGATCTGCTGACCGCCTTTTTCGCCATGGGTGAAACGCCGAGCGGCTCGGGCGACCCCTATGCGCTGCGTCGTGCAGCGCTCGGAATCATCCGCATCATCCGCGATAACGGGCTGCGCCTCGATCTGATCCCGCTCATCGCCGAGGCCGCGCGGAACCTCCCCGAGACTCTGCGTGAAGGGGGGGAGCTTCCGGCCCTGCCCGGCTTCCTGGCAGAGCGCCTGCGCGTTCAGTTGCGCGGCGAAGGCGAGCGTCATGACGTACTTGCAGCCACGCTGGCGGGCGGGCTTGATGGCGATCTGGTGCGACTGCTGGCACGCACCAGCGCTCTGGCCGAAATGATCGGGACCGATGACGGGCGTAACCTGCTGGCCGCGAGCAAGCGCGCTGCCAATATCCTGCGCATCGAGAACCGCAAGGACGGCCCGCACGAGGGCACGCCCGATGCATCCCTATTCGAACAGGATGAGGAACGCGCTCTGGGCGAGGCGCTCTTCGCCGCGCATGACGCGATCCACGCGGCACTGGGCGAGGAACGCTTTGCCGAAGCCATGGTCGCAGCTGCGGCGCTGCGTCCTGCGCTGGACAAGTTCTTCGAGGTCGTGACGGTTAATGACCCCGAGCCGGCACGGCGCCTGAATCGCCTCCGCCTGCTGGCCCATATTGGTGCAACGCTCGCCGAGATTGCGGATTTCAGCCAGATCGAGGGCTGAAACAATCAGGATCTCTGGCAATCGCATTGCCGGGGGCCCCTGTAGCCCTGCCGCATGCTGCGGCAGGGTTACCTCAATTCAGGCGCAGAACCTGGGTGCCTCGATAACAGGGTCGACGCGGTAAGGAACCGTGCCTGTTACCTCGATATCGAGCAGCGCGGGCACCGTCGCTGTCACGGAAGGCAGGTTCAGAAGCGCATAGCCCTCCGTCCAGCGCCCCAGTTCACAAAGCTCCGCAAACCAGCCCTCACGCTCGACCCCATCCAGATGGGTCCTGATCGGCAGCGCACGATCGGCAATCTGCAGGCTCACTTCACCGATACACACACCAAAGCGACGACGATCATCGACCCAGGGACCGATGAAGTCACAAGGCCGCGCCTGATGGGAAGCCAGACGTACAAACCGGACACCAGCCGGCAGGCTGAAGCGGCGACGTGCACCTTCGATCGCGATCGGATCGATGCGGGTTCCATTCTCGAGGATCAGGCAGAAATCGGGATCCTCCGTCATGGCACCGGATCCCTGCAGCTTACTCTGGAAGCCGAGCGACAACGCTCGCGCGACGAGTTTCTCATGGACAGGCTGTACGAAATCGCAGGCCACATTCAGTGGAAGAGCCGCGTCAGAATGCCAGTCACCCGGGATCTCCATGATACGTCCGGGGATCGAGGCCTGATGGGTGAACTGGCGTCGATGGCCGGTATTCAGATAGCTTTCCGTTGGGGTGTTATTGGCCAGGATGATGGCATGCCGCTCCATCTCGATATGGTAGTAGTGATAGATCGGCCGGGTGGTGTCGTAATAGATGCTCGTGCCGTTCACCAGCATACGCAGCGGAATGAATGCTCCCTCGAAAGGCATGCAATGTTCGCTCGTCATGTACAGATCGCGGGAGGGCACGCCGTCGGCCAGCGCATTCTTGCGGATACATACCGGATATCCGGCCTGATCGAGCGGCAGGTAGGGCTGATGCTGGTTCTGGCGCGAACCGATCCAGGAGATTTTCTGCGTGAACCGATGGTCCCCATCGAGACAAATGACCTCATCCCCGATCTGTAGATTTTCGACCGCAACCTCTCCCTGGGCAGTCTGGATAAGCGTCCCGGCGAGAAAGCAGGGATCAAGCGCCACATGATCCAGCATGAGCACCCCGCCCTGCCCGACGACGGGCGATGTCAGGGTTGCACCCGGCCCCGCCGAGAGGATCGCTCCGCTGCCCACCGAGGGAGACTGGACGTAGCCACCAGACGCCACAGTCACACGATCGACGTTGTATCCGCTATTGAACCAGGTGTCGTTCATGGAACTGCCCCCGGCTGCAATGGTCATGGGTACGGAGTTGAACTGGTTGCCGAGTGTGGTCCCCCCATCAAGCACGGAGACCGTGCCGTTGCGGATATAGGAGGCCATCAGCGTACCACCATTGGAAACATAGACGCTCACCAGATAGCCGGAGAGGTTCAAGGCGGTCGCACCACTCATGACATAGAGGGTCGCGCCGTTACCCAGAGCGACGGAGTCCGAAACGACTTTTGTGCCGCTCTGATAGACTGTCTGACCCCACTCGTCCGCGACGGCCGACCATGTTCCGGTAAGGGTTACCGCGCCGTTTGGTTCTGGTGCGGGCGGCACCCAGACATCGCCATTCATGGGAGAGGACGTAACGAAGACCCCCGCAGAGTCGACACTCACGTTGCCAAGATTGACGCCCGACTGAACGACCATCGATCCGCCATTGCCAATAGTGACGCCCTCCAGCGTTGCGCCAGCATAGACGGAGGTCACATCCACATTATAGCCGCTGTTATACCAGTTATCAGCCACTGACGAGGCGCCGGAGGAGATCGTGACAGGCGTGGAATTGAAGCCATTATTGATGGACGATGCGCCCGAGGCCAGCGTCACACTGCCATTGGCGATACGGGAAGCCGTCAGAGTGCCCCCGCTCTGGACGGTCACGGTTATCGCGGTCCCGTAGATCGAGGACGCCGTTGCACCGGGACCGACAGTTAGAAAGGCGCTTTGTGCCATGGCGACGGGCCAGCTGAAACTGGTAGTTCCACTGGTATAGACTGTCGCCCCCTCATCATAGACGGCCGTCCATCTGCCTGCGAGGAGCGGCGTGTTGTCGTAGCTGCTTCCGTCAATCATCATACCCGTGAAATATTGGGAGCCGGAGACCAGAGTCCCCCCCGACGTCGCACGATACTGGTCGACCGTACCGCTCGCAAAAGACGCCGAACCGCCCTTGTAGACGGTGATATCGCTACCCTGCGCACCGGAGCTGACGGTGACGGAGCCACCCTGATCGACCACGGCCCCCCAGACCGAGGCACCGGATTGGAAAACCGCCGCGTCGACATTGTAGCCGCTATTGTACCAGCGATCTGCCAATGATGAGGCGCCGCTGCCATAGGTGGTCGTCGTGGAATTGAGATAATTGCCGGTGGTCGAGCCACCGCTGGCAACGGTGAGGGTGCCGTTCTCGATGGTCGATTGATAGAGAGCCCCCCCGTTCAGGACCTGGACTGTGGTGGCAACGGCCTTGATCGCCGCAACCTGAGCGCCGCTGCTGATATACAGCGTCGCCCCTGACGCGAAGGTGACAGGCCACTGCACCGAAACCGAACCGCTCCTGAAAATGGTTGTCCCAACGGAGTCTATTGCTGACCAGACACCGCTCAGGACGCGGGTGTTATCATAGCTGTTGTCGCCTACCAGAATACCGGAATAGGTCATGGTTCCGGAAACGACCTTGCCGCCCGGGGCCGCCGTATAATTCTCGACACTGCCTGCGCTGAAAGTGGCCGTACCGGTACCCGAGACATAAATGTCATTCCCGGTCGCGCCTGTCTGGACCGACAGACTTCCACCATTCAGAACCTGGGCACCACTGATGCTTGCTCCAGACTGAAACGTCGCGACATTGATATCGTAGCCGCTATTATACCAGACGTCGTTGAATGAGCTGCCCCCGCTCGCAACAGTCGTTGCGGTAGAGTTGAGAGCATTATTGGTCGAAGCCCCCCCTGCAGCGATCCTGACCGAACCGTTGATGATCACGGACGAGTCCAGATTACCCCCCGCCTCGATCACAACACTGACGAGATAGCCCGAGAGCTGAGACGCCACGGCCCCGTTCTTGATGTAAAGGACAGCGCTCGTACCAAGCACGGCCGGACCGGACACGATCACGGTGCCACTTTGATAGACTGTACCTCCATCAAGGTTCACCGCCGACCATGTCCCGCTCAGAACACTCGCATTGACAAGTTCAGTGCCGTTGACGGTAGAGCCGGAATAAAATGCTGTGCCCGACTGAACGTAGCCACCCGACATTGCCGTGAAACCATCGGTCGTTCCGGAGGCAAGGATCGCTGACCCACCCGCCGAAACAACAACTCCTGCGGCACTGCCACCACTGGAAACGCGCAGATACCCTCCCTTGAGGATCTGGCTCTGCATGATCGATGCTCCGGCGGCAACGGTCACCCAGTTGGCGTCATACCCGCTATTGAACCAGGTATCATTATAGGATTGGGCGCCGGAGCCGAGGGTCGTCTCGGTCGAATTCAGATTGTTGGTCTGGATGATCCCACCCGAGGCCACTGTGAGCGTCGAGTCATCGAGTTGGGAGTTTGCCAGCACACCCCCAGCAGCGACGGAAACACTCCCCTTCACAGCTGTCAGGCCATCGACAAAAGCCCCACTCGTGATCTTGAGCGACGCGCCGCTCCCGAGTGAAACCTGATCACGCACCCGAGCCGTGCCGCTCACGTAAACGGTTGCGTAACCATCAGATACAGCGGACCACGTTCCGCGCAATACGTAAGCCAAAGGGCTTTCTCCCGACTTTATTGATTCGGGGAACTCCTTGCATAATCTGAACGAGCACTCATTAACCGGACCGTTATCTGCGTCGGTAATTGATATTATTCAACAAACTATGTCGAAAATTCAGGCATATCACCCTCATATCATCGATATGAATACTTGGATCGCTCTATTGAGCACGAAACTTCTCATCCCTCGCCTGACCCTCGTCACGGGCAAGCCTCTGAACGCACAGCAATCGAACAGTCAAAGCACAAGGCGCTTACTTATCGGGGAATAAGATCGCGAGGAGAGGGGCGGCGAAATCCGCAGTTTAAGCCGTTTGGACAGACTGGGTGCCGATACAGGCTCACGGCGCAGAAAGACGATCAACCTGCCTCCAAGCGAAGCCCGGTTGGTGGATGAGACGATCCCATGACGGTTTGCGGCAAGTCGATGCGCGCAAGCCATGACAGTCGCGAAGGCACGGATTGGGTCTATTTATGACAATAATGTTCGTTAAATGACATGATTATGAAGAAAATATGAAATTGATAATAAAAATAGAGAACAGGCGAAGCGCTGATAATTTTTCATCAATATTATAGTCACGTTCAACATGTGACTCCACTTTCCTCCCACCTGACGGCCCTGAATGAGATCTGTCTCGATGCGATGGTTCTCTCTATCGAGGACCTGCGGGCAGTTGCCCCTAAAAGGCGCAGGCGCCACGCGCAGCTCAAACCAGACACCTGCCCGCCATACACTTCAGACCTTGCGAACCCCAAGAGCGCTGATCAGCCCCCCCCCTTCGCTCCAGTTATCCCGAGACCGGACGGCTTGTTCGGGTCACCATTCCTGCCGCTGACCATCCAGATTATGATCGCATGGTTTGCGCATACGGATTGTCAGGAAAAGCCCCAATGATCGCCCGCTATACCGACCACGCCGCCAATGAGCGGACCTTTCTTGCCTGGGTGCGCACGGCGCTCGCTATGGTCGCGATCGGATGCATGCTGGCAAAATTCAATATCTTCCTAAGGCTGATCAGCAATGAACATCATGCCGCCATGCCACGCCTGCCGGGCTCCTCAGCGTGGATTGGCGTTGCGACGATCTGCGCAGGGCTTGCCCTCCTTCCCGCGTGTTGGTGGCGATTTCGCCGGGTCAAGGCAGCGCTATCCTCCGAGGAACCACGAGAGATTACACTGAACGGGCTAGAGGGGATCTTCTGCCTTTTCCTGTGCTTCCTCGTCGCGGGTATTCTGCTCTCGCTGCTCGGCGTGCTGCCGTCATGACTCTCGAACAGCTTCGCATATTTATTGCCGTTGCCGAGCGTGAACATGTGACACGGGCAGCCGAGGCCTTATGCCTGACACAGTCCGCCGTCAGTCACGCGATCATGACGCTCGAGCAGGAGTTCGGGCTAAGATTTTTCGATCGGATCGGACGCGGCATCGCTCTTACACCCACGGGACGGGTTTTCTTGTCCGAAGCCCGCGCCGTACTCAGTCGTGCTGAGGCCGCGAGGTCCCGTATGACCGAACTCACGATGCTCAAAGGAGGGACGCTGCACCTCTGGGCCAGCCAGACCATCGCAAGTTACTGGCTTCCGGCACGGCTCAACCAGTTTCACACGCGCAACCCTGATATCATTCTCTCTCTCACTATCAGCAACACTGAGGAAATCTGTCAGAACCTCGCCTCCGGGACGCTCTCGCTTGGCCTGATCGAGGGCGCCGCCACGGAAGCGGGGCTGAGCCTGACTGAGATTGCCCGCGATCAGCTGGTTCTGGTGGTAGCGCCCGATCATCCCTGGTCCAGAGAGCCGCCCCTGCCACGGGATCTGACCCAGGCACGCTGGATCCTGCGCGAGAGGGGATCGGGAACGCGGGCCAGTTTCGAAAATGCCTTGAGCGACTGGGGTGTAGATCCTGCGCAGTTGACCATCGTGATGGAGTTGACCTCAAATGAGGCCATTGCGAATGCCATTAGCACGGGGCAGGCAGCGACGGTTCTCTCTGCCAGTGTCGTGGCAGGACTCATTGAAAACGGATTATTGCATCACGTCGAGATGGCATTTCCCGACCGTCGCTTTGCGCTTGTCCGCAATGATCGCTCGCTCTCCCCGGCGGAACAAGCCTTCACCCAATTTCTGCGCTTCTCTCTCTGAACGCGACAGACCAGTCTTTTGCGACCGCCCCTATCGATCGGCCTCTATCGATCGGCCTCTATCGATAAGCGTCGCAGGCGCGTGTCCTTCCCGTCCGTCGGGCAGCTTCCGCCTGTCGTACAGCCAGATCAGGCGCGCCTTACGGCCCTTCACAACATAGACGAGAGCATTCTGCCCAAAACGCCTGCCCAGGACACGTGCTCGGTCCAGAGGCAAGGCTACGGCAAGGAAGGACTCTCCCCAGCCACGCCAGTGACCATATCCCACCTGCGGATCAAAGACCGACAGATGAGCGCGCAGATGGGCCATGGCTCTGCGATTGATCCCCTCGGGCTGGCGTCGCCCGCTCGGGTTGCAGGCACTGATGAGCACGAGCGCCCGTGACCGAAAGGGCCATGGGTCAAGCCGCTCGCCAACTCGGATCGTGTGCTGCGCCAGATCGTAGCATGTCTGGCTGTAGGCGCGGCGCGTGGACGGGGTTGGGGGTCTCGGCCGTTGCATGGTTTCCCTACCCTCTTCTCGGCTCCGCAGACCCTAGAGATCGGGTTTACGCTCGATCGTGTCACGCTCGTTCCGATGCACCCAGGCAGAGAGCAGCAAACCAAAGCCGAACATCATGGTGAGCATGGCCGAGCCGCCATAGGAGATCAGCGGCAGGGGCACACCGCCCACAGGAATGACACCCATCACCATCGAGAGATTGACCGCGCAATACAGGAAGAAATCGACCGAGATGCCAAGCGCCAGCAGGCGACCGAACTGGTTGCGACTGCGCATGGACATCAGCATGCCGCCCACCACAAGCAGAGCCAGAAGACCGATAACCGAGATCGCCCCGGCATAGCCCCATTCCTCCCCGATCATGGTGAAAATGAAGTCGGTCTGTTTTTCCGGCAGAAAGTTCAGCTGTCCCTGCGTTCCCCGCAAATACCCCTCACCCCACATCCCGCCCGAACCCAGCGCGATCTTGGACTGGATGATATTGTACCCGGCCCCAAGCGGGTCATGCTCCGGATGCAGAAAGGTGTCGATACGCGCCTTCTGGTAATCATGCAGATGGCCGTAAACGAATTTGCCGAGAAACGGCACGGGGGCCACCAGAAGCGCGATCTGCCACAGGCGCATTCCCGCTGCAAAGAACATCGTCGCGCCGATAAGCCCGATGATGACCGCCGTGCCAAGATTGGGCTCCTTGAGTACCAGCGCCACCGGCAGCAGGGTCAGGAGCGCAGGTGGGATCAGGCGCAGTGGATTGCCCATGCGCTTGATGTCGATACGGTGAAACCAGCTCGCCAGCGCCAGGACGAGCGCGATCTTGGCAAATTCCGAGGGCTGGAACTGAAGCCCTGCCAGATTGATCCAGCGCTCAGCCCCTTTGCCCACATGGCCCATGCGGAGCACGAGCGTCAGCAATGTCACCGCGCCGAGATAGACGGGTATGGAGAGCAGGCGCAGCACGCGCGGGCTCGTCAGCGCTACCACAATCATCATGACCAGACCAAAGCCGAAACGCACGATCTGCGGCCGGGCGAAAGGCTTGGCCGTGCCGCCCCCTGCGGAGTAGAGCGCCAGATAGCCGACCCCGGCCAGAGCGCAGATGAGCAGCACGTAAAGCCAGTTGATCTGAAGCAGCTTGCCCAGAAGCCGGAAACTCGGCTCTGGACGCCACAGGCGTTTCTGCCAGTTCATTACTCTGCGTCCGCGACGGCCTGACCGGGGGCGTGATCGTGATTGACCGGATCGCGCTGAAGCGTATCGGTCATGATATCACGTGCCAGCGGGGCAGCGGCATCCGCGCCGCCATTCCCGTGCTCGATCACGACCGCAATGGCATAACGCGGCGCATCATAAGGTGCGAAACAGATGAAAAGCGCATGGGGACGCTCCTCCCAGGGGAGGTTCATCGAATTGAAGTGCCCACTCTCACGCAGTGCGCGCGACACGCGCCTGACCTGAGCCGAACCCGTTTTCCCCGCCATTGCCACATCGGGGATATTCAGCCGGGCTTTAGGCGCCGTTCCGCGCGGCGCATTCACGACATCGAACATGCCTTGACGAATGACCGAAAGATGCGCGTCGGGGATATCGAGCACAGGAGCGGCATCGAGCGGCGTATGCTCGGAATCATGCTCGTTGATCTTGCGCACCAGATGCGGCGTCACGTTACGCCCGGAAGCGATGCGCGAAACATAGGTGGCGAGCTCAAGCGGCGTGACCTGCACGAAACCCTGACCGATGCCGGCATTGACGGTGTCACCCCCATTCCAGTGAAAGCCGTGTTTCTGGCGCCATTCGGGCGTGGGGATCACACCGGCGCGGGTATGGGGAAGCTCTATATCCAGCTTGGTGCCGAGACCGAAGCCATTGGCCATGGCCTTGATGGGCTCCATGCCGATCTTGCGCGCCGCCAGATAGAAATAGACGTCGCAGCTATACATGAGTGCCTGCTGCATGGTGATGCTGCCATGCCCCCAGCGCGACCAGCAATGAAAACGGACCCCACCCATGTCGTAATAGCCAGGACAGGTGAACCGGTCCTGCGGGCTGACCAGCCCCGATTGCAGCGCAGCCAGAGCCACGGCAGGCTTGAAGGTCGATCCTGGCGGGTAGACACCGGCCACCGTCTTGTTGATGAGCGGGGTACGGACGTTATTCGTCCATTCGATCCATTGAGCGTGGCTCACGCCTGAATCAAACAGGGAGGGATCGAAAGACGGTGTGCTGACCATGGCCAGCACCTCGCCATTACGGCAATCCATCACCACGACGCTGGCAGCCTGATCGCCGATGCGGTTGAGCACCATCTGCTGCAGCCCGGCATCGATGGTCAGGACGATCTCGTCACCCTGCTGGCCGTCGACGCGATCCATCTCACCCATGACGCGGCCCTTGGAGTTGACCTCCATCTCGACAGAGCCCGGCGCGCCGCGCAGCAGATCATCCTGGGTCTGCTCGATACCGGCCCGACCGGCGCGCATGCCCGGCAAAGCCATCATCGGGCTGGAGGCCACGTCACGCTCATTGGGAGGCGCGACATAACCAACAATATGCGCCAATTGCGGTCCATAGGGATAAAGCCGCGTCGTGCCGACATCAATCAGTACGCCAGGAAGGCTCGGCGCGTTCAGTTCGATACGCGCCATGTCATCCCAGCTCAGGAAATCCTTGAGAGCGACAGGCACGTATTTACGAATATGGCGCAGGTCGCGCTCGATACGCGCCTGATCACGCTCATCGAGCGCGATGATCTGGCCGAAACGCGCGATGGTCGCGTGGATGTCGGTTGTCTCCTCCGGCATGAGGAGCGCGCGCCAGTTGACCTTGTTGCCCGCCAGCTGGATGCCGAAGCGATCGACGATCTGCCCGCGTGCCGGGGCAAGCAGACGCTTGCTCGTCCGATTGCGGGCCGCCAGGTCGCGCAGATGATCGCCCTCATGCACCTGGAGATCATAGAGCTTCTTGCCCAGCACGCCGAGCACGCCTGCCTGGGTGGCGAGCACGAGCAGGGCGCGACGCGTGAACACACCGCGCGAGGGCGTTACCTCCTCACGCTTGCTGCGGGTCCGGGATGACTGCGGGCGCTTTGACTTCATCGCGTGGCAACATATCCGCGATACGAAACGCGCATGGCTACAGGTCCACCTGTCGGGCGTCCGGTCGGAAACGCTGCGCTGCGACGGAACATCATGCTCAAAACCGGGCCTTCAGGCTTGTTCAGGGTCTGCCACCGTGCGACGCGCCCATGCAAACAGGGCGCTCAATGTCGGATAGATACCAATTGTCACCGCAGCCTGAAAGAGACTCGGCCCCGGTGAGAGGAACGTCAACGTCCCGATACACGCGATGATCCATCCAAACAACGACAAAACAAGAGCAAGGCCGCCCAGCAAGGCCCAGGCGAAGAGAAAGCTGATCCGGCTGAGACCATAGCGCCACAGATGCGCCACGCCGTGAAACACGAGCAGGGAAAACAGGAATACGCCAGGAGGACCGAAGCTTAGCATCTCGCAGACCAGACCGACGCAAAAGGTCATGAATGGCGTCATGGATTGGGGGCGATGGGCCGACCAAAAAAACACCGTCGAGGCCGCGATAGCAAAACCCAGTTCGCTCTGGCCCGGTATGCCAAGCCCCGCCGACAGCACAAACGCGCTGACCGCGATGAACAGCGAGGGCAAAAGCGCGCGCATGAGCTGGTCCAGCCGACGACGCAGGGTCGGACGCGGGGCGATGCCGGGATGGATGTCAGGCGCGTGACGATGGGTAACCATGCCTAGCCCTGCCCCCTTATCGGCTTTTGAAACGGCACGAATGGCAGTTCAGGAGCGACCGGCATGGGGGGCATGAGCCTGACGCGACCGGGCGCATCCGGCCCGGCATGATCGGCGCTCATGTAATTAAAGACGCGCACGATATCGGGATGATCGAGCGAGGCCTCGGGCACCACCACCGGACTGCCGGGGCGCAGATAATGCACCGTCCCCACCACGAGCCCTCCTGGCATGCCGGCAAAGGCTCCGTGCTCATGCCCGTCCGGGGCGGGTTGCTCGCCCGTCACAACGCGCTCGCCTTCGACCGGACGATTATCCTGGGCGTAGTAGATGAGCCTTGGATAGGCAGAGCCGTCTCCCGCCATGATCGCATTGCCGCGCGAGGCGGTCAGCATGACCGGGATACGGCTCGCGTCATCATTGATCATCAGAATGCGCACGGTACGGTTACCGGTTTCGGTCACACGCCCCAGCAGCCCGGAGGCGTCGAGTGCAACATCTCCCGGCACGATGTCATGATCCTCGCCCACCGCCAGCAGGATAGAACGGCCATATAATCCGCCAGCGTCACGCAAGGCATGGCCGCTCACGAAATTCGGGGCGTTGTCAGGAATCCAGTGCAGGCTGGCCTTGAGCTGGGCATTCTCATTGGCCAGCGCCACCGCGACATCGTACCAGCGGCGCAGCTTCTGATTCTCGGCGCGCAACCGGACATTCTCACCCGCAATATCCGTCAGGCCCGTCACCGACTGACGCAGCTGGGCAAAAGCCGTTTCCGGCGCTGCCATCAGGCGATAGGCAGGCGAAAGCCCATCTGCCAGCTTCAGACGCGCCGAATCAACGATGGGCCGACGTGTGAGGCCGAGCATGATCAGCCCGATTGCCAGCACGAAAAAAAACGGCAGCATCAGCTTCGCGAGTGCGTGTCGCCCCTGGATCGACAGCATCGACGGGATGCTCCCTGGTTATCAGTACATCGAGATCAGGACATTCCGCAGGCGGCGCATCTCTTCCAGTGCGCGCCCCGTGCCCAGCGCCACGCAGGACAATGGCGACTCACCCACCGTCACCGGCAAGCCTGTCGCATTGCGCAGCACATCATCCAGACGATAGAGCAACGCGCCACCGCCGGTCAGCACAATTCCCTTGTCCACGATGTCCGCAGCGAGTTCCGGGGGCGTGTTTTCGAGCGCCGTGGTGACGGCATCCACGATCTGCATCACCGGCTCGGCAAGACTCTCCGCCACCTGGGCCTGGCTCACCAAAACCTCACGGGGCACACCATTGATCAGATCGCGTCCCTTGACCTCCTTGACCGGCCCCGGATCACGCGGGTCATCCGGCAGACACGCCGAGCCGATATCGATCTTGAGACGCTCTGCCGAGCTCTCGCCGATCAGCAGATTGAAGGTCTTGCGGATATAGGAAATGATGGCGTCGTCCATCTTGTCGCCGCCCACACGCACCGAACGCGCATAAACGATGCCGCCAAGCGAGATCACCGCAACCTCGGTCGTGCCGCCGCCGATATCGACGATCATGCTGCCCGAAGGTTCGGTCACCGGGAGACCCGCGCCGATCGCCGCCGCCATGGGCTCCTCGATCAGCATCACCTTGCGCGCACCGGCACTCTCGGCGCTCTCCTGGATCGCGCGACGCTCGACAGCCGTCGAGCCCGAAGGTACGCAGACGATTATCTGCGGGCTGGCGAAGGCGCGGCGATTATGAACCTTGCGGATGAAATGCTTGATCATTTCCTCCGCCACTTCGAAATCGGCGATTACGCCGTCACGCAGCGGGCGGATGGCCGTAATATTGCCGGGGGTACGCCCGACCATCAGCTTGGCTTCCTCGCCAACGGCGAGAACCTGCTTCTTGCCTCGCACCTCGGCTATGGCAACCACGGATGGCTCGTCGAGCACGATACCGCGTCCCTTGACATAAACGAGCGTATTGGCGGTGCCGAGGTCGATAGCCATGTCTGCCGACATGAGACCCAGCAGACGTGAGAACATTCAAGCCTCCTGGCCGAAAGATTTGCGCGCGCGGGTGGCGCCCTGGCTCCTTTTCGCCGACATTCCTTCCTTTTTCGGAAGGAGATACCGGGGGCATGGAAGTCATGACGCGAGATATTCTGGCGCAGGGCTTACCGGGGCCAAGGGTGGGGAGCAAGACCCCTTGCGGGAAAATTGCAGTTTAATGACCACAATCCCGGATCCCTGCCACCCGGCCCTGGCAGGGGTTACCTTGCGTTACAAACCATCGCTTCTCTGCCATTTTGGCGCCACGGTAAGAACGCGCGTCCCATGGCGATATGACGCCAACCTGTTCACGTCTGAGTGGACCCGGGAAACCCGGGAAACCGCGCTCCGTTCGTGCAGTGTTGACTGAATGACCTAGGATACCCAAGACCATGACCAAGCGTTCTATTTCGATCCGCCCGAGCAAGCTTCTGGCTCTCACAGCCTGTGTGGGCATGCTCGGCCTCAGCGCTTGCGGCAACCCCTATGATCCGGGCGCACGTGCCGGTTCGGGCGCCCTGATCGGCGCTGGCGGCGGTGCAGCCATTGGCGCTCTGGCAGGCGGTGGTCGCGGCGCTGCTATCGGTGCGCTGGCCGGTGGCGCCCTCGGTGCGGCTGGCGGTGCAGCAACCACCCCGAACCGTCCGCGTTCCGGCTACTGATCTGACCTGACTGAGAGAGTATAATGACCACGCCCTCCCCGAATTCGACCAGCCTGCCAACACGGCTTGCCGCAACTCTGGGGGTGGCGGGTCTTTGCACTCTGCTCAGCAGCTGCGGAAGCCCATATGACCCTGGCGCACGTGCCGGGTCTGGCGCCCTGATCGGGGGTGGTGCCGGTGCGGCCATCGGTGCCCTGGCGGGCGGCGGACGTGGCGCTGCAATCGGGGCTTTGGCCGGCGGGCTTGTAGGCGCTGCCGGTGGCGCGGCCACAACGCCTAACCGTCCGAGTAATACCTACAGCCAGGGCGGGTATTACAATCAGGGGGGTTATTACAACCAGGCGCCCCAGCAGGCCTACCCCCAGCAATATGCCCAGCCCGCGCAGAATGGCTACGCCGCCCCGGCTTACCCGGCGCAACCACAGGCTGCGTACCCGCAAGGGGGATACCCGCAGAATGGCTACCCCACCGCGCAGGGCTATCCCGCCTATAATCAGGGCTACGGCAGCGGTTACTGAGCGCGCCGGTAAACGAGAGCCCAGACGGTCCGCCCATTCCATATCAAGCCCCCGGCGGTCCGATCATGGCTTCCGGGGTTTTCTGTATATGAGCTGCGCCATCGGCCTCTGAAAAAGAACGCGAATGGCGCTCATTCCGGCGGTCGCCTTGCTGAATGGACAAGCGGTGTAGGGTACACCAAGTGCGTGAACTTCGGCTCCTATCCGAAGCGAGAGCGCCCGACCGGAATATCGGCCGGCGCTCTGGCTGACGTCTCAACCGTAGGGCCATCGAAGCCGCCACGAGCTCGATACTCGCGAGGGCTCTGACAGTTTCTCATCCTCAGGCAGTCAGCGCTTCAGGCTCGCCCCGGGTGCGCTTGATCAGCAGCTTGTTCAGCGCATGGACATAGGCGCGCACGGCGGAAACGACTGTGTCGGCATCTGCACCCTGACCATCCACCATCTTGCCGCCTTCCTGCAGGCGCACAGTAGTCTTGGCCTGGGCATCCGTCCCTTCGGTCACAGCGCCGACCGAGAACAGTTCGAGAGCCGCCTCATGCGGGAAGATTTCTCCAATCGCCTTGAATGCTGCGTCGACCGGGCCATTGCCGGTCACCTTCGCACTGCGCACAGTGCCATCGACCAGCAGCTCAAGCTCGGCTTCGGCGGGACGGCGCGAGCCTGCCTGAATGTCGAGCGAGACAAAGCGAATACGGTCGTGATCGCGAGTCTCATCATCGACGAGCGCACGGATATCATCGTCGAACACGGTCTTCTTCTGGTCAGCCAGAACCTTGAAGCGTTCGAACGCGTCCTGAATCTTCTCATCTGGCAACTCGTAGCCCAGCGCCTTGAGCTTGTCGCGAAAAGCTGCGCGGCCCGAATGCTTGCCCAGAACCAGCGACGTCTTGCTCCAGCCCACGCTCTCGGGCGTCATGATCTCATATGTTGCGGCATTCTTCAGAATACCGTCCTGGTGGATACCGCTCTCATGCGCGAAGGCGTTGCGACCGACGATGGCCTTGTTGGGCTGCACGTCGAAGCCGGTGATATTTGCGAGCAAACGCGAAATCCCGAGCAGACGCGGCGTCTCGATGCGGTTCTGGAACGGGATCTTGTCGCGACGTGTACGGATGGCCATCACGATTTCCTCGAGCGCCGCATTACCTGCGCGCTCCCCGATCCCATTGATGGTGCATTCGATCTGACGCGCCCCGCCTGCCACGGCTGCGAGAGTGTTGGCCACGGCCAGTCCCAGATCGTTATGGTTATGCGTCGAGAAAATCACCTTCTCCGCACCCGGCACGCGCTCGCGCAGCATGGTGAAGATGGCCTGCAATTCCTCCGGCGTGGTGAAGCCCACCGTGTCGGGGATGTTGATGGTAGTAGCACCATGGCGAATGGCCGTCTCGACGCAACGGCACAGGAAATCGGGCTCGGTACGCGACCCGTCCTCGGCCGACCACTGCACGTCATCGGTAAAATGCCGTGATGCCGTGTTGCCTTGGGCGATCAACTCCAGCACGGTTTCCGGCTCCATGCGCAGCTTGTACTTCATGTGAAGCGGCGACGTGGAGATGAAGTTGTGAATACGCCGCCGCGGAGCCTTCGCAATCGCCTCCCCTGCAGCCTCGATGTCACGCTTGCCACCACTCCGGGCCAGACCGCACACAACCGACTCACGCACGGTTTCGGCGATCTTCTGCACGCTCTCGAAATCGCCGGGAGAGGCAACGGGAAAACCTGCCTCGATCACATCGACACCCAGTTCCTCCAGGGCTTTCGCCATGCGGATCTTTTCTTCGAGGTTCATCGAGAAGCCGGGTGATTGCTCACCATCGCGCAGGGTCGTGTCGAAAATAATGACGCGGTCGTCAGCAACCGTGCCGAAGGAAGGATGGGAGATGGTCATGGCAGTCTCTTTTCGTGGCTTTGGACAACAAGATCGTGAACCCCCTGAACGCGCCGGAGAACCCGGCGGCGAAATGCGCTCAGGGGCAGATAAGTCGAAGCGTACGAAGGAGGAGGCCCGGGCACAGATCAGCGCGTGCGGCGGCACGGGATCCTATGCTGGAGAAGGGCGTCAGAATGTCCATGACGCCCTTCCTACTGTAAAAGACAGGGTCTTGCCTAGCGCGACCGCGACAATTTCTACCCTGCGCGCGCAATATTCGTTGTCGTGGAAGCGAAATAGCGATCGATCGCTGCGCTCATGGCGCTGGCTACCTGTTGCCGATACGCCCCCTGACGCAAGGCCGCCTCATCATGGCGGTTGGACATGAATCCCATCTCCACAAGCACAGAGGGAATGTCGGCAGATTTCAGCACCACGAAGGCGGCGTGCCGTGCCGGGTGGCGCAGCAGGCCGATACGCGGCTGGAATGCCGAAACGACACTGGCCGCCATATGGGCAGAGCCGCGCCGGGTTTCTTCATTGACGAGGCTTGCCAGGATATCCTGCACCTCGGACGACATGCCGTGAAATGCTGGCCCGGCAAAACGATCCGCACTGTTCTCGGTCTGGGCCAGCGAGGCCGTCTGAGCATCGGACGCACCATTGGACAATGTATAGACACTGGCCCCGCGCACATCAGGATCATGCAGCGCGTCGGCATGCATGGAGATGAAGAGCTGGGCCTTGTGCCGATGTGCCAGATCGACACGCCCCTCCAACGGAATGAAATGATCATCCGCGCGCGTCATCACCACGTCATAACGGCCTGACGCCTTGATCTGACGGTAGAGTTCCTTCGCCGCGGCGGCGGCGATGTGCTTCTCGTAAGTGCCACTCACACCGATCGCTCCGGGATCCTTCCCTCCGTGGCCAGGGTCGAGCATGATGACCGGACGGGGCGGGGCGGCCGTACCGATCACCGCAGGCGCCTTGGCTGGACCGTGCGCCGAGGCATGATGCGCTGGCTTATGCGCGACGCTCTTATGGACCGCGCTCTTGTGGGCCGAAGCAAACCCCGTGAGCGGCCTCAACAATGCCCCGGTCATCAACAACCCGCCAAGCAGATTCGCCACCTGACGGCGGGTCGGATCGAAAACGGGCATAAGCGACCTCAAACAGGAAGAGCGACTGTCTATTTTCTGGCGTAGAAATGCGGTGTCAACATGGCAGGGGCGAGCGTCTTGCACGGATCGCCGTTTTACGTCATCCTGTGGGAGAAGGATCACGAAACGGTCGATCCGGCGCCAGGACGCAGCCCCGTACACAGGGGCGTTATCTGACGCGCCGCTCCCGTTTTCCGCCATGCTTCGCGCGTCATCACGGTTTGCAAGAGCCCTCCCTTCCCGCTGGCACAGCCGCTGGATGTCAAGAGAGGTCAGTCTTCGAACCCGGGGCGCAGATGACAACTCGCAGGGGCCGCATGAAATCTGCCAGTCTCGTTTTGTGGAAAACTACCGGAGCGGGCTTTGCCCTGCGTCCGACGCTGTTCCGCGAGCGCTGGTCCGATGGCCTTTTTTCACAAACCACGCCTCGACATTCTGCCGCGCGCGCCGGAACAGCCACTGTGTCTGCACAGGGCTTGCACCCGGCCGTGACAAAGGCCGACCGGAGTCTCCCTATTTATGAACAAGCGTATGCTGATCGACACCACCCACGCGGAAGAAACCCGCGTCGTGGTTATGGATGGTGATCGTCTCGAAGATTATGACATCGAAACGTCGTCCAAGAAGCAGATCAAGGGCAATATCTATCTCGCCAAGGTCATTCGCGTAGAGCCAAGCCTCCAGGCCGCCTTCGTCGATTACGGCGGCAATCGCCACGGCTTCCTGGCGTTCAGCGAAATTCATCCGGATTATTTCCAGATTCCTGTTGCTGACCGCGAAAAGTTGCTCGCCCTGCAGGATGAAGACCTGCGTGCCGATGAGCGCGCCGAGAATGAACAGGACGCGCCTGCTGTGCCCGAGGCCGACACGGCCGAGACGGAAGAGTTCGAAGCCCGTCCCGAAACGGTGGGGGGTGAGCACGACACCGGTGACGAAGGCGCAGCCGCCCGTCGCACGGCGCGCTTCCTGCGCAACTACAAGATTCAGGAAGTCATCCGACGCCGCCAGATCCTGCTCGTGCAGGTCGTCAAGGAAGAGCGGGGCAACAAGGGTGCGGCGCTGACCACCTATGTCTCGCTGGCCGGTCGCTATTGTGTGCTGATGCCCAACGCCCTGCGTGGCGGCGGCGTATCGCGCAAGATCACCTCGGACAGCGATCGCAAGCGCCTGCGTGACATCATTGCCGAGTTGGATCTGCCACGCGGCATGGCCATGATCGTGCGCACGGCCGGTGCCCAGCGCCCTGGTCCCGAGATCACCCGCGACTGCGAATACCTGCTGCAGCTCTGGGACGATATCCGCAATCACACGCTTTCATCGGTTGCGCCAACGCTGATCTATGAAGAAGCCAACCTGATCAAGCGCGCCATCCGTGACCTGTTCAGCAAGGATATCGAGGAAATCGTCATCGATGGCGAACCGGCCTGGAAGAATGCGCGCGAATTCATGCGCCTTCTGATGCCGCACAACGCCAACAAGGTGAAACTCTGGCGCGACCAGAGCCAGAGCCTGTTCGGCCGCTATCATGTGGAAGGCCATCTGGACGCGATCTTCTCACCCACGGCTCAGCTGAAATCGGGTGGTTATCTGGTGATCAACCAGACCGAGGCACTGGTGTCGATCGACGTGAACTCGGGTCGTTCGACCGGCCAGCGCAATATCGAGGACACGGCGGTCCGTACGAATCTGGAAGCCGCGGAGGAAGTGGCGCGTCAGCTGCGGCTGCGCGATCTTGCCGGTCTTGTCGTGATCGACTTCATCGACATGGAAAGCCGCAAGCACAACGCGATGGTCGAGAAGCGCCTCAAGGATGCGCTGCGCTCGGATCGTGCACGTATCCAGATCGGCCGGATCTCGCATTTCGGCCTGCTCGAAATGTCGCGTCAGCGTCTGCGTCCCTCGATTTCCGAAGCCGTACTTGTACCTTGCCCGCATTGCCAGGGCACAGGTCATGTCCGCGGCGTCGAGAGCGCTGCCCTGCATGTCCTGCGCGCCGTCGATGAGGAAGGCCTGAAGCAGAAGGCCGCGGAAATCAGCGTACACATCACCTCGGGGATCGCTCTTTATATCCTCAACAACAAGCGTGAATGGCTCGCTGAAATTGAGCAGCGTCACCGCATGCGCGTGTCGTTCCAGCCTGATGACAGCCTGACCCCCGCCGATCTGCGTATCGAGCGTTTGCGTCCGCAGGTGCCTGCCGAGCAGCGGGCGGTGCGTGAGCGTGATGATCATGAGGCTGGCGTTCAGGTGGAGCCCGCAACCTCTGTCGTGCAGGAAGAGGAGCTCGAGCAGGAGCTTGACGCCGCGCAGTCCAAGGAAACCCGTGACGAAAACGGTCGCGAGGAAGGTACGCGTGAAGAGGGCGGCCGCCGCCGCCGTCGCCGCCGCCGTCGCAATGGCCGCCGCTCCGACGAGTTCCGCGATGGACAGGGCCGTGACGACCAGCAGCGCGACGCCACCGCCGAGACCGACGATGAGGCCGAAATTTCCGGGAACACCCCGGAACAGGCTCCCTCCGAGGAAAGCAGCCTGAGCGAGGCTGAGGCCTTGATCGTTCCGGGTCGTCGTCGCATGCGCACCCGTCGCGTTTCCCGTGATGAGCGCGCCGAGCCGACACGTGACGCACGCCCGACCGAGGAGCGTCGCAATACGCCGGAGCGCAAGGAAAGCCGCTGGGAGGGACCGACTCCGGCCAATCCGTTCGGTGGTGCATCGTTCGATATCTTCGACATGATTGAGCAGGCTGAATCGCGTCTGGGGGCGCCTTCCGCGCTTAATACGGAACCCAAGCCCACATTGGCTGAATCTGTCCCGGTCGAAGCTTCGCAATCCGCCGCCGAACCCAAGGCCGAAACGTCGCGTCATGGCATCGAGGCTGAAGGGCGAAAGGGTCGCTCACGCCCGCGTCGTCGACCTGCGGCTGCGGAGATATCGGAGCCTGCCCCCTCTGCGCCCGTGCCAGAAGCGGCTTTGCCCGTTCGCGAGCCTCTCGCAGTGGCGGAAGCCGAACAGGAGAAGCCGGCTCCGCGCCGTCGCGGTCGCCCGCGCAAGACGCCGGTTGCAGCCGAGATCGCCGAGACTTCGGGGGAGGCCGCAGCCGCAGAGGGCACACCGGTCGCCCTAGTAAGCGAACCGGAGGCACCCAAGCCCCGCCGTGGTCGTACGCCGCGCAAGGCAGCAGACACTGATGCCGCCCCGGTGGCCGCGGAGCCCAAGGCACCAGCCAAGGGCCGTGGGAGCCGCAGCAAGGCAAAGGCCGAGGATGCGCCCCCCGTGGTCCAGCCCATCAATGTCGATGAGGTTGCTCCCGCCAAGCCACGTACCGGCTGGTGGAAGCGCTAAGCACCATCAACGTTCAAAAACGAGAAAAAACGGGGCGGCTCACACCGCCCCGTTTTTTTGATCTTGATGGTGATGACAAGCCGCTCAGCTTGTACTCACATGCTCGACAAGACACCGACTGACGTTGATGAACAACGTCGCTGGTACCAGCATCCTCTCACCGCCATGTGTCGAACGCCATGAGGTCCGCCCCGTCGTGAAGCATAAGGATCAGGACAGAGGCAGAAGCGGAATGTCTGAAACTCAGAAGTCGCTCAGAGCCACGCGCTTCCAGCGATTACTGGCAACGCAGACATAGTGATAATTGCTGTCATCCTGCGTCTGCCCCGGACTACATGCCGCACTCGATGAGGCGGGCGTCTCCAACTTCTGGATAAGGGTTCCGACGTTCAAACGTGCAGGCTCTCCCGAAGCTGTCAGAAACTGGACAGTATCGGCCCCCTGACCAACGAGACGCGGGTTCTGACCACCGCGGGCAGAACCGAGCTCGAGACCATGGGTGATGACCACATTGCCCTTTGCCCTCGCGACGAGACTGTAATCCATCTCGCTTCCCTTACCGACACCCAGACCAATTCCCGAGGGAATTCCCGCGGGATCGAAAACGAGCTGACCCGCTTGATGGCAGGAAATCTTGGAGGCATCGCTACAATCGGGGCGCGCAACATATTCAAGATCGTCCCCGGATTCGAGAGCACCGAGGTGATAGGACGGGTTTTCCTGCCCGTCACGAGAGACATAGCCATGCAGGGCAACGAACTTTGAAGGCAGAGCAAAGCTGATCGTTGCTCCATTGGCCGAAATGGCCGCGGCCAGTGGCTGCGCCAGATCGATCTGCGTCACGCCTGCCCGTTCGTCCACGTTGATGGCCGTGATTGTATTCGTTCCCTGAGGCAGCGCAGCCTGAATTGCCGCGTTGGAAGAGGTCATCTGCAGCGCCGCTGGCGAAGCGCGCAGATACCCGGCGATCGCGCCCTTGACCACAAGGTGTGTCGCGCCACGTTCCGCAGCCGCCGAGACGGCGTAGGAGTCACGGAACTCGCTACCCATGATACCCTGCCCCAACGAAATGACCGATTGTGTGTCGCCCACGTTACCGGGAGCATTTCCGTCGCGGTTGCGGAACACGTTGAAAGCGGCGTCGGAGCGAATGAGGCGGCCACCGTAAGGGAAGACACCATTCACATCGAGACCAACGGGCATCACGTTATTACCCGCGAGGTTCAACATCCAGGAATCAGGTGAAAGAGGCAGGGTCGAACCATTCCAAGTCATGGTCAACCCGCGCGAGCTTGTTTCGCCCGGGTGGGTACCCGTCATCCAGAAATCCCACTCGTTATCGAAAGCCCGTGTCAGACCATCCACAGGGCGCGTATATTGCTGAAGGCTGTAGGAGTTGAAGTTCTTCGTACTCATGCCGAAGAACAGAGCCGGATAGCGATAGCGATGTGTCTGAGTCGATTGATAGACCTTGCCATCAGGGCCGGTATAGGAAATCCCGCTGAAATCGATCTGATCGCCCTTATTGGTTCCCGGCTGACCGGTCACGCCAAATCTGTCCACGTCTGGGTGCGCCAGAGTCACGAAGCCAGCCCGCGCAGAAGATGTGCCGGGATAGAAGCTTGCCTCGACATAAATCCCGGTTCCGTCATCTCCTGTGCTGGTGTCGAGCCCCGCGAAATAGCCGTAGTAATAATTCGGATAATCCGTATTGCCGCCTTTCTCGGTGGAAGCCATTCCATTGACGATATTGGTAAACATCGACATGCGCCCCCGGAAGACAGCCGCCTCCTCGTCCGAGAGCTTGGGATAGACCACGACTTCATGGGCGTTTTTGAAACGGTAGGCATAGGCCTTACCGTCCCGAGAGACGACCTTGAGGGTCAGTGTTGCGTGGGCGGCAAGATCGCTTGCAAGACTATATCCGCTGGACAGGGTCACGCGGTGATCAACGCCAATCTGGGTCTTTCCGTCAGCAGCGAAAATCGGCACCTCTTCCGCGATGGCCGGCGCCTCATCGACCAATGTTCCATCCTTCGTCCGGAACTTGGCGCCACTGGCGAGGCAGGTAAGGTTTGGACCGCAAGTCGTCACCTCGGTCATATTGATGAAGCTTTGCCCTGCCTTGGCAAGCGCAAGCGTCTCATGAAGGCTGCCCCCGACGCGGTGCGTCCCGTCGGCATTGGTAATCAGCTCATTCCCACCAAGCATGTCCAGAGGGCCATTGCCCTGAGAACGGGCATCGATATTGATGCCATCGGTGTTGCCAGCGCCCCCACGATGAAAGTTTTGCGGGCCGCGCATATCGGTGAACTGATAGCAGGACCCTCCCTCATCGCCGCCGGAAGTATTCGTACACGTGGCCTTGATATGCATGTATTGGCCATCTCGCGCACCACCCAGCATGAGCGTATCGGGATGAAGGTTACCCCAGTCAGCGCCGTTGCTCATCCAGAGGCGTGAGCGATCATTGTCTGGTGCCCCTTTGCTGAACGCATCGGCGGCAAAATAACCCGCATCCAGCAATCGGCCGCCATTCAGGACGAAGTCGCTGGCCCGGACCGGTCCATTGAAACTATAATTATTGCCGTATCTTTGATTGGTGAAATAGACGCTGTTGCTGGCAAGGTCATAACCGATATGGACCTTCTGATTGTTTGTATCGAGGGAGAGCGTATCAAAGACAATCTCCTTACCGGGCTTGTCAAACTCAACCAAGCCGGGTTTCATACCCTCCGCATTGATCCCTCTCGCATTGACGTTGCCTTCGAAGCGAAACTCATTGCCGTAACGATCATTGGTAAACACGAGCGCATTCTTGGTGGGGTCCCAACCGATACGCACGTAGGGATTGTTGCTATCGAGGGAGTTTGTGTTGAATACGACGCTATTGCCTGGATTTTCCAACAAAAGGCGCGATGGCACGACGTCATCTGCGCGTAACGACGACGTTTTTAGTGTGCCGTTGAAGTCGTAAATATTACCGTAATGATCATTGGTAAAATAAACTTTTTTCTTATCGAGGTCGTACCCGATGTGGATCTGCCGGTTATTCGAATCCGGAGACCCGGTGTTGAAAACAATCTCCTGATTATGATCAGGAAACTCGATATGGCGGCTCACAACCGTATTATTAGACACGTCATTGGTCACGCGTCGAGTCGCGTCCAGACCAGCCACACCACCTCCTTTCCCGATATCAGAGCGCTTCAGGGGCATATCATCAACCTGTGCCCAGACGGGCGCACAGGTCGCGATACCAGCGCACAAAAGCAGTGCGCGAGCACGAATATATTTCAATATTTTCTCCGGGAATATGATGCTTTATTTGCATCATATTGGAAATGTAGCATATTCTTCGTATATCTTCCAGGTCTTGACGCTTGAGAGCCTAATTAACCGCGCTCCGCGTCCCATGCGCCAAGCGCAAATCTCAGGGCGATTTCATCGAGCCAGTCCAGATCTCGGCAGCCTGAGGCCTTTCCAGCGCAGGCTCTTTGTCACTCTTGTATATTCAGTCCTTATCGAGCCAGCCTGCCTCGCGCAGACGGGCAACCTGTGCGCGAGCGACCGGCACTTCCAGCCCATTGGAAAGATGCAAACGCAGAGCTCTGGGCGTTCCTTCCCAGCGGGAAACAGCGTGGCGCGCAACCCACCAGCTACGATGGACCTGTAATCCGTCACATCCGGATTGCCTCGCAACGGCATCGCGAAAGACGCCGTGCACCAGACGCGAGCCATCAGCGACATAACAGCGTATGTAATGGTCCTCCATCTGCAGCGCGTGGATGTGTTCGGGCCTGGGATAAGCGGTTCCAATACGCAGCCCCTCTCCCTGTGCTGCGCCAGACTCGGGCTGGCTTATTTCGGGCGTAACCGGCTCTTGCGGCCGTGGCACGTCCCCCTTGGCAGAAATTTCGGCGCGCTTATCCCGATAACGCCGCCACAGCAGCACGCCCAGAACGCCTGGCAAGGCGATCGCCAGAACCTGCACGTACCATATCCACCAGCCGGGCAAATGTGGGGCGATCTCTGGCCAAATCGTTAAGGCGAGGTCACGCGTGATCAGAGTCTGAAACAGGCTCAGAAACGCGGTGCCAGCTATCACACCTATCCAGAAGAGCGCACCTCCTCGATGGAGGATGCAGGCGCTCCGCAGCAGCACGAGCGGGCCGGCATAGAGTCCGAGCCCCGCCATGATCGAGGCAATCCAGTAAGCGACCCGGTCGAGCAGGCCGGGATTCTGATAGCTGCCATAGGGGCCGAGAATGCCGAGAAACAACCCGACTCCCATCGACAAAGCCAAGCCTTGCAGGAGCAGGCGCGGGCGAAGCAGAGGTCCCTGTACTGCAAGACCATGGACCTGGCCGGGGTGAGAGTCCAAGGCGCTGTTCAGATCTCTCTGCTCCCCGTCTCTCAAATGCTCATACCCTCCTTGCCTTGCGCCACGCGCTGACTGCCTGAGCCAAGAATGCCGTGCACGACGCGGCTTGCATACCCCGCCCAATCGCTCAGTCGCCCACTCGCCCATTCACGAAAACAGGCTGGCTGGCCACGTGAATCAGAGGTTTCTGACCTTGTCTCAACAGGAGTCTGCCCTTTTCATGTCGTTAAGCCGTCGCCTCCCCCTCGCCACCCTGATACTCGCCTGCTGCCTCGGCTCTGCCATGGCACAGTCCTCCCCCACGCAGAATCCCCCACACTTGGAGGTGGGGTGCCAGCATCTCGTTACACCGGAGGGGATCGAACTGGGCATCTGGTATCCGAGCGCCGGTACGCCTACCTCACAAGCGCTTGGCCCGTATGCGCAGGAATGCGTGATCAATGGTCCTGTACGCGATGAAAATCATGCGCTGATCGTGATCTCGCATGGCACGGGTGGCTCATGGACCAGCCACCTCGATACCGCGGCTGCGTTGGCACGGGCAGGGTATGTCGTCGCGGCCCTCACCGAGCCGGGGGATAACTGGCACGATACGGCGCACGCGAGCGATCTTGTAGGCCGTACACGGGCCATGAGTGCAGCGCTGACCTATATGCTCTCAGCATGGCCGCTTTCTGCCCATCTGGACCAAAATCGCATAGGGGCTTTCGGCTTTTCAGCAGGGGGGCTGACCGCCCTGCTTGCAGTCGGCGCCCGGCCTGATCTGACACGCGTGGCCCCCTGGTGCGCGCTCCACGCCGCCAGCTTCACCTGCACCCTGCTCCATAAGCGCACACTGCCGACCGATGCCCGTCTCCCGTCGGTACAGGACACACGTTTCAAAGCCATGGTGATTGCAGCCCCGGCTCTGGGATTCACGATGACACGCGCCTCACTCGCACCCGTTACATTGCCCGTGCAACTCTGGCAGGCCATGAATGATGCGATCCTGCCCTCACCCGGATCTGTCGAGCCCGTGCGCGACAATCTGCCCTCGCCTCCCGAATTTCACGCCGTGAGCGGGGCCGGGCATTTCGACTTCCTGGCGCCGTGCCGGGCTGGCTATGAGGCAATGGCAATCTGCCAGAGCCTCCCTGGCTTCGACCGCGCTGCGTTTCATGCCGTATTCAACAAGGCGCTCACGGGCTTCTACGATCGCACATTGCTGAACAGCCCAAAAAGCGGGTTGGGCATGCCCAGCCGGTGATCGACGAGAACGCGCGGCACAATCACCCACCGAGCAGGAACCGATGGGCATCGGACCAGCATGACGGGCGTCAGCATGCCTGTCAGTCCAGCCCTGCAGAGGACGATAGGGCAGTTCCAGGAACGAGGGTGAGTGCGATCAGCGGCAGACGCTGGGGGCGCCCGTTGCCGCGATATAGGTGCCGGTCAGTGGATTGAAGCAGGCATTTTGCGGGCAAGTGCTGCCTGAGGCGAGACCATCGCTGAAAACCTGCCCGCCCATACGGTTCGTCTCCTGCTGTACCGCGCCGCAAAGCGGCGTGTTCACCGGGGCAGAGGGATCGTTGGTCAGTTGCGCCTCATTGGCGGGAGGCGGTGTCTCCCCTGTCATGCCGGGGGCGAAATCCTGCGGCGGGATGCGCGCATGGACCTGGTTCTGCACAGGCTGCGGCGACGGCGCGTCTTCGCACCCCGCGAGAAGAGCGAGTGACAGCGCTGCTGCAGCAGTTGCCCTGAAATGTGAGCGCATCATAGACCAAGATCCCCCTGTTCTTCCTGTTCCGTGCCCACAGGGTCGAGGCGTCCGGAGCGTGTACCATCAGCAAAACGAAGCGTGATCGCACCGCCGCGTGGCCGCCCCGAGGCTGTCGTCACCGGTTTGCCGCGCCCATCCTGCACCAGCGCATAGCCTCGCGCCAAGACGGCTTCGGGCGAAACTGCCTCCAGACGACCTGCGATACCGGCCAATCTTGCGCGATCAAGCCCTAATCGGGCCGTCAATGTCTCGGTACCGAGGCGGGCATGAGTAAATCCCGCCCGTTCCTGCTGCATTCTGTGGCGTATACCCACGGCAAGGGCCGCACTTGCCAGATCGAGGCGAGATCGCTTTTGTCCCAGGAAATGCGCCGCCGAGGGCACGCGCCCCTCAAGGCTCATGAGCCTCTGCCGCGCGCGCGCGGCAACCATGGGGAGCGCGAGCTCGAGGCGCTGCCCACGCTCATCGAGGCGCAAGCGTGCAGTTTCCAGCAGGCTCGGCAGATCGGGCAGACGCGCGCTCACCTGGTCCTGACGCGCCCTGGCAAGTTGCAACTGGCGTGACAGAGCCCCTGCCAGACGCGCGCCACGATGCGCGAGATCCGCCACCATTTCCGAACGCAGCGGAACCGCCATTTCTGCCGCTGCTGTCGGGGTCGGGGCCCGGCGATCCGATACGAAATCGATCAGCGTCGTATCTGTTTCATGCCCAACGGCTGAAATGAGCGGGATGGGACAGGCAGCGACGGCGCGCAAAACGCGCTCGTCATTGAACGCCATCAGATCCTCAAGCGACCCGCCCCCGCGCGCAACGATCAGCAGATCGGGTGAAAGATCCGGCTGGAGGCCCAGGTTCGCAAATCCTTCAATGGCCGCGGTGATCTGGGCCACCGCCCCCTCGCCCTGCACTGCCACAGGCCAGACAAGCACCGATCGGGGAAAACGGCGGGACAGGGTGGTAAGGATATCATGCAGCACCGCCCCACGGCTCGAGGTCACCAGGCCGATCAGCCGTGGCAGGAAAGGCAGCGGCTTTTTGCGCTCGTTATCGAACAGGCCTTCGGCCAGCAGCTTCTGGCGCAGCTTCTCGATCTTGGCGAGCAGCGCGCCTTCGCCTGCGAAGCTCATCTGATCAATCACGAGCTGGTAGCTCGAGCGGTCGCCATAGGCCGAGACCCGACCGGTTGCGATCACCTCGATCCCGTTCTCGGGCACCAACCCCAGACGCGACACCGAACCACGCCAGACCACGCCCGAAATCTTGCCGCCCTGATCTTTCAGGGAAAGATAGATATGACCGGAGGGATAGCGTTTGAGCTCGGTAATCTCGCCACGGACACGCACACGGCTGAAACTGCCTTCGAGCGTGCGCTTGATTGCGCCCGAAATCTCGCTGACCGAATATTCGGGGACATTCCCGCCCGCGCTCTGTTCGTTTTCGCTCATGCGCGCAGTCTATGCTACGGAACGCGGGCTAGGACCAGTCAGAACAGGAAGAATGACGATGCGGGTGTTACTTGTCGGATCAGGCGGACGCGAACATGCTCTAGCGGCCTGCCTGTCCCGCTCTCCCGAACTCGAGGCGCTCTATATCGCCCCCGGTAATCCAGGCATGGCGCCGCTCGGCACACTGGTGCCGCTTGCCGCTGACGACGTGACAGGACTCGTGGCTTTCGCCCTCGAACAGCGAATCGACCTTGTCGTCCCTGGTCCTGAAGCCCCTCTCGTGGCCGGGCTGGCCGATCTGTGCGCAAGCGCGGGCATCGCCTGTGCCGGACCGAGTCAGGCCGCCAGCGCCCTGGAGGGCAGCAAGAGCTTCACCAAGGACGTCGCGGATGCCGCCGGCATTCCGACCGCGCGCTGGGAGCGCTTCGAAGAGGCCGAACCCGCCCTCGCCTTTGTCCGTCGTCGTGGGGCTCCCATCGTGATCAAGGCGGATGGTCTGGCAGCAGGTAAAGGCGTGATCGTGGCCCAGACGCTGCAGGAAGCTGAAGACGCCATCATCGATATCCTGACCGATCGCAGCTTCGGCGAGGCCGGGGCCAGCATCGTAATCGAGGAGTGCCTGGTAGGTCAGGAGGTCTCGCTCTTCGCCTTCTGCTCGGACGGCGACGCCGTTCTGATTGGCGCTGCGCGCGATCACAAGCGCATTGGCGAGGGGGATACCGGCCCCAATACGGGCGGCATGGGCGCGATCGCTCCCCCTCCCCATTTCGATCGCGAGGCACAGGAAAAGGCGCTCGACGTCATGGTGCGCCCCATGCTGGCGGAGATGGTGCGCCGAGGCACGCCCTTCCGGGGCATCATCTTCGCAGGGCTGATGCTGACGCAGGATGGTCCCAAGCTGATCGAATATAATGTCCGCTTCGGCGATCCCGAGGCTCAGGCGCTCCTGATCCGTCTTGATTCCGACCTCCTTCCCGTTCTCAAGGCTCTGGCCGCAGGCCGACTGGACGATGCTGCCATCCGGTTTACGGATGACGCCTCGATCTCGGTCGTTGTGGCCGCGCGCGGCTATCCCGGTACGCCGGCGAAAGGGGGGGCGATAAAAGGGATCGACCGTGCCGAAGCCGTGCCGGGCGTATCGGTTTTTCAGGCGGGTACCGCTCTGGTGGACGGGAAGCTCGTTGCCTCTGGCGGGCGCGTGCTCACAATCTGCGCGCGGGGCGAGACCGCCGAAATCGCACGCGCACGCGCTTATGAGGGTGTGGCGGCCATCGACTGGGCCGATGGGATCTATCGCCGCGATATCGGAGCCTGACGGACCCTCGGGATGGGCGGAGCCATGCTCATCCCTCGCCTGCAAAAGTGTGCAGGGACCGGATCAGGCCCACGCAATGATCCGAAACCTTCCAAAACGGGAGCCGTGAAACGACACGGTTCTTAGCGACGTCAAGATTGGACAGCCTGACCGTCTTGCCTATCAAGGCCATGACGCGCGATGACTCGGCCTCCTGCGTAGCGACACCCCGCCCTGAGCCGCAATCGACTTGCGATCAACACGGACACTCCGTCTTCCCTGCACGTCAAACGCCCGATGGTGGGGCCATCGGGCGTCAGGAGGAACTGGTCAGCCAGTGAAGGCCCGGGAATCGTCCTGCTTCTTGCCGGGCAGTTCCACGCCTCAGTGATACTCCGTCATTTCGACAGGGGTCTGGGGGTCAAATTCCGACGGGTCCATTTTATTTTCTTGCGCAAACGACGTGTCCGCATGAGTCCATCCTTCCTTGTTGCCCCGCACTTCAAGAGGAGCATGATCTCCCAGGATCTTGATGATCCTGGCATTGGTCAGAGTTGAATTGTCGATCGTCACGACCACCGGCTCGTTGCGTTGCCGGCTCTCCTGGTAGAGCGCCTCCTGCTGCGCCCTTCGTTCAGCGGGAGGCGGATGATCGTTGATCAGCCACGTCCAGGCCCCCGAAGGACGGTGGAACTCATTCTCGGGACGTATCGCCGCATCGGGATCGGCCCCCATGGCAAGGCGATACTGGTGGATGGATTCTGACGGAATGTCACAAACCAGAAGGTCATCAACGGCGATCTGGGCATGACGGGCAGTGTCGAACACTGCCATGATCGTATGCTGCATCATCCTGTTCTCCGTGGTGTCGTGATGAGATCGACGACAGCATCACGTTACAGGATAAATCACTTATAAAACGTTTATCACGTTATTTTGAGGGTATATATAACATTTATTGGAATGTGCTGCGCCCAAAGAGCGCGGAACACTTCGCAGCCGCGACATCGCTCTGCCTCGCGCCCCGACGGCCTCTTCGGCGTCAAACGATCCCAAGGAGCACTTAACACCCGCGAAGCGTCAGATCTCACCGGCCGTACGAAAAATCATTGACGTTTCAGAATATCCGCGATTGCCATTACGTTGGGGGATCGTGAAGATGTCTGCACACGCTTTGGACCTCGCATCAGGGACCAATAGGGGCAGTAAAAGCAGGCAAGGAGCGCAGAATGATGCCAGATGACTTCGCGGGGATGATGGCGGTCCTGTTCATCATCTTTGCCATTGCAGTCATATTACTCAGCCTTCTGGTCTATCTCATACCGGCGATCGTGGCATTCTATCGGGACCATGATGCCAAATGGGTGATCCTGATTCTGACGATCGTAGCGGGCTGGACATTCATCGCATGGATTGCCCTGTTCGTATGGGCTATCTGGCCGCAAGACCCTGCCAAACATCCGTCTCATCTGCCTTGGGGAAACGCCCCCATGCCCCCGCCCTCGCCCGCAGGCCATGGTCTTTCGCCCGAGGCGCATCTGGCCGCCATGAACAGGCTGCAGGAGATGTTTGATCGTGGCCTTCTGAGCCGAGATGAGTTCAGGGCGCATATGAATGCGCTGCTCGATCCAGCCATGCCGCGGCCCTGAACACGGATCGTCACGGCTCTTTCTACAAAGGCGGGGCCAAGGCACGCAGCGCTCCCTTATCGGTACTGCACCATGTGGGCGCCACAACCACGCCACGAGACTGCCATCATTCCTTTCAAGTAATGAAGACAGTTTCAGGAGCCCCGATCCGTCATGAGAGCCTTAGTCACGCCCCGCATGGCGGTACAAACCCGCGTTGAGGGACGCAATCCTGGGATCGATTGCCTTCGGGGCCTCTCGATCTTCCTGGTCGTCACTCATCACCTCGCCTTGCGTTTTCCACTGACAGAAACGGATCTGGTTCACGTCCAGCCCCTGCGCGTATTGCGCATGCTGAACTGGGGCGGGATCAAGGGCGTGACGATCTTTTTCGTCATCTCCGGTTTCCTGATCACGCGCCATATGCTGGAGCGTTCGGCCAGACCGGCCGCCCTTTCTCTACGCGATTTTACCGGGCGACGCGTAGCAAGGCTTCTACCCTGTCTCCTGGCCCTGATCGGGGTTGCCTGCGCACTCGGCGTTCTGGGCGTGCCGAGTTTCGTTCCAGACCACCCGGGTCAGACTCTCTGGGGTGCTGCGTTGTCGGCACTCACGATGCATCTGAATGTCTATGAAGCCAGAACAGGCTATCTGCCTGCCTATTGGGATGTCCTCTGGTCGCTCTCGGTCGAGGAACTCTTCTATCTGGGCTTTCCGTTGATCTGCGTGACCCTGGGACGCACGCCGAGGCGTCTTCTCGCCTGCGCCGCCTTGCTTGCTCTTGCCGCTCCCTGGTTCGACTGGTCCTTACGCAATGCCTCCGAAATCTGGCAGGAGAAAGCCTATGCGCCGGGGATGAGCGCCATCGCGACCGGCATCGTCGCAGCCCTTCTCCTGCCGCGTGTACCGGCCTATCCGGGGCTCAATAACGAGAGGACACAGCGCAGGCTGTCCGTGCTTTGCGGCAGTCTGGGCTGCTCTGGGATCGTGCTTTATCTGCTCTGGGGCGCCTCAATCTGGTCAATACTCTCCTGGGGCACTCCCTTGTTCTTCAATACGGCCATCGCGCTCACGCTCTGGGCCTTCACGCGCGGATGGGGCACTCATGTAACGCTCAGGGGTACGGCGTGGCTCAGGCAGTGGGGACAACGAAGCTATGAACTCTATCTGAGCCATATGTTCGTACTGATGCCGGTCATTGCCCTTGCCCATGCAGCAGCCATGTCCATGCGCTGGGCGTGGGTCCTCTATCCGCCCACATTGCTGCTGGTGTTCTGGCTGGGAAGCGCAATCGAGCGCTTTTACTCGAGGCCGCTCGATCTTTATCTGCGGCGCAGGCTGATCGCGCCCCGATGCGGCGCTGGTCCGCAGATAGAGTCCGCCCGCCCGAACGCGGCCGCTATTGCACCCAGACCCGCGAAATCAGCATGTGATTGAGCAGGGAATAATGGTAATTGCCCAGCCGTCTGGAGACGAAATCGACATAACGCATCTGGATGAGCGGAACGAGCGCGCTCTGCTCCATGGCGAGGCTACCTGCCTGCTCCCATAAGCCTCGTGAGCGTTCGGCGTCCAGACCATGCTCAGCCCGGACCATCAATGACTGGAGTTCCGGCTGGCAGAACCCGCTGGCATTGGTCGAAGCCTCGCTATGCGGGCGCGCATTCTCGCATCCGAGCAACGCATCCAGAAAGCTCGAGGGCGACGGGTAATCAGCATACCAATAGGACAGGCTGATCTGGACATGATTGTCCGAATTGCGGGCGTAGCCTTCTGCGGTGGCGGGGGTCATCGGTCGTACGCTGGCCTTGAACCCGAGGCTCTGCAGCATGTTGCGCAAATAAACCCCCATTCCCAGAGCGATGGCCTGATTGGGCACAACCAGCGTCACGCTTTGCCCGGCTCTTCCGCTCTGGCGAATCAGGCTGCGGGCACGGTCGATATCGGGCCCCTTCCATACGCCCTCCGGCGTTGCCTTGCCGAAGCGACAGGGAATATCAGCCCCGGCAACGCCATGCGGGACAATCTGGCACAGGGGTTCAGCAATAGCCGAGCCGCCATAAAGAATGGCCATGGCATGACGGTCCACCGCATGATTGATCGCCTGACGCACCTCCAGCGAGTCAAAGGGCGGCTCGTGAACATTCAACGCCAGGTAGTAGAGCCCCAGCAGAGGCTGAAGATGGACCTGGCGCGTGTAGCGCGCACCAAGCTCTCCCAGCCGGTCCTGCGGCTTGGCATCGAGCATTGAATCGTACTGCCCTTGCTCGATGGCTGTCACCTCAGCCTCGTCAGACAGGCCGAAATCGTAGACAATGCGATCGACAAAGCCTTCGCTCTGCGCATCCGGATTCCAGACCCGGAAGTAGGGATTACGCCCGATTTCCATGCGATGCGACGGGTCATAGGCGGTAATGCGATATGGCCCGGTCCCGGGAATAGGAGTGAGCGCCGATTCAGTTGCGGGCGTTTCTTTCGGCAGGATCACGGCATGCGGAAACGCCAGTTTCTGGAGGAACTCACCATCTGGCTCGACCAGACGGATGGAAATTTTTCTGGTTTCGGGATCAGCGCTGACCCCTTCGAGCGCGCAACGGGCCGGATCGGTCAAACAGGCTTTTGCACCGAGGATATTGCCGTAAAAGGACAGGGCAGTCGGGCTGCCCACGCGATAGATGCGCCGCAGCGATGCCACGACATCATCGACCGTGACCGGCGCCCCGTTCGAAAAGCGCAGCCCATCGCGCAGACGGAATACCCAGACCAAGCCGTCGGGACTGACTTCCGGCAGGGTCTCGGCCAGGTCCGGCACGACCTCGAGACCGCCCGTTCCGTCTGCCTGGCGATAGGTGACCAGCCCGTCATACATATTCACGAAGAGCTGGATATACTCACTGGTGTAGTTGATCTGCGGATCGAGCGTGCCGCCGGGCGCGTCGGCGGTGAGGCGCAGGGTTCCGCCGCGATGCGGGCTACCCTGCGTGATCCCGTTATCCCGTGATGCGTCGGGCCCAGCCATCGGCACGTCCGCCTGCACCGAGGTGGTACCCCGCGCCTGCGGCTCCGCCCCGGCGGAAGCCATGCCGCAGAGTAGCGCAGCCGATATGGCTGCTCCAATCCCGGCTCTCACACCCGATACCTTGATTGACGGGGCCGGAAACGATCGGTGCGCCTTGGTGTCAAACCGGCCTTACCCCCGATGGGCGAGCTGATGGATACGCGTCACGAGCGCTTCGGTCCCGGCAGTGGCTTCCAGCGTTCCGGCATAACGCCCCTGGGGGTCCATGATCACGATCCGGGGCGACGGCAGATGATAGGCGGTGCCATCATCGGCATGGACCATTTCGTTGGGCGCATGGAATTCCTTCGCGACGCGCTCGATCATGCTGGGCGAACCCGTGAGCGGCACGACATGATCGCCCAGTGGCAGCGCATATTTCTTCAGATCGTCGGACTCATCATGAAGCGGATCGAGCGTGATGGCGAGCGGGGCGAGCTTGATTCCCTCACGCGTCAGGGCGATCTTGGCATCGCTCATGGTCTTCAGCACCGGGCCGCATAATCCCTTGGGGCAATGGGTGTCGAAAAACCAGACCAGAACCCAGCTCCCCCTGAAATCACCCTCGGTGACATTGCCCTCACCCAGCGCCACGAGGCGATAGCTTCCACCGATTTCATTCCCCTGGGTCGAAACGCTCCCACCGAATTTTTCCGACAGGCGGTATCCGCTCCAGCTCAGCGCCAGAGCGAGAATGAGCACAACGATCGCGATACGCGGCGCGGTCCATGTCTTGCGGGGGTTCTTGCTGTTGTTCATTGATTAATGTGCTTCCGCCCAGTTCACGCCAATACCTGTCTCGACCACGAGCGGCACGCTCAGCGTCGCCGCCTGTTCCATTTCGGTGCGGACGAATTCTGCCAGAGCCTCAGCGTGATCCGCCCGAACCTCGAACAGCAATTCGTCATGCACCTGCAGGAGCATTCTGGCGTCGAGCCCGCTCTGTGGCAAGCGGCGTCCCAGCCGCACCATGGCGCGCTTGATGATATCGGCCGCCCCACCCTGAAGAGGCGCGTTGATGGCCTGACGCTCGGCATAGCCACGGCGCGCGCCGTTCTTCTCGTTGATTCCGGGCACATAGCAGCGCCGTCCCAGCGGCGTCGTCACATAGCCATCGCGCTTCGCATCGTCCTTGGTCCGGTCCATATAGTCACGAATTCCAGGATAGCGCGCGAAATACGCGTCGATGTAGCGACGGGCTTCCCCTGCGGGAATCCCAAGCTGTCGCGCCAGACCAAAAGCCGAGATACCATAGATGATCCCGAAATTGATGGCTTTGGCGCGACGACGCGTCAGGGAGTCCATTCCCTCAAGTGGAATGTTGAACACCTCGGACGCGGTGCGGGCATGGATGTCCTGCCCCAGCGTAAACGCCTCCTTGAGCGGCCCGATATCGGCCACCTCGGCCAGAAGGCGCAGCTCGATCTGCGAGTAATCGGCCGAGACCAGAACATAGCCCTCCTCCGCAATGAAGGCGCGCCGGATACGACCGCCCTCTTCTGTCCGGATCGGAATATTCTGCAAATTGGGATCGTTGGAAGACAGACGCCCCGTGGTGGTGATCGCCATCTGGAACGATGTATGCACGCGATGCGAGCGCGCATCCATCTGCTGGACCAGCGCATCGGCATAGGTCGATTTGAGCTTGGCGAGCTGACGCCAGGCGAGGATACGCGCGGGCAGGTCATGCCCTGCATCCGCAAGTTCCTGCAACACGGAGGAATCCGTCCCCCAGGCACCGGCTTTGGTCCGCTTGCCCCCGGGCAGATTCATCTCATCAAACAGGATCTCCCCGAGTTGCTTGGGTGAGCCCAGATTGAAGCTCCGCCCGGCGAGCTGATGAATCTCGATTTCCATCTCCGCCATGCGGCTGCCGAAATCGGCCGACATGCGTCGCAATTCGGCGGCGTCGAGCTTGACGCCTGCCTGCTCCATGGCCGCAAGGATGGCAATCAGAGGGCGCTCCATCGTCTCGTAAAGCGCCACGGCCTGACGCTCGCGCAGTTGCGGCTTGAGAACCTGCCACAGGCGCAGCGTCACATCGGCATCTTCCGCAGCGTATTCCGTAGCGCGTGCGATAGGCACCTGCGCGAAAGGCACGCGGTTACGGCCCGTGCCGGTGACGCTGTCATAGCTGATCGGGTCATGGGCCAGATGCAGCCGCGACAGCTCATCCATGCCCTGGCCATGCTCGCCTGCCGACTGGGCATAGGAGATAAGCATGGTGTCATCGACAGGCGTGATCGTGCTGATACCGGCATGACCCAGAACGAGCAGATCATACTTGGCGTTCTGGAAGATCTTGAGCACCGACTCATCCGCCAGAAGCGGACGCAACGCCTCGAGCAACGCCTCGACCTCGAGCTGGCCGCCCGCCGGATGTTCCAGCGTGCCCTCATGACGCAGAGGCACATAGGCCGCCTCACCCGGCGCCACGGCCAGGGAAAGGCCAATCAGCGTGGCCTGACGGGCATTGAGGCTATCGGTTTCGGTATCGACCGCCAGATAGCCGGTCTTGCGAGCCTTACTGATCCAGCCTTCGAGCGCCTCCATTGAGAGGATCGTCTCATAGGGCCCATAGGGCTTGTCGCCCCCGGAGGCAGGCTCAGACGCCGCGTCCGGGTTTTCCTGTGCGGCTTTTACAGGACGCGGCGCGGCGAGCGCTCCCAGCCCCATGCGCTGAATGACGGAATGGAACCCCATTTGCTCGAGAAAGGCGCGCAGCACCAGGCCATCCGGCTCGCGGCAACCCAGGGCCTCGACCGGTTCCGGCAGAGGGACGTCACGCGCCAGCGTGACCAGTCTGAGCGAGATGCGCGCGGCTTCGGCATGATCGATAAGCGATTGCTGGCGCTTGGATTTCTTCATATCCGGCGCAGCAGCCAGAATAGACTCCAGATCGCCGAATTCCTGCACGAGCTGTGCCGCGCCCTTGGGACCGATACCAGGCACCCCCGGCACGTTATCGGTTGGATCGCCCATCAACGCCTGCACATCGATGACCCGGTCCGGCGCCACGCCAAATTTGGCCTCGACTTCGGCCAGCTTGATCGGCTTCTGCTTGATCGGATCGAGCAGGGACACCGCCTCGCTCACGAGCTGCATCAGATCCTTGTCAGAGGAAACAATGGTGCAGCGCCCGCCGCTCTGCTCGATGGCCTCGGCATAGGACGCGATGATGTCATCGGCCTCGTAACCGGGCAGTTCGATCATCGGGACGTTGAAAGCCTTGGTCGCATCCCGGATGAGCGGGAATTGCGGGCGCAGATCTTCCGGCGCCTCGGGACGATGGGCCTTGTATTGCGGGTAGATTTCGTTGCGGAACGTATGACGCCCTGCATCGAAGATCACGGCCAGATGTGTGCCGACATGATCGCGCAACAGGCGTTGCAGCATATTGGTAAAGCCGAATACCGCATTGACCGGCACCCCTTCCGGGCTGCTCATGGGCGGCAGGGCATGGAAGGCGCGGAAAATGAAGCCCGAACCATCGACGAGAACGAGATGGGTCTTGCTGCTCATGCGGCATCCGATCGGCGTGAAGGCTGCAATTCTGGCGTCTCCTGTCTGGGCTGGCATCGTGAGGGCCAGTGTGACTCTGTCGTGGCCGGGAGCTGTTTTCCTCCCTCTGGCCAGCGCGTCCCGAGGACGCAATACTGTCCCGATGATACGAGAGTTCCGCCCGCATTCAAACTGCCCCTCTGCGCGGCGGAATCCTCTTTTACCCTGCCCCTCTTTCGCGCGCCTCGCCGTGATCTCGCTCGTGCTGGCTAAGCTGGGCAAATTTTTAGGCAAAACCCTTCGTCAGAGCGCGCACCTCCCGGCCCTGCCGTCCCGCTTTGGCTCCAGAGGCCTGCTTTGGATGCTGCCCGCATTCCTGGCGGGCTGCGCTGCCCCGCCGCCCAGACACGCCCCCCAGCCACGTGGACAGGAAGCGGCGCTCATCCCGGCAACTACGACCCTGACCCTGTCCGATGGCGCGCGCGCGCCGCTGCGGATATGGGCTGCGCGCGGCCAGACACGCGCTGTCGTCCTGGCCCTGCACGGGTTTGGCGATAGTCGCGACGCCTGGGAGTTCTCGGCCCCGCAGCTTGCCGATTCAGGGATAGAAACCATTGCCCCGGATGTACGCGGCTTTGGCGAGACAGCGAGCCGTGGCCGATGGAGCAGCACCTCGAGACTGGTTCAGGATGCCCATGAGGAGGCCCGCTGGGCGCAGCTTCAGAACCCCGGTATCCCCCTGTTCGTCATGGGCGAAAGCATGGGGGGAGCGGTGGCCACATTGCTCGCCTCTTCCCCTGCCAGCCAGGGAATAAGCGGTGTCATTCTCATTTCACCCGCCATATGGCGCTTCGACCCGCTCTCGCGCCTTATCCTGAACAGCATGGACTGGATGGCCCCTGACTGGGTGTTCACGGGCGCTCATGTACCGGGAGAGCATATTGCCACCAATAATCTGGCGGCACTGCGTCGGCTCTATTTCGACCCGCTCACGCTTCATGGCTACCGTCTGGACACGCTGCGCGGGCTCGTCGATCTGATGGCCGCGGCCGAGGCCGCGGCACCGCGCATTCAAGGCTCGGCGCTGCTGCTCTATGGCGATCTCGACCAGATGATTCCTGCCGCCCCGATGGCCCGGTTCTGGCAGCATCTCCCATCGCACACGCGCAAGGATCTGGTTCCAGGCGGCCATCATCTGCTGCTGCGCGACCGCAACGGG
Source organism: Asaia sp. VD9 (assembly GCF_037150015.1). Taxonomy (NCBI): domain Bacteria; kingdom Pseudomonadati; phylum Pseudomonadota; class Alphaproteobacteria; order Acetobacterales; family Acetobacteraceae; genus Asaia; species Asaia sp. VD9. Next base: position 341,935 of record NZ_JBBCQM010000002.1, on the reverse strand, counting down.
CGCAACGCCACCACCGATATCGCCTCCTGGATTCTGACTCCGGACCACCTTCTCCCCTCGGGAGGCGACAGCGCCGCCGCGGCGTGGATGGCAGGTGACCCCGGCCATGAGGGCCCGATCTGAGGATGCGGCATGAAGCGCTCGCCCACTAGGCCTGTCTTGTCCATGGCATCCTCAAGCAGCCTGATTCGCGAATATGCCCGGCGCAGAATTTGGGACTGGCGCGCTCTGGTGAATATGGCTATGAAGCGATCCAGCGGGACCCGTAGCTCAGCTGGATAGAGCGTCGCCCTCCGAAGGCGAAGGTCGAAGGTTCGAATCCTTTCGGGTCCGCCATTTTCTTCCCAAAATTCACACCAGTCAGCACGCCATGCGCAGGTTGCACGCTTGGCGCCCAGTGCGGAACATATATTTCGGTCGCTCGACGCAGGGAGAGCTTTGCCGCCGATGATCCTGCCCTGCGCCCGTACGATGTTTTCCTGCCCGGTCGCTGAGTGGCGGTCTGAAACGCTGATACTTGAGATGTGAGCCGTGCTTTCCTGGGTCGTATCAGCGCCAGGCGGTGGCTGACAATGCCGCATCGTCAGTTTGATGCCAGCCGTATGCCCATGCCTCGCATCGAAGAGGCATTTCGGGCGCAATACGTAAAGCAGTAGCGCCCTTCAGCTCTGTCAGGTCCCGCCGCAAGGCGTGGCAGGAACGGCAGGTCAGTTCCTGACGGCAGCCTCAGCCAGGCGGGCGTCGGTTTCACCCTCGCCACCGCTGAGTCCGAGCGCGCCAATCACTGCGCCATCTCGGGTGATGGGGATCCCACCCCCGGCAGGAAGCACGTTCGGAAGCGTTGCGATCATGGACTTTCCCTCATGCAGGGCTTTTTCCATGTCTTCCGTGGGGCGCAGAAACAAGGCTGATGTGCGCGCCTTCATCAAGGCCAGCTCGATACTGCCGAGCTGGGTTCCGTCATCTTTCTTGAAAGCGACAAGATGCCCGGCGGCATCGACGACAGCCACCGCAACACGGACGTTCCGGGCACGAGCCAGTTCCAGCGCGCGATCAATATAAGGAAGGGCGGCATCAAGGCGCATCGGCTTACTTTCGTTTGATCTTCCGGCGAGTTCCTGACCGGCCAGGCAACATAAGGGCAAACATCACATGCGCCTTATCACTCAATGGCGAGGTTTGTTTCTCTCTCGTTTTGATCTTTCCGGCGATATGTTCCGCAACGCTTCGCAACCCTGACGCCGATAATCGTGCAGCACTCACCCCCGTTCCCTCTCGCAGGATGCTGAACGCGCGACAGCAAGAACGGTAGCTGACCATCGCCCAATGACCAATGACCGGTCCTGATGAAAAACCCGAATCAGCTTTCCGCATCGCTTCAGTCCTGCCTGATCCATTCCCTTCAAGGCGCATCGGCTGATGCCCCGTGCCGCCCCCACGCTTTTCGAAAGGCTTGGGAGCGCGCTCAGTGATGAAGAAAGCCCATTCCGGTCTGCAAGGCAGTCCGCGACAGTTCCGGCCAGAGACTTCCGCCCGCAGGGCCGCCGCCCTGTCCTGACCGTGTCCCACGTTCCGGAGCGGCATCGCCGGACTGGCTGGCACTATCGTCCATGTCCGGCGCGGTGCGCGATACGCAGCCCGCCAGCATTGCAGCGGCTGAGAACAGGATGACTCCCCTCCGGCATCGGCTCGCCAGACACCGCCCCTCTTTCCGTCGCGCAATACCGAGACTTCCGACAATACCCTCGACTACGGAAACCCTGTCCGGGTCTCGTCCTTGCATCGCGCTTCCCGACTGCAGATCCTCTGCCGACGTCATCGTCGATCCCATCCCCCTCCAGGGGGTGGAGGAGGCGGACGACATCCGCGAGGCGGGTGGGGAGGGGCACCATACCCGCCACCGCCAGGTGGCGGCGGGGGTGGCCTGCCTTCTTGCATGTTCGGAGGTGGCCCGCGCCTGTCACGAGGCGGCGGGAGCCGCCTGCAGCGCGCCTCTCCATGGCCGTCGCGCATCTGCGGAGCCGCGTTCGTTCCTAGGGGGGACGCGTTCGGATAGACCTGACCGGTATAAACTGTGCCGCCCTGAGCCCCGATCTGGGCGAAGGCACAGACCGGGACAGCGCCTGAAAGCAGCAGAAGCAAGGCGGATATCTTGACCCGGTGGGGCATAGGCTGAGGCGACCTGACTGAAAGTGATCCTGTCCCTATGACATCCCGATACACGCCGCGCGAGGTACGAAGGGCAAGGGAGTGTAACGAAGCGCACCGGAAAGGGCCCTGGCGGTACACCTTCATCAGAACCGAATGAAATACGGTCCCCCGCGCCGCTCGGTAGCGCTGGCATTTTCTTCGCCCTGAGGCATACTCTTCGGAACACAACCAGCCTTTCTTAGAGGCTCGGGAGTAACCGGGAGCAATCCCACACAACAGTCACAAGCGACCCGCCCGAGCCCCTCTCAGGCCCGGTGCTCTCGTTTCATCAGGCGGACCATTTCATCAGAATCAGACCAGACAGGATCAGAAGCGCAGCGCCACAACGCAAAGGTGTGACAGCCTCGCCAAACAGGACCATACCGACCAGAAACGCCCCGATAGCGCCAATTCCTGTCCAGATCATATAGGCGGTGCCCAAAGGCAGGGTCTTCATCGCCCAGCCAAGCAAAGCAACGCTCACGACCATCCCTGCCAGCGTGATGACGCTCGGCCCCAGACGCGTGAAGCCCGCAGACTGCTTCATGGCAGCGGCCCAGATGATTTCACTCATTCCTGCGAAAAACAGCGCGATCCACGCCATGGCACTCCTCCATTGATCGGGTTCCGCCGGGCCGTCCCGGTCTTGAAGCTCGCATGGAGGCAGGAACGTCGTCGCTGCTCGCGCGCCTATAGCCCGAATGGCATGGGGGTTCAAGGCTGTCGCACCATCCTGACGCCAGACGCACGCGCCTCGCTCAGCTCTGCTTCCCGGCAAGCCCCAAAGCCCCCTGCCCCTGTGTACAGAGTGCGCGGAGGATTGCCTCAAAAGCGGTGACCGCCCTGTTTGGCGTAGCCCGGGTCAAAGCCATGGCAATGGTGGCGCGCGGCATAGGGCCGGTGATCGGGTGAAACGAGACTCCTCTGGCATGGATCTGGCTCAGATAGGAAGGCACGATCGCCACGCCCATACCGGCGGCGACCATAGGGATGATGGCCGCCACTTGCGGGGCGTGCTGCCCTAATTGCGGGGAAACGCCCGTCTGCAGGAAGGCGGCAATGATCGTATCGTAAAACCCCGGCCCCAGATGGCGCTCGAACAGGATGAGCGGGTCTCCCGCTATGTCATGCAGGGAGAGTTTGCGTGCCTTGTGCCGGGCATGAGAGGAAGGCAGCACGATCATGGTGGGCTCGTCCATGAGCGGAAGCACGACGATCTGCGGATCGAAAACCGGCGGGCGGATGATCGCGACATCGACCTGACCATTGCGTAACGCCGCGCAAAGCGCTGGCGTGTTGCTCTCCTCAAGCGTCACCTCCACGCCTTTTCGCGCCTGACGGAACCCCTGTATGGCAGCCGGGATCAGCGGATGCAGCGTGACGCCTCCAGCCATGCCGATACGCAGGGAGCCTTCATGCCCCTCTGCCAGCCCCCGTGCAAAAGAGCGGAACTCCTCCGACAGGGCGAGAATGGTGCGTGCCCGGTCCAGAAGCTGTTGTCCGGCCTCGGTCAGGGTCACGCCACGACGCGAGCGTTCGAACAGGCGCACGCCCAGATCTTCCTCGAGCCGCTGCACCTGCTGGCTCAGGGGAGGTTGCGCCATATGCAGCCGCTCCGCGGCGAGAGTGAACGTGCCGCTCTCGGCAATCGCAACGAGATAGCGCAGGTGGCGAAGCTCCACGGTCATATTCCCTGAATATGGAAAACCGCTGAACTATATATTTTATGTCTTCCTCTACAACACCTAGGCTGTCTCGCAAGAAGCAAGGGAGCGAGACCTAATGACCTATACGGTAGGGATGTATCTGGCCGAGAGGCTGACCCAGATCGGCATTGCGCATCATTTTGCCGTCGCGGGAGATTACAATCTTGTCCTGCTGGACGAATTGCTCAAACAGCCGGCGCTCGAACAGGTCTATTGCTGCAATGAGCTCAATTGCGGTTTCGCCGCCGAGGGCTATGCGCGTGCACGCGGCGCTTCGGCCGCCGTGGTCACCTTTGGTGTCGGCACGATATCCGCCATGAACGCCCTCGCCGGCGCCTATGCGGAAAACCTGCCCGTCATCGTGATTGCCGGCGGCCCGAATTCAAATGATCACGGTTCTGGCCATATCCTGCATCACACCCCCGGCACGACGGATCTCGGCTTCGAGTATCGTATGGCGCGTGAAGTCACCTGCGCCGCGGAGATGATCACCGATGCTGCCTCAGCCCCGGCAAAGATCGATCAAGTTCTACGCAGGGCTCTGCGTGAGCAGAAGCCTGGGTTCCTGAGCATTGCCTGCAATATTGCCAATGCCCCCTGCCCGCGCCCCGGCGCGGCAGGGTTCCTGCCCCATCTGCGCGACAGTGACCCTGCGAGCCTTACTGCCGCACTTGATGCCTGCGTGGCCTGGCTGGCGGGGAAGGAAAAAGTCGTGCTTCTGGTGGGCAGTCGCCTGCGGGCCGCCGGCGCGCAGCAGGCCGCTATCCATCTGGCGGATGCACTGGAATGCCCGGTTACCATCATGGCAGCCGCCAAGAGCTTCTTTCCCGAAACCCATCCTGGATTTCGTGGATTGTACTGGGGAGCCGTGAGCGATCCGGGCGCGCAGGAACTGGTCGAGAATGCCGATGCTGTTCTGTGCCTCGCCCCTGTTTTCAACGATTATTCGACTGTGGGGTGGACGGCGTGGCCCAAGGGGCCGCATGTCGCCTGTCTCGATTCCGAGCGCGTCACGGTGGCGGGTCATACCTTCGATCGCGTTGCGCTCGCCCCCTTTCTCGACTCTCTGGCCGCACGGCTGAACAAGCATCCGACCACGCCGCCCGGCGAACCAGCCGCTACTGCCAAACAGCCGCCGCGTTTCTTCGCGCCCCTGCCCGCAGCCCCGGAGGCGCGACTCACCAATGACGAGATGATGCGCCAGATCCAGCTTCTGATGACGCCTGACACCACGTTGTGCGCCGAGACCGGGGATTCCTGGTTCAACGCCCAGCGCCTTGGCCTGCCGGAAGGCGCACGCGTGGAGTTCGAAATGCAATGGGGGCATATTGGCTGGTCCGTACCAAGTTGCTTCGGCAATGCCATGGGCTCACCCGAGCGTCGTCATCTTCTGATGGTGGGTGACGGGTCCTTCCAGCTGACCGCGCAGGAAGTCTCGCAGATGGTGCGAGAGAAACTGCCTGTGATCATCTTCCTGATCAATAATCGGGGATATGTCATTGAAATTGCCATCCATGACGGGCCTTATAATTACATCAAGAACTGGGATTACGCGGGCTTGATGGAGGTATTCAATGCGGGAGAGGGCCACGGTCTTGGATTGCATGCCGCAACAGGCGCCGAACTCGAGGCAGCCATTCAGCGCGCCTGCGCGAATACACAAGGCCCTACCCTTATCGAATGCAGCATCGAGCGCGACGACTGTACCCAGACGCTCAGACAATGGGGGAAGGTCGTCGCCCGGACGAATGCCCGCCCGCCACACATCTCTTGACGCCTCGCGCTGACCGCACCCTCAGACCCATTGAAACGAGGCGCCCAAGCGTCTCCATCCGGAAAGATACCATGATCATCTCTGCGCCTACCGATTATCGTGAAGCGGCCAGGCGGGCCCTCCCCCGCTTTCTGTTCGATTACATCGATGGCGGGGCCGTAACGGAACAGACGATGCGCGCGAATTGCGACGCGCTCCAGGCCATACGGTTCAGGCAAAAGGTTCTGGTTGGTGCGGGCGCTCCCCGGCTCGACACCACCCTTATGGGGTCTCGTTGGGCGGCGCCCTTTGCCCTCGGGCCGGTCGGCGCAACCGGCATGTATGCGCGGCGGGGCGAGGTTCAGGCAGCACGGGCTGCGGCGCGGGCGGGCGTTCCCTATGCCCTCTCCACGGTTTCTGTCTGCGCCATCGAGGAAGTCGCCCGACATGCCTCCGGACAGCTCTGGTCCCAACTCTATGTCCTCAAAGACCGGGGCTACATGAAAAATGCACTTGAACGCGCCTGGCAGGCTGGCATGAAAACGCTGGTTTTCACGGTCGATATGCCCACGCCGGGCTCGCGCTATCGCGACAGACATTCAGGCATGTCCGGTCCCTATGCCTCCTTGCGCCAATATCTGCAGGCGCTGCAGCATCCGCGCTGGGCGCTGGATGTCGGGCTGAGAGGGCGTCCGCTCTCTTTCGGCAATATAGAAGCCTATACGGGTCGCCCGATGTCGATGACCGATTACATGGGTTTTCTCAGCTCGAATTTCGATCCGACCATACGCTGGCAGGACCTCGAATGGATACGCGAGAGCTGGAAGGGCAAACTCGTCATCAAGGGCATCCTCGACCCGGATGATGCGCGCGATGCGCTGCGCATGGGGGCCGATGGTCTTATCGTCTCCAACCATGGCGGCCGTCAGCTCGACGGCGCCCCCCCGACAGCGGAAGTCCTCCCTGCCATCGTCGAGGCGGTGGGCGACCGGCTCACCGTTCTGGCCGATTCTGGCATACGTTCGGGACTGGATGTCGCACGCATGATCGCGCTCGGTGCACAGGGCGTGCTTTTGGGTCGCTCCTATATCTACGCGCTGGCGGCCGAGGGACAAAAAGGCGTGCAGCGCCTCATGGCCCTGATCGCCGCCGATCTGAAAGTGACCATGACACTGATCGGCGCTGGCTCGATCAAGGACATCACGCAGGACAAGATCGCCCATTTCCAGCGCGAATATAGCCCCCACTCCGGTAGTCCGGCAACGAGGGGTGAGACACGAGAACCAACTCCCGCGCCACGCAAGACACGATCCCGCCAGAATGCCTCGGCGAAAGGCTGAGCAAAGGCGCTTGGCTCCCGAACCTTCTCACGGAGTCAACGCCACACACTGGAGAATAAGGGGAAACACGAGACTTGGCCCCCTTTCGGCCCTCGCTGCGCCGCCACGCGATGAAACCTGGTCACTCTGCCTTCAAACCGCGCAAGGGAGCCAAGGCATCCCCCTGATACGACGCCTCGTGAACCCCGCCGCACGCGGGGTGACGCAGAGGACATGGCGTGCAACCGAAACGCGCAGCCATCGCTAAAGACAGGCGAGAATGATTGCCTGAGTGTCCAGCGAAAGCCCGCATGAAGAGGCACTTCCCTTTCTCTGGCGGTTATTCCTGGAGATGATTTTTGTGACGGAGATACTCATGGAAGAGCCAGTCCTGCGGGCCGTTCTGGTGGGTTTCGGCTATGTCAGCCGCACCTTTCACGCCCCTTTCCTATCCACGCTGCCGCAATGGCATCTGCACGGTATCGTTTCACGACATGGCATTCCGTCCAACAGCGCGCCTGCGACGTGCCAGATCTATACCGATCCAGAGACAGCCTTCGCCGATCCGGATGTTGATCTCGTCGTGATTGCCACCCCCAATGACACCCACTTCCCGCTTGCCTGCGCCGCCCTGCGCGCCGGGAAACATGTGGTTCTTGAAAAGCCTTTCGCGTTGTCTCTCGATGAAGCCCGGGAGATCATCGCGACCGCAGAGCAGCATGACAGACATCTCTGCGTTTTTCACAATCGCCGCTGGGACAGCGACTACCTGAGCATTCGTGCTGCCATCGCGGACGGAACGATCGGTCGCGTCACACATTTCGTGTCCACCATCGACCGGTTTCGCCCCCTCGTCCGGGATCGCTGGCGCGAGAGCAACGCCAAGGGCGCAGGCGTGCTCTATGATATCGGCCCGCATCTGATTGATCAGGCCCTCCAGATTTTCGGGTTACCCGAGCAGGTCTACGCCTCGCTCGCCCTGCAACGGGACAACGCCCAGAGCGATGACTGGGCCCATATCCTGCTGGAATACGGTGCGACACGCGTCATCCTGCATACGGGCTCCCTAGCAGCAGGGGCTGCGCCGCGCTTTGTCGTCCACGGTACTGGCGGTACTCTGATCAAGAGGCTGGCTGATCCCCAGGAGGCACAGCTTCGCGAAGGCATGATCCCGGGGCACGCCGGGTGGGGCGAAGACCCGGATGCGATGGAAATATATCTGGCCGAAAGTGAGAGCCGCCCGAGCCCGGCGCTGAAAGGCGACCAGCGAGAGCTTTACCGCCAGCTGGCTCGGGCACTGACCGGAAAAGCAGGTAATCCGATCAGACCTGTCGAAGCTCTGGCCGTCATGGCCGTGATCGAGGCCGCGGTCCAATCGGCTCATGAAAAACGTGCTGTGCCGCTCGCGCTGAGCCCGGAGGAAAAACGGCGTTGGCACGACCAGGCCAGTGCGCAGGCGGGCTACCCCACCCCGCCGCCCAAGGCTGGCCCGCAGGCATGAATGGCTGCGCACCGGCCCGCACCGGCACTGCTCCGCCGGATCTATCGGCGCAGCGAGGAGGCGTCTTCCCTGCTGATACGAGGGTCCGGAGGGAAGACGCAGGACGCGGTCAGGCCGTTTCGCGGCACATCGTCTTATCGAGTGTGAAGATCTCGAAGCTGTCGAGTGTGACACCCATCCCGTCGGTACTCAGACGCAAGATATCGAGCGGCTTGGCCGGATAGACAAGGGCGGATCCTGTCTCCAGATATTCATTCGCATAGAGCTCGAAGGCGCAGCCATCGAGAAACAGGTGCAGATCCAACCCGCGCGGCGTCGCATAGAACGCGGTATTGATGGGTGCGGCGAAACGGCCGGTATAAAACGGATGATCGAAGCCGCGCAGTTTGCTGCGATCAAGCCAGATTTGTGCGCTCGAAACGTCATACCCGATCGACAGCTTCTCTCCCTCCGCATTGGCAAAGGCCAGCTCAAAACGATTGATCACGGGACCGGAGCTGGACGGATCGGTCTGACGATGCTCATCGGCGGTCAGGCGCAGCACGATTTCGATCGCCTTGCCCTGGGGGAGTGGGAGGTCGCGCTTTGTCCCCTGCGGAAGGTAGCTCCCTGCCTCGCTATGCTGCTTGCGGCGCAGCTTTTCAACACCACGCGGCTTCTGTGCAAGGCGCAGATAGCCGTTCGTGTCATGCCGGATCGAGAGGCTGCGCGGCAGGGACATCGCGCCACGCCAATCCTGGGTCGGCAATTCCTGACAATATTGCCAGTTCCCCATCCAGGCGATGTTGACGGCCTCCTCATCCGGCATGTTGCTCCAGACCTGCAGGGCATAGGCATCCTTTGCGAAATCGGTGAGCCGGAGGATCCCATCATACGGAGTGAACACGGCCCCGTCGAAATCGCCGATGAAATACTGGGTGACGCTGCCCCCCATCGGGCTGCCCGGATTGATGGAGACGAACAGCACCCAATGCGCTGTGCCGCATTCATCTTTCACCTGGATGAGGTTCGGGCATTCGTAATTGACGGTAGGAAGCCCGGCCGGACCGAAATTGCTGAGATGCGTCCAGTGAATCAGATCCGGCGAGGCATAGAAGCCGATCTGATGCTGATCTACCTCGGCAATCACCATCACCCATTTGCGCGTGGGGGCATGATAGATGACTTGCGGATCACGGAAATTGGGGCTGTCGATATCAAGGACGGGGTTTTGCCCGTATTCCTCGAAGCTCTGCCCGTTATTGCGGCTGATCGCCAGATACTGGCTCTGACGCGTGGGCAGGGAGCGCGTGTAGAGCGCGACCATGTTGTTACCATTGGTACTGGGGAACAGGCCCGAGCTGTTGTCACGGTCGATCACGGCACAGCCGGTATAGGCCTGACCGTCAACCGTATTCGGTACCGCGATGGGTTGGTCTTTCCAGCTCAGCAGATCCGTACTGATCGCGTGACCCCAGCAGATATTGGCGGAATACGCCGCATCGGGATTGTGCTGATAATAAAGATGATATTGCGTCCCGTCGAAAACGAGGCCGTTGGGATCATTCATGAAGCCAATCGGCGGGGTGAAATGAACTGAGGGCCGATAGTGTCGCCCCATAAGGGAGAAAACGCATCCGTTTTTCTTTTCAGTCATTTTTTTCCAGGAGCTTATGAAAAGGTCTTTTTCTGATTGCACCGGACTGCTCCGGCGCGCATTCATATAATGGCAAAATGCCATAAAGGCAAGCAAAGAGGCGACAGGCCTCGATCAATACGTAATTATAGGCACTTGAAATATGGAGTTCAGGGCTCCACTCCTATCCGTTCAGCCGACCCATTCGTGCGAGGACGATCAAACTATGAATGAACCTGCACGATTAAACTGGCTCAGGCTCATGCAGCAGATATTTCTCTACAATGCACTTAGCCTTTACAGCTTTATACTTTCTGCGGGGCGATTCGATCCTTTCCTTTTCCCGATGGTCGTGATGCCTCCTCTATTGTGCCTCGTCATCCTGCTGGGCCTGCACCGATGCCGCGTGATCACACTGAAAGACGCCGTACTTCAGTCCCTGCCCTATCTCGTGACGCTTCCCTGGCTGATCTGTTTTCCTCTTGCGCTTATCGTACGCCGCGCCCGGTTTCATATTCTCCTCCGGTTCAACTCCGACGTCGTTCTCGGCCTGCTTCCTCTTGGGGCTGACAGTCTCAGGGACACGTGGATCGAATGGCTGCTTCTTGTCCTCGCCGCCGCGCTCTATTGTCTTGTTTTCGCGAGTACGCTGAAAGAAGCGGGCCAGCCGTCATGCTTCCTTCCGATCATGACTTTAGGTTTATGGCTCCTCAGCGTGATCCTCGCCGCGCTGATCACAGTGACCTGCTTCAACCTGTGAAAAGCTGTCTCGCTTTGAGTACGAGCACTCACCCCAAGATGCCCCTTCATGAGGCGACGGGAAGATCTCCCCTGTCGATCGCCGCATTGAAATCCCTCCAGTCTTTCCGCGTCTGACTGGCATAAATGGCCGAAAAATTTGCGATCGCCTCCGCAAAACCGTCACCCGATCCCAGGTAACCGTGAATCATTGCCACATCGCCCGAGCGTGCATGGGCGCGTGCCAAAGCGCGACCGCAAAGAGCGGAATAATCATCCAGACCTTCCTGAGCGACATCGGTACCGATTGCGGCCAGCCGACTGTCCTTGAGGCGGCGCACGTAGAACTGCTTGTTCGCGCCATCAAACCGCCTGCGCTTTCCTGGCTGCTCGGCTGTATTGGTATGTGTCCAACCCAGGAAGATATCCGAGGTCGCCTGCATGAGGCGCTGCCCGGCCACCACACGCTGTCCCTGATTGGCGAAGGCCGGTCCCTGGACATGCGCAGCCAGAACCGATTCCTGAGCCTCCTTGATCTGGAGCAGCAGCGTTTCGCCATCGGCAGTCGCGAACAGTCCAATCGCGCAATAGGTCCCCACACTCCCCACGCCGACTACCTTGAACAGCGTATCCTTGAGCCGATAGCGCGAGAGCAGGGTGGCGCGTTCTGGCGGCTGCGTAGCCAGATATCGGTCGAATGCCTCCCTGATGGTAGCGTCCTCGCCGGGCAGGCGCATTACGAGAGGCGGTTTCACCTTGAGCTTGGGAACCGCCTTGTCGAAGGATACGAGTCCGAAATGCGCCCGAGCACTGTCAAGCCTAGCCTCGAGCCGCGCCTTGACGGCCTTGCGCGTGTGCTTGTCCGAGAAGTCCTCGATAGCAGCCGCGAGATCGATCCTGTCAGCCCAGATCTCGAGCGGGCTCATGGGGGCGAGACGGGCCATTTCGCTCTGATAGCTGGCAGCCGCGATGCGGGCATTCTCATGTGCCTGAATGTCCGACAATCCGTTCTCCAGACTGGCCAGAATGAAAGACGTGCCCAGACGCTTGAGGTCCCATTCAAAGGGGGCGGGATAAGTCTCATCGAAGTCGTTGATATCGAAGACGGCCAGCCCGTCAGTGGACGCATAGCTGCCAAAATTCGCCAGGTGACAATCACCACAGCTCTGCACCATCGGCCCGGCGGACGACGTATGCGCCAGATCGGCCGCCATCACGATGGCGCTGCCACGCAGGAAAGCAAAGGGCGAAACACGCATACGCGCGTAGCGTACGGGCAAAAGGGACGGAATACGGCGCTGCCCCTGCTCAACCAGAAGGGCAACAGGATCGGGCCGCTCGGGAAGAGGTGTCCAGTCCGCCTGCGCGCTGCGTGGCAGGATTTTACGCAGATGCTGCCCTTCCTGATGCCGTGCGGATCGCGTTTCCAGCACCGTTTCGCCCCCGTTCTCAGACGGGCGGCTCTTGCGCTTTGGCGCACGGGCGGGAGGGATGGCGGCATTCATGAAACGTATCCTCTCGGTGGCCTGAATTTGAAGGCTATCAGACATCAAACGTCACAAAAGGCAAAATGCTTCATGAATGCATCGTCAGAACAATGCGGAACACTTACAGAACCAGAAGAGCGGCCGCCAGCGCAGGAAGTGTGAGCACCACGCCGTAGCGCATGAACCTCCCATAGCGCATATCGAGATCATGTTTGCGCAGGATGATGAGCCAGAGAACCGTGGCCAGAGACCCGCTCAGCGTCAGATTGGGGCCCAGATCGACACCGATCAGAAGCGCATCCTGCAAACTGCCTCCATGCGTCGCGTGATCGGGGGCCAATTGCGCCGCAAGAAGTCCCGAGGGCAGATTATTGATCAGATTGCTCAGCATGGCGAGGCCGAACCCCGAGACCAGCACGGCCGCGCGCCCATGACCAAACGACAGGATCAGGTCTCCCAGATGCCGGATGATGCCCGTCTGCTCGACGGCTGACACCAGCACGAACAGACTGGCCACAAGCGGAAACACGGACCAGGAAATCTCGCGCAGAGCCGGTATGGGCGAAGCCCGGCGCAGCAGCGTAACCATCACACCCAGCCCCGCCCCGCCAATGGCCGTGGCCCAGCCGAGGGAACCATGAAGGAAGGAGACAATGGTCAGGGCGATGCTGACTCCCAGCAGGGCCCAGGCCGTCAACCGCGCAACAGGATCGAGCGATGGGAGGACTTCGGAAGATGCAAACCGCGCATCGATCGCGTGGCGCACCATCGCATAAAGCGCCATGAAACTAACTCCGATCGCCACGCAGGATGGCATAAGAAACCGCCCCAGCCAGGGAATGAGACTCGGCGGCGCCCCTCCATAGATCACGAGATTGGCCGGGTTGCTGATCGGAAGGACAAAACTTGCCGCATTGGCCACGAAAGCGCAGGCCAGCAAGGCGGGAAAAGGATCAATCTCGGCCTTGGCTGCCACGGCAATAACCGGAGGGGTCAGCAAGATGATCGTCGCATCATTCGACAGAAAGGCCGTGGTTACGATAGCGACGCCGAAGATGATAAGAAACAACCTGCGCCCTGAACCTCGCGCATGGCGCATCGCGGCTGCCGCCAGCCAGTCGAAGAGTTTCTCCTGTCGTGCAACCTCGCTCAGGATCATCATGCCGAGCAGGAACAGATAGACCTCCCTGCCCGAAACGATAGCATGCCACGCCGCCCCCCAGCTCTCGAGCCCAAGGACAACGACCAGCAAAGCCGCAATGCCTGTCCAAAGCGCCTCGGGCAATTGCCATGGGCGCAGGAGCAGCCCGGCAACCGCCAGAAGACACAAACTCCAAAGCAAGAAATTCTCCATGATCCAGCTCAGGCCGGAACCGCATTACGGGCCTGCTCATCAGGATCGCGCGTTTCGGGCATCAGCATCAGGAAGAACAGCAATGCCAGAACGGCGATGGCCGTGAGCGACAGGAAACCAGCGCGATACCCCTCCAGCTGCACGATATATCCCCCGAGCAAATTGCTGAGCGCGCCGCCGATACCGACACTCAGCGCGACCATTCCCTGCAGAAAATTAAAGCGCCCGGTTCCATGGGTGAGATCCGCAGCAATGATGATGGCGATCACGCCGAAGATACCGGCAGCAATACCATCCAGCACCTGGATCGCGATGATGGCCGTCGGTGCATCGAACCAGGAGAACAGCAATCCGCGTATCGGCAGGATCGCATAGGCCAGCAGGAAGATAGGCTTGCGTCCGATACCCCCTGCCATGGCACGGCCTACCGCCCAGGCCACCAGCATCATGACGAATTGCGCAACGATCACGCAGGCGCTGAGCGTGACCGTTTCAGAACCCGGATGGCTCTTGGCCATGACCTGCCCTGCAAACGGCAGCATGGCCGCATTGCCCAGATGGAACAGCACAATGGCACACAGAAACACCCAGACCGGACGACGCCCAAAGAGGGCGTTCAGAGCGACGGGCGGATCATTCGACTCATCCTCGCTCCCACGCGCGACCTTCTGGTCGATTTCCTTGGGCCGGATCAGAAGCAGAGCGACTGCGCTCGCTATGGCGGAACCGCAGACAAGATAGAAGATCCAGTTCAGCCCCCAGTACTGGCCGCACAAGCCGGCCAGCGCCGCTGAAGCAAAGGAGCCAAAATGATTGATCCCCTGATTACGACTGATACGCCCCGGCAGCCGACGACGCCCCACCAGGCCAAGCGAGATAGCCGCCAGAGCGGGCGGGATGACGGCGGCAGCGGCACCCATCATGATCTGCGCGGCAATGACGGGGGCCATGCCGGGCAGGGCGATGATCAGGATACAGCTCAGTGCCGTCACCAGAGCCGACACGGCAACAAGGGTGCGTTTGTATCGGGTTGAGTCGACAAGCAGCCCGGCCGGAATCTGGCAAAGCGCTGTCGCAAGACCCGTCATGGCCATTGCGATACCGATGGGACCCGCCTGCCAGTGCCGCGCGCTCGCAAGATACACGGTCAGATAGGGTCCTACGCCGTCCTGGACATCGGCCAGAAAAAAATTCGTGGCATCCAAACCGGTAACGCTACTCGCCGAAGGCCCCTTGCCTGCATTAGTGGTGCGGCTGTCCTGCGCGATCCTGGTGCTGCTCACTGTTTTTCCTCACCCCCTGCCCGGAGGACGCTCGTTCTGAAATTCAGCCCCGATTGGCGCGATCCGTTACCATCATGCAACGCAAGATTCCGGCATTGCCGAGAGTGTCCGGTGTCTTGGCCCTAGGCCTTTCGCCCCCAGGCTCGATGGCAACCGGGGCACGATCCGGGCAGAACGGCGGTGGGGCCGAGATGTTCCTTGCGCATCGCAGAACATCCTGAGATACAAGAATAACTTCCTTATCTCTCTGCAAAACACGTCTCGACATCCGACGTTTGAAGGCGGTTTGCGAGGTAAAAGCGTCGGGAAGCGCCGACAGGAGCCTGCCATGATCACTCCCCTCCGCGCTCTGGGCTGGCTATTCTGCCTCGCGCTCACCTTGATGGGGACTACGGTTTTCAGGACGGGGGCGTAGGCGACAGGCCAGCTTGATGAAGGGTTTCAAGCGCGAGGCTATGCAAAAACTGCATCAGGGCGAGTCTGTAACGCGGAGCAGATCGAAGACGAGCTTGTAAGAAATGGGCGCTGACACAGTTGGCATCAACGCCCGGTATGCACCGAGCGGCGATTGCCCAATTGAAGCTCGATGTGATCGGAGGCATGAAGGCGGCCAGCACGAACAACGGAAGAAACCCCTAGCCAGAAACGGCAAGCTACCTAAGAGGTGAGGTTTATTCGCGATGCCTCTGGCCGATTGGGCGTAGTCAGTGGCGGCCTATGATCGAGTTGCAGCGAGACCCCCACGTCGGTGGTGCGGTAATGCGCCCTGCTGCAGCGCAACCAGTAAAGCGCTTACCTTCGTCCCGTACCGAAGAGTGATGCCGCCCCGGCATTGACGCGTTTAAGCGAAAGTTAGGCTCAGGACTCATAGCCAGAATATGACGGTAGCGGCGAGGCAGATGGCTGAGAAGGAGACGGTCGGGCATCTGTCGTAGTGTGTGGCGACGCGCTTCCAGTCCTTGAGCCGGCCGAACATGATCTCGATACGATCGCGGCGCCCGTATTTGCGTTTGTCGTAGCTCACGGGCGTCGTGCGGGATCTCCGGCCTGGAATGCAGGGTCTGATCCCTTTTTCCTCCAGCCCGTCCCTGAACCAGTCGGCATCATAACCACGATCAGCCAGGAGCCACTTCGCAGCGGGCAGATCGTCCAGCAGGGCAGCGGCCCCGGTGTAATCGCTGATCTGGCCTGTCGTCATGAAAAACCTGATCGGGCAGCCATCCCTGTCTGTCACCGCGTGCAGTTTCGTGTTCATGCCGCCTTTGGTCCGCCCGATCAGGCGGCCAGGATCGCCTTTCTTGTTCGCAGGCTGGAAGCCGTGCGGTGCGCCTTTAGGTAAGTCGCGTCCATCATAATCGTCTGGTGATCCAGTCTGCCGGCCGCCAGACCATCCATCATCCGGGCAAAGATCCCCATGGCGCCCCACCGTTTCCAACGATTGTAGAGCGTTTTGTGCAAGCCATACTCTCGCGGAGCATCCCGCCAGCGCAGCCCGTTGCGGTTCACGAAGATGATCCCGCTCAATACACGCCGGTCTTCAACACGCGGTTCGCCATGGCTCCTTGGGAAAAACGGCTCCAGAAGCTCCATCTGCTCGTCCGTCAGCCAATACAGGTCGCTCATCTTCAGTCTCCTCAAGGAGCCTGAATCAAATTTGCCCACCGAAATCAATGGGTCCTGAGCCTACGAGGACCGACCGCCTGCCGCAGCAATTTGGTCGAGATTTCCGATGAACTAGGGAGGGCGTTACTCAGCCCAAAAGGAGAGCCGGAGGGCGCGCATCTCACGAATCTACGCTCCTTACAATGTCTCTGTGATGGTAAGCGCCCTTGAACAACGATAACAAGGCATATCTCGGCGTCTCGTCACCCGGCGACTGTCTTGTACAAAAGCAGGATGGGATATTGCAATCAGAATTCGGACGTAAAAATTTTTCCTGAAAAGAGGCTAAACAGCGTGGGACGCGATAATGCTGGAATCTGAGTGCTATGACATGTGCTCGCAAAGCCTCCCACTATTGCCGATCCGCACCTAGCAACTTGAGAGCGACCAATGGTGTTTGAGTGATAAAGCTGGACACTTGCTCCGGCGTACCGAGCATACCGGCCTCATCTAGGGGAATTTCGGATATGAATACCTTTCTTCTGCCCTCAATCAGGCGGTTATACATGGGTGCTATGTACCGTTCATTTTTTTCCATTCCATCAGGTCTGGAAAACTGCTTTTCATAAAGCTCAATATATAGGTCAACGCTACTGAACCAATACAGACCGAGGGAAGCAAAATCAGAGATCCGTACCTTCTCCCTGACCTCTACAACATTACGATCATCGTCAAGGCGCGCGAACGACCAACCAGTTCCTGGGGCCCTGAAACAAGGAAGCCAGCCGTCGCACTCAACCGGTTCGGGTGGTGTCATCAAACCAGGCTTCACAAAAGTATCTATATTGTAAACCGCGAAAGGCAAGTGACCTGGCGCGCCTTCAGCGAGCGCTAATGCTGTCGTAGCTTGACCGTCAGTGCTGTGATCTAATTCGACAATATCGTCGACCTCAATTCCCAGCCGAGCGCAGCGATCGAGAATATAAGATTTGGCATTGAGTTCCTTTCGCGTGGCAAAGCGAAATCGCCAATTAGCGTCACGAAATGCCGACAAACTCAACATGGACCAATCGAACAGCGGGCGACCTAGCGCCTCTATCTCATATTTCGGCATTGCATATCCGGCCTCGCTGAAGCGCGACCCCATACCTGCCATCGTGATTGCCATTATCCCCATTTCAGTCAGCCTTTGGCAATGCGATCACGCTTGATGAGTTCCTCGATAGCGTCGAGGTCGTTGTCAACGAATTCTCTCGGCCTAACGGCTCTATCATCAATATAGAAACCATTGTGTCCCGCCCAAGGCTTGCCAAGGTGAAGTTCGTCGAAAGGGATTTCGTGTTTTGACAGCCACTGCAACATGACCGAACTGACCTCTTTATTGATCACGCCGAGGTTACCCCGGCTCGATCTCATGCCACGAGACGAGTTCAAAATGATATGCCACCCTTGCTGATGAAGCTCTCGGAGTTTTTCGACGATTGTCGCCTCGGGGGCGACAGAGAGATAGCTCTCTCCGCTCTCCTTGATATCGCACAGCGTGCCATCCACATCGACGACTAGAACTCTATCTTCACGAATCATGCCTTATTTTCCAACGTATCAAGTATGGATGCTGCCGTGAGGGCAAAGCCGGCCAACTTATTTGGCCTGTCTCGATGAAGCGGAAGCATCGATAGAAATAAAGATAGCTCAATTGCGCGAACCGCAGCAATATCGAAACCTGCCATTTGCAGACGCCTACAGAACGCTGCCTTCATCCATGTCGGGGGGCCACCACCATCCAATGCGCACTCTAGAGTCATTCGTTCATTGAGAGCGCATGAAAACATATCATTATTGATAAAATCGTAGCCACCCATCACCGAATGACTGAATTTTGCAAGGTCATAAAGGGGGTGCATGAGGCCGGCCTCGAAAGTGACTGCCCCTCTCGGATCAATAAGACGCATGAAACCCAATCTCTTTTCAAATAGTATGTTAGAAAAGCAGGGATCTCCATGGCCGAACACAAGATGCGGGTCGGGGAAGCATTCGATAGCTTGTTCGATGATGGGCATTGCCGCCCAATGCATATCGCGCAATCCACCGCGTGGGCCTGATGCGCTCAGGATGGCGTCAAGCCTTTTGCCGTGCTCCGTGCTTAGAAAAGTCGTCATTCGGGTATCAAGCTTGCCGAGAATCTGCCTTTTCCCCTCGGTCACTGTCCCTACATGATTGCACTCACTTTTCTTACGCGATGAAATAAAGGCGAAAAAGCTGTCGAGCAGAGCCTCGAATTCATGGGGCTGTAAAGCGCCATGAAGAGACTGAAGAGCCACATCTGGAATAGGAAGGTGCTCCATCGCATAGCCGGCACTGTCCGCTGCCTTCCAAAACTCAAATGTAGGCATGAGAAAACGCTTCATTTCCTCTGGTGCGACATGGAAATATTTATATTCTCCTTCCATCTTCGCGATATCAGATGAGCGTTTGTAGAAGACCCCGCTGTCGGCAGACGTGTCGTTGAAATGTCGAGCTTCCGTAGACCCCACCAGAAACTTTTGCAAATTTCGCAGGATCCGAAGATCCACCATGACAGCATGATCAGCAATGCATGGAGCATTTCCAGAGAGCCTCCGGAGAACGCTACGATGGTCTTCCTCATCGTTGACGCTGAGGAGAGCAACAGCATCCTTGGCGGATAATAGCAGTGGGGCAGCGTTGTCATTCATAGGCGCTAGAAGCATCGTGTCGACTGCGAAGGTCGACTTGAGAATGATGTCCACCAACTTATCCATGCGTAGCGGCACGATACACGACGGTAGCACGAGGTAGAATCGGCTTGAGTCACGTTTTTCGATATGCAGCGCGAGTTGACGAGCCTCATCGTCAGTCTTGATTAGAAAAAAATCAGCCTGTGCTTTGTCGGCTGCTTCTTCGACTTCGACTGCCAAACGTTTACGACGCCGCACAATGCGAGCGAACGAAACGTTTCCTATTATCGCCGCAATATCGGAAGACGGGGAAATCCTGTCATCGAATATTATAGTTACGCTGTGCGCCACGCTATTCCCTCAGAGTTTCGTTCTGTGCGTTACAGACGGCATCCCATAGCGAGCCAACCGAACGAGGTAGCCCCATACCGCAAGAGGCCACATGAGCAGTAATACAAAGATATTGCCCGCGGCTGATACTGACAAGGCGGGGTCTATACCCTTTGCTATGATGGCATGCCATTCCTGAGTTGTACGACTCACCAACAGGACGCCAGCATCGTGATAATAGGATGCGATAGCGATATTCGCGATGAACGCTGCTGCGAGAAGCTCCAAGCCCCAAATCAGTACTGTGATCATCATGAGTATAGCACCTTGGGTACGTAGCAGGCGTTCCCCATCCGTGGTTCCGATACGCAGCATATCAAGTAGTCGCAGCGCCAAGAGAGTACGATTACCGCTATGTCGGACCACCACATAGTTCTGTAGTCGGGTCAACGCGCATGGACAGATAAGGAAACATATCCCAGCAGAAAGCGTCACGACCAAGATCATCCATTGGATTGTTCTCGCTGCCCCGCCGGCCCAGTTCAACGCATGTCCATTGAGGCACAGCCCGGAAAGCAGCAACAGGAGCATGATTGCATCGAACAAACGATCCACGACAACCGTGACTATGACTTTCGATAGGTCCTGCGCCACGATCCAAAGGTTCAGAAGACGAATCACCTCCCCAAACTTGAATGGTGGGATAATTGCGAACGGTGCCGTAGCAAAGTGCAGAGAAAAAATCGTACGCGCAGGCACTTTGAGAAGGTGGCTAGAAACAATGCATAGCCTGGCTGCCCTCAAGCAGTGCGCAAGTAAGCAGAATATCATGGCAATGATCACATAGAAGCCTACGACCGGTCCCAAAAGTCGTGCTATCAGAAGGCCACCACCGATGAGCAAAACTATTCCCGCAATCGCAACCGCAACAAACCGCCCCTCGAAGAGAATACGGCATAGCGACCGGCGCAAATCGAAATCTGACCGCGCAGGAGTTTCACTTGCCGTACGCACAACAAATCTTCTCAGCTGCCACTCGCAGACGGACCATCTGCCTCCTTGTAGCTCCATGATCCAACCAGACTTGAGGGATAATTTTCCCTTGCATAAGCTCTATGCTCTCCGGATTCAAAATTCCTGCGCGAGAGGCACCGACGTGCCAACAATCCTAGTATCTGGAAACCCATGCGGGAAAGCTTGGCGTTCGACACCTGATCATCCTCCCGCCAGGTGAGAGGAAAGAACCTCAGACGCAGATCAGATGCCGCGACAAAAAGAATCAAATAGTAATTAAATGTCAAATCGTCCGCGAAACGTTTATGAAAGTTGTCCGAAAAAGATGCGAGCCTGAACATATTCAGACCCGAGCCTAAGTCGCAAAGCCGCCGACGCGAGACGACCGAAAATAACGTATTGAATACTTTATTTGCCATTGTACGTATAAACGAATATCCTGAGAGACGGGCGCCTTTCATGAAGCGTGCTCCCATGAGAAAGTCTTGCTGCAAGTAACGTCCGGATTCGAGCTCCGGCAGGATATCCGCGATTGCCCCCTGATCATCGCCGTGGAGGACTATAAGGAAATCATATCCATGCTTTTGTGCATAGCCGATCGCCACTTTATGCGACCCGCCCAGCCCATAATTGTCATCATTACGTAGAAGGGTGCGGTCGACGATTCCAGAGAGTCCAGCCAACCCAGCGGCTGCCGCGGACAAGGTGTCATCTGACGATTGATTGTCGACGCACAATACCCCGTCCACCCAACCAGAAACCCTGACATCCGAAAGCTGCCTCAAAACACGCGCTACCTGCCGCGCGCAATTGTACATCGGTATAAAAACGAGGATGCGCGAGGGCTTCAGAACCATCAGGACTCACCACAAACGATATAGGCTCGGCAGCTTTTCGTTTTGAAGAATTGTCCGAGTCAAACGCCTCACATATCTCAAACCCGTCGATAAGAGAAGATCCATCGGGCGACACATCGCGACATGAGATAATTACAAATCAACTGGGGCGGCGTGACAAGCACCTTCGCCAACACCAGCGCATCCTTCGGATTAGAATCCGATATTCCGGCACTATTTATATATGAGACCAAGCCCGGAATAGCAAGAGAAGCTAGTCCTATACTCAAACCCGTATACGACATGTAGATCATGGTTCGAATAAATATTCCATCGTTTTGCCCATCATGGATTCTTCTACGTGCCATCATGAAGACTACACTTGAAGCCAGAGACGAGCTAATAATGTTAGCCAAGACTGTTGGGACGCGCCCCGTATTTGAAATTAGCAGCAACGTAGTCAAATCTAAAATCCAGCCACCGCCGGACAGCGCTGCGAAACGTATAAAATTTTGTATGGTCCCAATGACATTTGCGAAATGGCTTGATAGAAACCGCCCCTTCTGCTTTCTCGCGATGAGGGCCTCAGAGATTCCCAGGGGCAGCACGAACGCTCCCCATACTGGCAAGAAAGCAATGTACGCCCAATTAATGGTGGGTGACGCCATCACCACAGGAACCACCATCGCTAAAAACAACAGGGAGAAAAGGGGCGTCAGCCACGTCCATCCAGTCGCGACGACTAGGAAAGTGACAACCACAACCACGCTCAGACCCCTGATACCGATCTTCTTACCTTCCCAATGATAGAAACGGGTGAAGTCGCGCGCCACCCCACGGGTCAGAGGATGATCACGCACTAAACCGAACTGGTCTGGAACTCTGATGTGGTCACTAACATACGCGTTGAACTTTCTCACTTCATCGCGTCGATCATAAGGACTTTCCATCTGCCATATGTCGTCGTTGAGCAGATCGTATCCCGTTTTGGCCCGATACCTCAGAAACGGCATTGGGTCACGCTTGATATCATCAAGCGTAATTCGGCGCATCTCACCGAGGGCTGGTATCGATTGCCGATTTGCTTGAGGGGTTAAAACTTGCCACCAGAAAGCCTCAGGCCCTTCGGCACACAAGCGCTTCACCGGGCCAAAATGACCCATCGCATTTGAAATCCTAGGTTCCGGCGTGCTTGCACAGACATACGGATCGGCCATAGCAACAACAGAAACTGTGGTGTAACTCGCCTTTGAAAGCTGACTGTCGAAGCCATAATGATATGGCAGCGCTCTATCGATGAACTGCTTCAGAGCCAGGATCAGGCAGGCCGAGACCAGGAGAGCTGCCATTCCGCGTAGGGGTCGCAAAATTTTGCGTTCTCTAAAAAGCAAAAACGTGAAAAGAACGATCGCGATCGTATAAAGCGCAAAATATTCGGGGCGAAACAGCCAAGCTACCCCTGCAGTTATCACAACACCTGACATCAACCGATAAAAGTTCGAATAATCTCGGTTGGTGAGCTTGAAGTACGTATAAAACATCAAACTTACGGCGAAGAACGCAACTGTGATTACTAAGAAGTATCTTTGCTGCGAAAACATACTCACAACAACGGCTGGATTCCCGATAAATGAAATCACGGTGAGAAACGACAAAAGCCGCTTCTGCCAGACGGGGCATGCAGATGTCGCCATATCACCGCATCTCAGGAGAAGAAATGCACTCAACAGCCCCAGTACGGCCGGTAAAAGCTGAATCCACTCGAATCCAATAATGCGTACGAAAGACGTGTATACGAAATACAAGACAGAATACCAATCAGTATAGGCCTGCGCATTGGCGGCGCGGATTAATGTGTCATGCGCAAAAAGCGATGGGAACACACACGCATAGAAAACAGTCCACCAAATGACGAGCACAGTAGTCGCATACGGATTAGAATTATGTAGCCGATGAAAAAACCCTCTCACCGGCGCAGAAAGGAGCAAGAAAAACGCCTCCGTCAGCAGAAAGGATAGTACCACCGCGTAGTACAACAAACTCTTGGAAAAGACTCTGCTTTTATTAAGGTTCAATCTGAAGTAATCACCATCCCGCACCATCTCTTCTACGATCTTCTTCCCTCCACTCACCGATACAACGAACAATCTCTGCGAAGGCGCACCAGTATTCAACAACTTTCGCAAGTGCGCGAGCGAGGTACGGTTTTCGTCTATACGTGCATAGGAAGATGACGTTATCTGCCCGTCTCGCGACGACCCCGACAGGATAAAGATCCCGTTACTCCCCTGAGAGCATAGTGTTTTGTGCTCGCTGCAAAAGACCGATGTAGGCGCGGGCGAATACACCGCGTAGTCGCCTACACGAGCCAATGGAGGCGTATCAGGGCGGATAAGCGATGGCGCCGTATCTCCCGTATTGAAATCTAGTCTCTCACCAGCCCCAGGAGGAAAGAACGTAGGCAGATAAACGCTTCCCGTCATCGCCGTCCGGAAGATAAACGTATCGGGAATAGTCCAGCATCGGTAAGCGACAAAGAACCCCAAAAGAATCGCGAAGAGACTCAGATGAGCGAGCAATTTCATTTTCACGTAAGACTAAACCCCAAAGAGACGAGACGGCGGGCTGGGAGGGAACGAGCTCACGCTGGATGAACCGGATCTATATGGTGTGGTTCCGTGACCATCCAACTGCCGTTGTCGAGAAGCTAGAACCCGCAGGATTTACAAGCCAACCTCAACGAATGTCCAGAGCCCCCGCTTCACTGCGCAAACGCTCTTAACCTGCCTCGTCGAAAAGTCGCAATGGCGTTATCCAGGCTCCAATGTTGGGGATGGATGATGCTGCGTTTGCGGGCGCGTGATCGGGAGATGTGAAAGATTCCCGTGTAGCCGCAAAGTCAGGGACGGCTCCAACGCCGCAAACTAGCTCGATCGCCGCAAACGTTTCTTCTGACCAAGCAACGCGTCACAACCCAGATCGTCGTTTTCCAGTCAGGACCAGCACTCATAGTCCCGATAGTAGTCTTTCACATTTATGGTCTGCAGAAGACTCGAAACGACTCCCCACGGGGATTCATCATGAAGCCCCTCGTAACAGAAGCGTCTGTGCGAGAGGAGTAAGCAGAAGCAGGGTTTAATGCCTATAGTTAGATGAATTTCTTGAAGACCCGCGTATCTTCTGCCCCGAAAGAATAATCGACGAGGAACCACTCCCTCTAGCGCGGCCTCCTTCCTTATCGGGAGCCACCCTATTCTTCGGACAGGGCCGTGAGCGATAGATTAGCCCGCCAAAGGACGGGACTTATTGGCAAAGCTACACTGAGACGACATTTGGAAAAGCGCAACTCGCAGGCGGGGCCGAGATGTTCCTTGCGCATCGCAGAACATCCTGAGATACAAGAATAACTTCCTTATCTCTCTGCAAAACACGTCTCGACATCCGACGTTTGAAGGCGGTTTGCGCGGTAGAAGCGTCGGGAAGCGCCGACAGGAGCCTGCCATGATCACTCCCCTCCGCGCTCTGGGCTAGCTATTCTGCCTCGCGCTCACCTTGATGGGGATGCTCAGGCCCCTCTGGCAGTCCCATGTGGGGCTGTTTCTCTATCCCGATCATCGCTGGGCCTTCGGCATCATCGCCCATACCGAAACCGCGACAGAGCTCCTCGGGCGCTGGGTTTCCCCCGTCAGCTTCGGTCTTGCTTCCCTGCTTTGGCTCGGCCTCTATCGTGAGCAGGCCCCTCACCGGTAAAACAGCGCGCCCGGCCGCTATGCACGCGCCAGGCCGGAAGGCCTCTATTCAGACTTCGCCATAGCGTGCCGCCCAGCGGGGCGAGATCCAGCGCGCTGCCAGGAACAAACATATGGCGAAGATCATGACGGAGCAGAGCACACTGGCCAATGCTGCGCCGGTTACCCCGAAAACGGTGAGGAACCCGGCGAGAACCACGAAGTAAACTGCGATCACCGCGAGGCGGTATTTGAGAATGATCGCCAGCCGCCCCATGACGGTCAGCAACGTCTCAAGCGGGATAATGCAAACCTCAAGCAGCGCGCTGCCGACCATGAGCAGGATAATCGGCAATTCATGCGCGAAATTATCATGCAGCATCATATGCAGAATGGCCTTACCGCCAAAGATCGCTACCAGAACGGCAAGCACCGAAAAGCCGATGATCACCAGCGCCAGACGCCGCGTGACATGGCGCAGCTCATGCCAGTTCTGGTTGTCACGAAAGCGCACGAATTCGGGATACAGGCTCGGAATCATCATCTGGGCGGGCTTGGCCAGGCCATCGCAGATCTGCTTGGTCACTCGATAGATCGCGACATCCCGCGCGCCCAGAATTGCGCCGATGATGAGCGTGCCTCCCTGGCGGAACACGGCATCGAGAATCTGATTGACGCTGACCCTGAGGGTGAAGCCCCAGATCCCCTTGATATCCGCAGCGCTCAAAAGACAGGACAGAAATCCGATATCGCGCCCCATCTGGCGACGCAGCAGCAGAAAGCCGCCCAGGCTCGTGACAACGAACAGGGCGAATTGATGCAGGAACCAGACAAAGAGGAAGAATTCGAGCGGGGCACGCAGCAGATAGCCGAGCAGATAGCCCAGCGTCCGCACACAGGTGGAGACAAAATCGAACACCGCGGCGAGGCCGAAGCGATTGCTGAGCCTGATCACCCCTGTCGACCAGCCCGTATTCATGAACGCGACCGTCGCCATCATCCATGCGGCGTCACGCTTGACTCCGGGCGACCAGCCCAGAAGCGTGCTTCCTACGAGCGCGATGACAATGATGCCGCCTACGAGCCCTACAGCGCCGCTCAGCATGTCCGAGCGCATGCAATAGCCCAGAACAGGCATGAAGCGCTTTCGGTCTCTGGCCTCGAACGCGGCCGCGCCATAGTGCAGCAAGGTCTGCCATGACTGCAGATGCGTCATGTCGGAAACCAGTGTCACAAAGGTGGTGATCAGCAACAACACGCCAAACGTGGCCAGCCCGAGGGTATGCGCTGCCCAGGCAACATAGGCGAAGCTGCAAAGCGCGTTGATGATCCTGCTCGAGATCAGAAAGCCTGTATTGCTGAAGATACGATGCAGCGCGGAGCGTTGTTCAGAAGCCATGGAGCGGCAAGAGATCGTGGCGTATCGAATTTGTCAAAGGGCTGCCTTCAAATCGAGCCGCACCTCAGGCCGCGACTGCATCAGGGAAAGATAGAGCTTGCCCCCATGGGAAACATGAAAAGGGGCAACCAGCGCGGCCAACCGGTCGCAGGATGGTGCAGGCTCTGCCAGTAGCTCCGTCATGGCGCGCGCCAGGGCTTCGACGTCGCGCACAGGCACGCTCCGCCCGGCAACCGGGCTTTTGACAAGAGCGTCCACAGCGGGCGAACAGCGGGTCGTAATCACCTGACGCCCCGCGGCCAGCGCCTCGAGCAGAACCGCGCCATAGCTCTCGCAATGAGAAGAGAGAACAAACACACGCGCTGCATCCAGATGCGGTCGGATGGATGGCACATAGCCCGCGAAGATCACATGACCTTCCAGTCCGAGGTCGACCGTAAGCTTCTCCAGGCGGTCGCGCTCGGGGCCCTCCCCGCATAACACAAGCTTTGCGCGCGCATGACGATCAGCGACGAGACGAAATGCCCTGATCAACAGGTCGAACCCTTTGATCGGCACCAGCCGCCCGGCAGCCAGAACGGTCATCGTACCATCTGGTGCCTCGCGGGGCGCCCCCTCATCCCAAAGGGCGGGAAGCGGTACGACCTCGACGCCCTCGCAGCCGACGATCCCGCTCGTATCCCGCGCCAGATCCTCACTGAGCGTGGTGATGCGGTCAGCGCCGCGAAGCAGCCAGCGCATACGCCAGTCATACCCGGCCTGCCCCAGTGAGGAGCGTCCCTCCCGACAGACAGGAGAACTGACCTGAGCGATCATGAACGGTCGATGCGCGGCATTGAGACCCTTGAGAGCCGGGATGACAGGCCAATGGCTATTGCCGGGCACATAACAGCTATCGATCTGACGCGTACGGAAGATGCCTCTGGCGTGAACCGCCAGCGCCCATGCCAGCGCCGTATCACCGAGACGCCCGGACAACCCCAGATCCACAATCTCGATCGACGAATCAACCAGATCCCGCAACGGACCATCCACGCGCCCGACAATCAGGACCACGTCAAGCGACAGCGAGGCCCAGTAATTGGCAAGGCCGATCGCCACGCGCTCACTCCCGCCCAACCTGAAGTCACGCAGGACGATACCAATGGTAGAAACGGCGTTTCGGGCAGGCCCGAAGTTGATACGCGGATGAATGGACATCGTTTGGACGGGGACTCTGTTCACCGAAAACTGGGAGGGCTTCTGACATGCTTTGACATGAGATACAATGCGTTACTTTTTAATATAAGCAGAAACGGCCCCGGCGCCAGGCGCACGGGGCCGTCGATCCTTCACAGGAAGAGGATCAAATCAGTTGTGAGACGGTGCACCACCATCGGGTGTGGCACCATCGGAGGGCGCCGACTTGCGGGGCTGGGTCGAGTGCTCCACGTCATACGCGGTGGCCTTCTCCTCATAGCTGCCCTTCGCGCCCGGATGCTCCTTGTCGTATAACGCGGCCTTCTGCTTGGCCTCCTTGCGGTACTCATGACGCTTGTACATGCCGGTTGCACAGCCCCCCACAGCCCCAAGCACGCCATGATTGACCAGATGCCCCCCGACAGCACCTGCGGCGCCATATTTGAGGCAGCCACCTGGCTCAGCCTGTGCAGCCGAGAGTGTTACGACCGGGGCCGCGGCAACCATCAATGCGGCCAGAAGCGAATAGCCAGAGACGTGACGCATGGGATTCTTCCTTCTATCTGCTAGCCATCCCTCTTTCTCGGGATGGCAAGGGGAGTACAACGCAGGCGAGGAGCGACGGATCAGATTTCGACCTGATGACCGATCTCGACCAGACGTTCGCGTGGCAGAGTGAACCGGTCAGAGGCCCGCACCGCATTGCGATAGAGGAAGCCGAACAGGATTCGACGGGGAGAGACCATTTTAGGGGTCTTCAGATCAGGCACCACGTCGTCATCTCCGGCGAAAAACACGACTTTGTCGAGATCGAGCGTACAACCCTGCTCTTGCGCCTGACCTAGAACATAATAGAGGTTGGGAATCTCGACGAAGCCGAAGGTGACGTTGATCTGCCACAGTCCATTGCCGACCTCCTTGACCGTCATGCGCTCATCAGCCGGAATGCGCGGCACCGTATCGAACTTGACGTTCAGAATGACCACATGCTCGGGCAGGCAATGAAAATCGGCCACATGGCGCATCACGATGGGCGGCAGGGCACTCTCATAACGTGAAAGAAACACGGCCGCTCCAGGCGTCCTGATGAGGTCGCCGTCCCGTAATTTCTGAAGAACCTTGTCCGAACGCTCGCCCAGAGGAGCCAGTCCCGCGCGCAGCAGGATAATTCCCCTGCGCCACGTGGTCATGATTACATAGATGAACAGCCCGATCAGAAGCGGCACATAGCCGCCCTTGTCGATCTTGAGCAGATTGGCGACAAAAAAGGCCACATCCACGACCGAGAAGCACAGCGCGACGGGAAGGGCTTTCCAGAGCGGCCATTCCCAGCGTTCCCGCATCACGTCGAAAATGAGCAGCGTGGTCATGAGCATGGTGGTTGAGACCGCGGTACCATAGGCACCGGAGAGCGCGTCCGAACTCTTGAAGCTGAGCGCGATCAGCAGCGTGATGACCATGAGCAGCCAGTTGACCACAGAAACATAGATCTGGCCGTATTCGCTATCCGAGGTCTGGCGAATATTGAGGCTGGGGAACCAACCCAATTGCATGGCCTGGCGCGTCAGGGTGAAAGCTCCCGTGATGATGGCCTGGCTCGCGATGATCGTCGCAAATGTCGCGAGCACCACCATCGGCAGCACCAGAACATGAGGCATGGTCGCGAAGAACGGATTGTCGTTGATCTGGGGATGGCTGACCAGAAAGGCGGTTTGACCTGCATAGCTCAACACCAGCATGGGGAGAACGATCACCGCCAGCGCCAGCCGCACACTGGGGCGTCCGACGTGACTCATATCGGCATAGAGCGCCTCGGCCCCTGTTACCGAAAGGAAGACCGCCCCCAGGATGATGAGGCTGTTCGCGCCATGCTCATACAGAAAGCGCAGGCCGTAAAACGGATTGAGCCCGATCAGCACGGAAGGGTCATGCAGCAGAGAGTACAGACCGATCCCGCCAATCGCCAGAAACCAGAGCAACATGATCGGCCCGAAGACAGCGCTGATCCGCGCCGTGCCCAGCGGCTGGATGGCAAAGATACCGAACAGGATGACGCAGGCAATTGGCAGGATATACGGTTGCAGCGACCTGGTCACGACACCGATCCCCTCGATCGCACTCAGTACCGAGATGGCCGGCGTAATGGCCCCGTCTCCATAGAGCAGAGCAGCACCGAATAGCCCTGCCGCGGCAAGAAGCGTGCCTCGCGTATACCAGTGTTTGCCGAAAGAGCCGCCCACTAGCGAAAAGAGTGCGAGTATCCCGCCCTCCCCCTTGTTGTCGGCGCGCATAACCACTGTGGCGTATTTGACCGCCACCACCACGATCATCGTCCAGACAAGCAACGAGAACCCGCCGAGCAGCGTGGCCCGGTCGGTAGAGCCCGTATCGTTCAAGACTGTCTGGAGGGTGTAGAGCGGGCTGGTTCCTATATCACCAAAGACGATACCGAGCGCTGCCAGGGCTCCCGGCAGCACTTTCCTGTTTTCCTCGGCCATAAGGCTCCCCGTTGGTCGTTATGGGTGGGCCTCCCGCGCAGATGAGGCCCGTCAGTCGTGGTGAGGCGCGTCACCATCCAGCAACTTGACGTCGATGATCATCGCCCCGGAGAAATACATGGGCTTGACGCAATGCTTGATGACGTAATGCCCATCGCCACCCTGAATGTGCACCGGCACCGTAATGTCGTATCCAGAGAGCCGTGCGTCATAGGTGGCATCAGTGCCATTAAGCGCTACCAGGGCGATCAGTTCATCGTTTGTCATAATTTTCTCCGCAAACCGTCTCGGTCCGGGATGAAACGAGACGCCCCGCAACCCGGTTGCAGGGCTTATCCGGTCTGCCAGCCATAGCCGATGAACGCAATGCGGCGCCCCGCGGGCATATCCTGCACCACGATGATCTGACGTTCCTCCAGATAGGCCAGCTGGCGCCGCGCACGTCCCAGTGAATGCGTACCATAGGCTTCTGCAATGGCTTCATCACCGGGGCAGGAAGCACCATCTAATGCGGCGCGCGCCAGGAGCAGAACCACGCCCTGCACGTCCTCGGGCAGGGAACGGGCGATATCGAGTGCCTGGTGCCAGCTTTCCTCCTGCGCCTGCACGTAGCTCGATCCGGAACGCACGCTGGCCAGAAGCAGTCGGAAGGCGCCAAGGTCGAGCACATTGCGGCTGAGCCGTTCGATACGCGCCCGCAGCTGGAAATCCTGGTAAAGTGTCGCCAAAGGTCGATAGGCAGAATCTGTCTCGGCGATCACCGCCTCCGTCAACCGCCAGAGCAATTCGGGGGCTGCTTCCGCCTCTGGCACGGCCTCCTCGACCGGAGCGGCCGCGCTATAGGCATCAAGTTGCGCAAGAAGATCGGGGGTCGGGGCGCGACGCTCTCTCGGGCGGGGCGTTGCCTCAACCACGGGCTCGAGAATCAGGCTGTAATTATCCTCCGCAGGTCGGGCCTCGAAGGGGGTCAGCACGGGGCCGGTGGCATGGCTGGCCGTCTCGACGGTTCCGATCGTGACCATCAGTGGCCTTCTGCTGAGTGCGGGCCCCAGCGCCATGAACTGCCCTCGCGCGAGATCACGGAATCCCTCTGCCGTGCGGCGCTCCATACCCAAGAGATCGGCGGCACGCAGCATGTCGATATCGAGAAAAGTGCGCCCCATCAGAAAGTTCGAGGCCTCCGCCGCGACATTCTTGGCGAGCTTGGCCAGACGCTGTGTGGCGATCACCCCCGCCAGACCACGCTTTCGGCCGCGGCACATGAGGTTCGTCATCGCCCCAAGCGAGAGACGACGCGCCTCGTCAGAGGTATCGCCGCTCGCCACCGGCGCGAAAAGCTGCGCCTCGTCCACAACAACGAGGACCGGATACCAGTGCGCCCGCGGGGCCTCGAACATGCCGTTGAGAAACGACCCCGCCGCCCTGAGCTGCATTTCGGCCTCGACCGACTCCAGATTGAGCACCACAGAGGCACGATGCGCGCGTGCGCGCTCACCGGCCGCACGCAGCGTGGCCTCCGTCTGCTCCGAGGCGTCAATGACCAGATGGCCGTATTTATCGGCCAGAGTAACGAAATCCCCCTCCGGATCGACAATCACCTGCTGGACGAGCGTGGCCGTCTGTTCAAGCAACCGGCGCAGCAGATGCGATTTTCCCGACCCCGAATTTCCCTGCACGAGCAGGCGGGTTGCAAGAAGTTCGGTCAGGTCCAGCTGGACATCCGCGCCGTCTCGGCCACGGCCCATGGTGATGGATACGCTCATGGCGCTGTCCCTAGCGCAAACCGCCCCCGAAGTCAGCCACGATGCGCGGCTTCCTGTTGCGCTGCCAGCCAGCGATCCGCTCCCTCGGCGGCCGCGCGCCCAGTCGCAAAGCAGGCCTGAAGCAGATAGCCCCCGGTAGGCGCCTCCCAGTCAAGCATCTCGCCGGCCACGAACACACCCGGGCGCTCGCGCAGCATGAGATGCGCATCCAGTGCCGCGCGCCTGACGCCGCCCGCTGTCGAGATCGCTCTGGCCAGGGTGTCCGGCGCAGTCAGGACGAGAGGACAAGCCTTGATCAGAGCCGCGAGCGCGCGATTGCCCGCGGCCTGTCCCCCTTCATCCGTCGACATCGCCTCGCGAATCAACCAGCGCGCGACGGGCGAGAGTCCGAGACGCCGCAGACGATTGGCGTGGCTTTCACGCGCGCGAAATCCGCTCAGACGCGCAGCCAGATCCGCCTCGTTCATGCCGGGCCGCAGATCGAGCGCGATGCGCAGACGCCCCTCACGCGCCAGAACCTCGCGCCATGAGGCCGACAAACGATACACTGGCGCCCCTTCGATGCCTGTACGGGTGATGGTGACATCACCGCGCGCGCTCTGGCCCACCCCGCTGAGCGTAACAGAATGCAATACCTCTCCATGAAACTGCGCGTGAAACGCCTCGGGCAAGGCGGTGAGAAAGCCGCAATTGGCGGGTGCCAGTGGCATGACCGCCCCAGGGGGCATGAAGCTGGCCCAGCCACCATCACTCCCCAGACGCGGCCATGAGGCGCCTCCCAGCGCCAGGATGACCGCGCTGACCTCCCGGGTTACAGCCCCGTCGGGGCTGTCGAAACGAAGCGCGCCCTGCGCATCCCACCCCTCCCAGCGATGACGCAGCGCGAAGCGCACGCCCTGTTCGGCAAGGCGCGCCAGCCACGCCCGCAGCAAAGGAGAAGCCTTCATGGCCTGCGGGAAGACGCGCCCGCTCGACCCGGTAAAACAGGGTTGGCCAAGCGCCTCGGCCCATTGTCTCAGCGCCTCAGGCGGAAACCGGTCGATCATCGGAGCCAGCCAGTCGCGCGCCGAACCGTAGCGGGTGAGGAAATCCTCGAGATTCTCGGCATGGGTCAGGTTCAGTCCGCTGCGCCCTGCCATCAGGAACTTGCGCGCGACACTGGGCATCTGGTCGTACACGACAATCTCACGCCCCAGTGCGTGATGCGATGCACTCAGCCACTCGGCAGCGGCCAGACCAGCCGGGCCGGCCCCGATAATGGCGATGGGTTGTCTCGTCTCCATGAGCGGCATTTAGGCCTCTTCACCAAATAGTGCCATAGACAGTCCCGATTACCCCTTGAGCCTTTCGAGGGAACCGCCACATCATCCGGCGCGCTGCCTGTCAGACCGGTATCAATCGTCTGATCGAGCCTGTTATTCCCTTATCGTGATCCTTCAGGACCGCCCATGATCGCTCTGAACTCAGAAACCCTCTCGACCCTCCCCCCCAGCGTCGAGAGATTTTCCTATGATCGCGCCTCCCTGAAAACCGGGATCGTCCATCTCAGCGT
This sequence comes from Asaia sp. VD9, assembly GCF_037150015.1. Lineage (NCBI taxonomy): Bacteria > Pseudomonadati > Pseudomonadota > Alphaproteobacteria > Acetobacterales > Acetobacteraceae > Asaia > Asaia sp. VD9. The sequence goes on along the minus strand of NZ_JBBCQM010000002.1, from coordinate 308,392 downwards.
CGGCAATTTCCATCGCGCCCATCAATGCTGGTATGTCGATCGCCTTCTGGCTGAGCCGGGCCAGGAAGGCTGGGGCTTCTGCGGTGTCGGGCTGATCGATGATGCCACCGAACGCCTCAAGCTCGAAGCCTTTCCGGCGCAGGATAATCTCTACACCCTCACCCGCTACGCACCTGATGGCACCGCCCGCCATCAGGTGATCGGATCGATGCTCGATTACCTCTTCGCCCCGGCCGACCCCCAGGCGGTACTGGCGCGCATGGCCGACCCTGCCACGCGCATCGTCTCGCTCACGATCACCGAAGGCGGGTATAATCAGGATCACGCCACAGGGGCCTACAAGCTGGCGACCCCGCTGACACAGCGTGAACTCGCCAATCCTGCTTCCCCTGAATCCGCCTTCGGCTTCATCGTGGGCGCGCTGCGCATGCGCCGCGATGCCGGGATTGCCCCTTTCACCGTCATGTCCTGCGATAACCTTCGTGATAACGGCGTGGTGGCCAAGCGCTGCGTGATCAGCCACGCCAACGCCCTCGATCCTGAGCTGGGGGCCTGGATCGAGACGCACGTCTCCTTTCCAAGCTCCATGGTGGATCGCATCACCCCGGCGGTGCTCAAGGAGGACGCCGAGCGCGTGAATGCGGAATGCGGTGTGATCGACCGGCTGCCCGTGATCTCCGAGGAGTTCGCCCAGTGGGTCATCGAGGACAAATTCGTCAATGGCCGTCCGGCGCTCGAGACGGTGGGCGCGCAGATGGTCCCCGACGTTCACCCCTACGAGCTGGCTAAGGTGCGCATGCTCAACGCCTCGCACTCCATGCTGGCCTATCCCGGGCAGCTTTCGGGGCTTGAGACTGTGCGCGACGCGATCATCAACCCGCAGATCGGCCATCTGGTTGAGAGCTTCATGACCTGTGATGTCATTCCGCACCTCTCTGCCCCAGCGGGAATGCCGCTCCCCGATTATCGCGATCTGATCATTGCCCGGTTCAGCAACCCCGATGTGGGCGACAGACTGGCGCGTATCACGGGTGATGGTGCCAGCAAGCTGCCGGTGTTCCTTGCCCCAAGCTGGAACAAGCTTGTCGCTACCGGGGGCGAGTTACGCCGCATGGCATTCGTTCTCGCCTGCTTCATCCGCTATCTGCATGGGCAGACCGATCAGGGCGAGGCCTTCACCCCGTTTGAGCCGGCATTGTCCGAGAGCCAGCATGCCCTTGCCCGGAGCTGGGACAGCGTGTTCGGCATGACGGTGTTCGAGAGCTTCGCACTGGAGCCTATTCACCGCAGCCTCATTCGTGAAATGGCTGAAAGCATGGAACAGCGTGGCACGGCTGCCGTTCTGGGTGAGGTTCTGGCAGAGACCGGTTTCACCTCCTGAGTGCTTCGGGCGCGTGGCCACTCTGCCTTTTCTGTATGAAAAGGCGCCTTCATGGTCATGCAATCTGCATTCGCCCGGTATTCTGACCCGCGTTCCACAGGGTCCGATCTACCGAAGCTCAGTGTCCCTAAGCCTGACTCTGGAGGGGGCAGGCTTGCAGGACGAATTTTATACAGTGTCGGTCTTGCAGTCGCGCTCTGCGCCGTCTCGCCGACGGCGCGCGCTAAGCCACTCGACTCTCTGTCAGGCGCGACAAGCTGGATCAATACGCCCCCCCTGAGCGCCGAAGCGCTCAAGGGAAAAGTGGTTCTCGTCGACTTCTGGACCTATTCCTGCATCAACTGCCTGCGCGAGCTTCCCTATGTCGAAGCATGGGCGGCCAAATACAAACCTTACGGACTGGTGGTGATCGGGGTCCATGCCCCTGAATTTGCCTTCGAGAAAAATCTCGACAACATCCGAAAGGCAGTTGCCCGCTTTCACATTACCTTCCCGGTTGCCGTGGATAATAATCGGGCCATCTGGAATGGGTTCAATAACGAGTACTGGCCTGCGGCGTATTTCGTCGGCAGCGATGGCAAGATACAGGCGCATCATTTTGGCGAGGGCGATTACGCTCAGTCCGAGCATCTGATCCAGACCATGCTGCACGAAAACGGCGCGACAGGGGTGCCTGACACGCTGGTTCAGCCCAGAGCGCGCGGAGAACAATCAGAGGCTGATCTCTCCGCCGTCGGGTCGCCCGAGACCTATATCGGCTATGAACGGGCAAACCATTTCATCTCGACGGGCGGCGCCGTTCAGGATTCCGCCAGTGACTACGTGGTCGATACGCCGCCCGCTCTCAACGAATGGGGCCTTACCGGCAACTGGACGATCGGCCCCGAATCCGCACGGTTGAACAGGTCCGGTGGGAGCATTCTGTTTCATTTCCACGCGCGTGATCTGCATCTGGTGTTGGGGCCGAGCAAGCCGGACATGCCGATCAAATTCCGGGTCACAGTCGATGGCCATGCGCCAGGAGCGATGCATGGCAGCGATTGCGACAGCGATGGTCTGGGTACGGTGACGAGCCAGCGCCTGTATCAGTTGGTCCGCCAGCCGGATGACGGTGTAGCGGATCATGTGTTTCGCATCGAGTTCCTCTCACCGGGCGTCGATGCATTCTCCTTCACCTTCGGCTGATGACGGGCAGGCGGCGACAGACCGCCTGCTTCCATACGAACACGCCAAGGTCAGAAGCTGGTCGAGACCGTTCCCGTCATGGTGAAGCGGGCTGCGGTCATGAAGGAGTTACCGTAACCGGTATAGGGCGCAAGACTGCCGCTATAGACGGTGCTGGGGTCCTTGGCGCTGTAGATGGCACCCATCGCCCCCGTGCGCACGATCGAGCCGGTTACATTGGCGAAATTCAGCTTGATCGTGGGCGATTGCGCAATACCGATCGGCTTGAAGCGATAGCCAAGTGAAATCGTGTTGGTCACGAAACCCGGCATCCGCTGATCACCCGCCACACTGACCGACTGCGGACCAGTGTAGTGGAGGCTGGCATTGCCGAAGAACCCTGCGTATTTATAGGTCAGGCCGAAATTCGCGAGCACACGCGGTGCCATGATGGCCTGCGTTCCCTTAGAGTTCAGCATGACATTCGTATAGGGGTCGAACACGTTGCTGTCCTGCACGGCGTGCAGATACTCGACCGAGGCATAGGGGCTGAACCCGTGGATCGGGCGACCCGAGATCATGAAATCAAAGCCACGCATATGCTGGTTGCCGATCGAGAACGGCTTGAACTGGTTCATGCCCAGATACTGATTCACGATGCGGTTGGTGACGTTGTAGTTGAAAAACGACGCATCGAGGATGATGTGCTGATCGTGATAACGGTAGCCCAGCTCTTCCTTGATGGAATACTGGTTTTTCGGGATGGGCACGCTGGTATAGAGCCACCCCAGGTCCACAGCGCTCGGCTGGCGATAATCCCCCTCCGCATTGATGTAGATCTGGCTGTGCTCATCGATGGTGTAGCCGACCGACAGCTGAGGAAGCGGCGCCGTCCGGTTATTGGACATGCGCCCGTACAGATCCTTGTTCCAGGTGTTCGACATGACGAATTTGAACCCGGCCTGGATATCCAGGCGGTCATTCAGATATTTCGCATGATCCTCGATGAACAGGCTGTGGATTTCCGTACCCGCATTCTGCTGATCGCCAGCATCGATGCGATAAGCCGCCCAGTTCGGGCTGGGGGCAGCACCGTTATCCTGCGTATAGCTCGTTGGATAGGATTGCTGGGTATAGTTGTTCTCATACCAGTAGCCAAAAGACAGATGGTTATGGCGGCCCACATCGATCCCGAGCTTGGCGGTTGCACCCCGGCGTTCGGTCGCGCCCTGTAGAAAGTAGCTGGTCACGTTGCGCGTGGTGCCGTCGCTCTGGGTGACAGTGCCACCGGGTGAGGCATCCCACCCGCGTCCGAGGCTGTAATAGGGATGCAGATCAAAGGCGAGGCGTCGCGTCAGGACAATATGGATTGGGGCCGAAAGATAGACCTGGTTCCAGTAATCCGTATTATTCTTCCAGTAATTGATATTGTTCGAATTAGCCGAACGCCCGTAACCTTCACCCGTATGCTTGTATTTATAAAATTCCTGCTGCGTGGGGTAATTATCGATCGTGAAATCTTCCCAGTTCCATGAAACGAAGGCCTTCGCGAACGATCCATTCTTCCACAGCTTGTTCAGGCCGAAATCCACATGGCGCCGGTCATTGATGCCCGCCCCCATCCAGCTGCGGGTATGCGTATTGGAGAACGAGACATAGCCGCGCACGCCGCTATGACCGATCTCGCCCGTCTCGAGACGGATGAACTCACGCGACAGATTATTCGTACCATAGGAGAAATCGACCAGACCGCCGAACTTCCTATCGGGCGTGTGGGTGGTTTCATTCATCGTTCCGCTTGCCGCCGACATCACCGGCAGCGCCGTCTCGGAACTGCCGGGTGTCAACGAGACGGATTCCACGTTCTCGGTATCCACATTCTCGGTAATGTATTTTGCCGCCGCCGCCGGGGCGCCATCGACCAGAAGGGCCATGTCCAGATCAGTCAGGCCGCGGCTCTGGATCTGCCCGCCCTGCATGCCATAGGGATCCGGTGTGCTGATGCTCACGCTGGGCAGGTTCTGGATCAGGTCCAGTGCCGTGCTGGAAGGGTTACGCATGGAGATATATTCGTGATCGACTGTCTGCACGTTTCGCGGCGCGTGCTCGATACGCATCATGCCCCCACCGCCATTGAGGGCCTGACGCGACGTGGTAACCGAAATCTCCTCTGCTCCCTTGGCTTCCAGGGCATGTTTATGTGGGGTGGTTTTCACCGGGCGTGAAGGCGTAGCTGCGGCGTTGAGCGCATGGGTACGGCCGTGACCGGAGAGAGGGGCCGTGTTCGTTGCGGCATGAACGGCGTTCTGCGACAGGCAGGTTGCCGAGGCGAGAAGCATCGCGAGCCCGGCCTTGTTTTTCATCCGGCCAATTACGTACGCCATCGAGATCCTCTTCGCAGTTTTGGAAAATTTTCTGAATTATTACTTAGGAGACATAAAGTTACATCTCCAAGCCATCACAACGCAGCTTCCTGTCTGCACGAACACAAGCAGGTATACAAGTCAAAACCAAGTCGTAATGTGACGATAATGGAATGATCCGGATGCGGGTGTGGCATTTCAGCCCTCCCTGCCCGATCCGTCCTGCGCCTTGCAATCGAGGCGGAGAAGGGACGCGAATGAGGAGAAGCGCTGATCAAATCGCCCGCATGCATGAGGGGGCGTCTCGGTGACATGTGCGTATCCCTCTGCCCATGGCGGGTACGACAGGGGGAAACCGGAAACCTGACGCCTCCGGAATGCCGGACATACCAGTCCTTTCGATGGGTAAGCGAGCCTCGGCGCAAGGCGCGCCTTCGCCGGGCATGAGAAGGGGTCTGGTCGTAACCGCGCGCCCGGCGCGCGGGACAGGGATCTAGAGGTCGATATCCAGCCCGATATCGAGCGCTGTCACGCTGTGGGTAAGCCAGCCAAGCGACAGGATATCTACCCCGGACGCGGCAATCGCGGGGGCAGTCTCAGGGGTGATGCCGCCCGAAGCCTCGGTCAGGGCACGCCCATCGACCATGCTCACAGCGCGCCGCAGCATATCGGGCGCCATATTGTCCAGAAGGTAGACATTCGCCACATTGCATGAAAGCGCCATCTCGAGCTGATCGAGCGTATCGACCTCGAGGGCCACAGCCATCAGATGCCCGGCTCGCTGTCGCGCCGCCTTCAGCGCCGACACCACGCCGCCACAAAGCGCTATGTGGTTATCCTTGATCAGGATTGCATCATCCAGTCTGTAACGATGATTGCTTCCTCCCCCTGCGCGTACGGCATATTTCTGAACGGCACGCAAACCGGGAAGAGTCTTGCGGGTACAGCAGATCCGGGCCTTCGTCCCCTTCACCGCATCCACTACCTGACGGGTCGCCGTCGCGATACCACTCAGATGCGAGAGCAGGTTGAGCGCAGTCCGCTCGCCACCCAGAACCGTCTGTGCGCAGCCCTCGACCTCCGCCAGGATATCGCGCGGCGCGATACGACATCCATCCTCCTTGAGGATCGTGACGTTGATTGACGGGTCAAGGAGCGTGAATGCGAGACGCACACCGGACATACCTGCGACCACACCCTCATGGCGGGCGCGAAACACTGCGCGCAGGCGCTGCCCCGGACGGATGACAGCCTGACTCGTGGCGTCGCCCCCGGTACCGAAATCCTCCGCCAGGCCGGCCCGGATGATTGGCTCCCAGAGCAGATCAGGCAGGGGGGGAATAAGTGCGGTCATGCGTATGCTAAGCTCCGTGCCTGGAGGCCTATTTCCTCCAGGGTGAATTGAAAGCGTGCTGTTTCAGCGGGTGACTGGCAGTCAGTGCGCCAGTGGCTCCCCCGGCTTTCCCGTCGACGCAGCGCAGCACCTGCAATCGCCGCACCAACTAACGCGTGATCGTCGCGCTGGACGAGAGGCGCGAGATAGGTCGAAAGCGCCTCGAGCCCCTCATGATCGCGCAATATCCCGGCTCCCTTCTCCATCTGGGTGCCGAAACTGGCCGAGCTCAACCTCCCGGGTCGGACGGGATCCTGACAGGAATGGCGTTCTCGCGCCGCATTATTCACATCCCATGCCACGGCGCGCCCCATGACGAAGGCTTCGAGCAGGGAGTTGCTGGCCAGCCTGTTCGCGCCATGCAACCCGGTGCAAGCCACTTCGCCACAGGCCCAGAGCCCCGCCAGGCTGGCGCGCCCATGCAGATCGGTCGCGACACCCCCCATGTGATAATGCACCGCCGGGCGAACGGGAATCAGCGCCCGATCAGGGTCGATCCCGTGCTGGCTGCACGACAGGGCAATACCGGGGAACTGACGGGAGAAGACCTGTCGAAAGCCCTTGCCCCCCTTGCTGCTGCGGGCATCGAGGAACACGCGATGCCCCTCCAGACGATGACGTGCGATCGCACGAGAGACACGATCGCGGGGCTGCAGTTCATCGGTGAAACGCGCGCCCGTCTCATCGACCAGAACCGCCCCGGCACCGCGAACCGCCTCGCTGATCAAAGGAGAGCGCCCACCTCTGGTTTCGACATCAAGCGCGGTGGGATGGAACTGGACAAATTCCATATCGGCCAGGCGTGCCCCGGCGCGTGCGGCGGCGGCCAGGCCTCGCCCGGTATTGCTGCCGGGGCTCGTGGCCCCCGCATAAAGGGCCCCTGCCCCGCCACAGGCCAGAATACAGGTGTTGGTTGGAATGAACTGCCCCGTATTGAGCCAGACGCCCCGCACCCGCCCTTCGACAGCATGGATATGATCAAGGGTGACCCCATCGAGCACGACGATACGCGGACTCGCCTTAACCTGCCGGATCAGGGCCTGCATGATCCCTGCCCCGCTGCCGTCACCACGCACATGAGCAATGCGCGCACGGGAATGCGCGGCTTCGAGATGCAGATCGAGCTGTGTTTCGCTCTTGCGGGTAAAGGCGACCCCCCAGTCGAGCAATGTCGCAACCGCAGAAGGCCCCGCCCCGATGATCGCTTCGACGGCCTGCCGGTCGCAAAGACCATCCCCTGCCGCAAGCGTGTCCTGCACATGAAGCGCAACATCATCGTCAGGGCCGATCGCGGCGGCGAGCCCGCCCTGCGCAAGGGCGCTGGCAGCGTCCTCACCCAGAGGGGAGGGGCTGAGCACGACGCAGGGTCGATCCAGATGCAGCGCTGTCGAGAGCCCCGCCAGGCCCGCCCCGGCAATGACCGGCCAGCCCGCAAAGCGGGTGAGCGTTATCATGGCCGCCCCCTCAGACGGCGAGCATACGCTCGACGGCCCGGCGCGCCGGTGGGAAGAGCTCGTCCGGAATGGTGACTTCCTCTTCCATGGTTTCGAGTGCGCGTCGGATGGAAGCGAGCGTAATGCGCTTCATATGCGGACACAGATTGCAGGGACGCACGAACTCAACCGCAGGATTCAGCGCGGCAAGATTGTCGCTCATCGAGCACTCCGTGACGAGCAGCACTTTCTGCGGCTGCTTGACGGCCACGAACTCCATCATCCCTGCGGTGGAACCGGCATAATCGGCTTCGGCGACGACCTCGGGGGGACATTCGGGATGCGCCAGGACCACCACGCCGGGATGCATGCGCCGATACTGGCGTATCTCGAGCGGTGTGAAGCGCTCATGAACTTCGCAATGCCCCGGCCAGGTCAGCATTTCGATACCCGTCTCGTTCTGGATATTCTTCGCCAGGAATTCGTCCGGGATCATGATCACCCGTGGCACGCCCAGGCTCTCGACCACCTTCTTGGCATTCCCCGACGTGCAGCAGATATCCGTCTCGGCCTTCACCGCGACAGAGCTGTTCACGTAGGTTACCACCGGCACCCCGGGATAAGCTGCCTTGAAAGCCCGCACATTCGTGGCCGTAATGGATTCTGCGAGAGAGCACCCGGCCATGGAATCCGGAATGAGAACGGTTTTTTGCGGGTTCATCAGCTTGGCCGTCTCGGCCATGAAATGGACCCCCGCCATCACGATCACCTGCTGATCGAGGTTTTGCGCCTCACGGGCAAGCGCCAGACTGTCCCCACGAATATCGGAGATACAGTGGAAGATTTCGGGCGTCTGGTAGTTATGGGCGAGAATCACCGCATTGCGTTCACGCTTCAGGCGCAGGATTGCCCTGATATCATCAGCGAAATTCCGCTCCCAGTCCTCACGGGTCATCAACCTGGAAACGGGCTCGTAAAGCGCGTCGCTGCGGTCTCTGACGAGGGTCATCTGATCCATGGGATCTACTCCACCGACTTATGCTCTTGTTGAGCATAATAAGAACAAAACTGTCAGGACCTTTACATTGGGGAGCCACACCCGGTTTTCAAAGCCACAATCCTGTGAATTTCATGAAATCCTTACCCGCTCCGTTTCCAGCAGCGCTGTTACTGCCCCGCCCTGCCCCCTTATCGAGCGTCTGCGACCCCTGAGAAACCACAGACCATAGTAAGGACCTCAAATCGACCGGGCTATCGGCAGTTTCGACCCCATGAGTTGCCGGGTTCCGATCACCTCCCGCCGGAAACGATAGAGCCGTGCCGGTCGCCCTTGCGCCTGCATGGCAGCTTCCCCCGTTTCCTCCACGAGATCCTGTGCCAGAATCAGACGCCGGAAATTCTGCTTATGAAGCGCGCGCCCGGCTATGGCCTCAACGGTACGCTGCAACTGCCACAGGGTGAATGTTTCCGGCATCAACTCGAACACCACCGGACGATAGCGTATCTTTGCCCTCAACCGCGCCAGCGCCGTCGCCAGAATGCGCCGCCTGTCCGAAGGCATCGAGCGACCCGGCGCGAGCCACGCCCCAGGATGGCGTGATTCCGGCAGGAGGTTGGCTTCCCAGAGCAGTTCGTATCGATGCAGCACGAGTTCATCGTTCCAGGGCTGCCCGGAAAGGCCGAAAGTCTCCGCACAACGCCATGAACGCGCCGCGTCGCGCCCTGCCCAGGCAGCAAGGGCGCGCTCAATTTCGGCATCGCGCAGTGCCGTCCCCGCTTCCTGCCGGTCCTCCCATGGGAAATACTCATACAGCCCGCGCCACCCCTCCTGCGCATCCTCAAGGCGGGTGAGCCCCATATAGGAAATGCGGATCAGACGGGGCGCACCCAAGGTGCTCCCACCATGCGCGTCTTCAGGGGCCGCTACCTCTTCGGCGGGATCCGTGCCGCGGGACTCGGCAAAGGTATAAAGCTGCTCGATATGGCCGAGATGACACTGCGTCTGCTGCTCAACCCACAATCTCATGCCCCGCTGCAGCGAACGATGCGCTGTCTCCAAAGGACCGGAGGGCAGGTTGCGCCCCTGGTCGAGCGTCAGAACGACCGGCCCGTCTTCCGGCACCGCAATCAGCACCGCCACCAACTCGGACTGAATCTCGCTCATGCGCTCACGACACGCCCGGTGGTGAGCAGCAACAGGGCGCGCAGGATCTCCACCGGTGCGGGCGGGCACCCCTTGAGGGCCACATCGCATTGCCGCACCCCATCCAGACCGGCCTCCATGATCCCGCCAAGCACGGCGTAGTTCGTGCCGAAAGGCCCGCTACCCAGAGCACAATTCCCGATTGCCACGATCCCCTTGGGCGACGGCATGGCCGCCCATCGCGCCTGCAGGCCGGGCAGCATGGCCCGTGTCACGACCCCCGTGACGAAAAGAAGCTCCGCATCGAGCGGACTGTCGACAAAGCGGATATCGTGGCGGGCAAGATCATAGGCGGCGCCCTGCAGCGCCATGGCCTCGATCAGGCAGCCATCGCATCCCCCGCCCCCAACCGGATGAAGGGTCAGTGGCCGTGGTGCGGGTGGCAAGGTGTCACGGGGCCGCCATCGATGGGCGTCCAGCAGGGCGCGCAGGAAAATCATGGACAGATCCGCTCACTTGGTTCGATCTGGATTTGACCACAAACATCGCCCCGGAAAAACCCCTCCATGACCCTGGTCTTTGCCCCCCATATCCCCGAACCCTGGCATAGGGATATCTGCGAAGCACCGCATGTCCGACGCTGGCTCGACAACGCGACCCGCGCTTTCGACCTGGGAAGGGTGACGATACGCGACGCCGTGCGCTTCGGAGAGAGGATCGGATTTGTATTTCTCGAAGCCGAGGCCGCGCTTGATGGGCAGAGCATCCCGCGCTTCGCTTTTCTGAGAGGGGACTCCGTAGCCATACTGGTCGTGCTGCATCAGAAGGACAGCCCAAGCCAGGTCCTGCTGACATGCGAACCGCGCCTGCCTGTCGCGAAGGCTGCGCATCTCTCCTTGCCCGCAGGCATGATCGATGACGGAACCGTGCAAAGCGCCGCCCTGCGCGAACTCTCGGAGGAAACCGGAATTGAGTTAACACCCTCGGCTGACGACCTGAGATATCTGACAGAAATCACCCTTTCCCCAGGGGGCTGCGATGAGCGGCTGACCCTTTATGCACTTGATCTCAGCCTGCCCCCCGAGGAGAGCGCCCGTCTGGAGAACCGACATACCGGGCTTGCCGCAGAGCATGAACATATCACCCTGAAACTCCTGCCCCTCGATGCCATCCCGGCTCTGTCGGAGCCGGACGCCAAGCTGCTGCTCGCCTATCATCTCTACAAGGCGAGTCAGACCGGCTAAGCGGCCAGGCGGCTTATCGGGCGCTGAACGGAAGCAAGGACAGCGCTCAGTAAGGGCGGTCAAATTTGCCCACCCCATCTTTTTGGCCATGACGATATCCTGAACTTGCGGTAAGCCCAGAGAATGACCCGGACCGACGCCCTTCCCTTTGATGCCGATGCCCTGCTCGCCCTTGCCGCCAGACTGGCGGATGAGGCTGCGACCCTGATCAACGAGATTCGGACAAACGGGTTCGAGACAATCATCAAGGCCGATAAATCTCCGGTAACCGAGGCCGATCAGGCGGCCGAACGCCATATTCTGGCCGGGTTGCGCAAGGCCACCCCTGACATTCCCGCCATTGGCGAGGAAGAAGTCGCGAACGGGCTTTTCGTTGAGCCCGGGCAGACCTACTGGCTGGTCGATCCGCTGGACGGCACGCGGGAATTCGCAGCAGGACGTGATGATTTCACAGTCAATATCGGGCTCGTTCACGATAATCGCGTTTTGCTGGGCGCCATGGCATTGCCCGCCCATGGGCAGCTCTATACCGGCCTCGTGGGAAAGGGGGCCTGGCGTCGTGACGCATCGGGTCAGCATCCGATCAGGGCGAGCCTGCCGCCCGAGAACGGGCTGCGCATTCTGGCCTCGCGCCATTACGCCGATGATCCGCGCCTCAAGGAATGGCTGGCGGGCCGTAAGGTCGGCACGCTCGGCAATATCGGCTCAGCGGCCAAATTCGCTCGCGTGGCTGAAGGGGCTGCCGATTTCTACCCCCGTCTTGGCCCGACCATGGAATGGGATACTGCGGCACCCCAGGCCATTGTCGAGGCGGCAGGAGGTCAGGTTCTGGACGAGCATGGCGCGCCCCTGACCTATGGCAAGCCCGGCTGGTTCAACCCTCCTTTCCTGTGCACCGGTCTCGCAGCCGCAGGAGAACCCAGCGCATGACCGAAATCCTGAAAGCCGACCCGGACGCCATCGCCCATGCTGCGCGGCTTCTGCTTGAAGGCAAACTCGTCGCCTTCGGGACCGAAACTGTTTACGGCCTGGGTGCGCTGGCCACCTCGAACGCCGCTGTTGCCCATATCTTCGCAGCCAAAAATCGTCCGCGCTTCAATCCTCTGATCAGCCATTTTGCCAGCGCCGAAGCCGCGTTCAGGCACGTGGAGCCCTCGGACCTGGCGCGCAGGCTGGCAGACAAATTCTGGCCGGGCCCCCTGACCATGATCCTGCCACGCAAAAGCGGCTCGACCATCTGCGATCTTGCGACGGCAGGCCTTCCGACCATCGCCGTCCGTGTCCCACGCGGCAAGACCGCCCTGGCACTGCTCGAGGCCGTGGGCGAACCCGTCGCAGCACCCTCAGCCAACCCTTCGGGCCGGGTCAGCCCCTCCGACGCCTTCCATGTGCTGCGCAACATGCATGGGCGTATCGATGCCATTCTGGATTCCGGCCCGTGCTCGGTTGGCCTGGAGAGCACGGTGATCGACCTCTCGCGTGAGGTACCTTTCCTGCTCCGTCCGGGCGGAATCACCCTGGAGCAGCTCGAGGAAGTATGCGGCACGATCCGTAACCCCGATGACTACGCCACCAAGCTGCCCGCCTCGCCGGGCATGCTGGCCTCCCATTACGCACCGGCCCTGCCGGTTCGCCTGAGTGCCGATCGGGTCGAGGCGCATGAGGCCCTGCTCGCATTTGGCCCTGCCCTGCCGGGAGCCGGTCTCGTTTACAACCTGAGCGAAAAAGGTGACCTGGAAGAAGCTGCGGCTCGGCTCTTTGCCGGGCTGCGCTTTCTGGATGGTGAAGGGCAACGGCGCGGTCTCAAGACCATCGCCGCCATGACCGTCCCCCGCCACGGGTTGGGTCTTGCCATTCTCGACCGGTTGCGCCGCGCGGCGAGCCCACGCCCCCTGGCCGGTGGGGACGATGATGATCTGGAGAGCATGATCGGCTGATGTCCGGCTCATTCGACCCGAAGGAACTCAAGGTTCTGTCGGATATCCTCGCGCTCGTTCTGGAGGAGCAGGAGGGTCAGTCCGCTGCTGCGCTCAACGCGCTGCGCTCTCGCGCGAGAAAAAGCGGCATGACCGGCGGGGCGCTCAAGAACCTGTTCGTCGCCATCGCGCCGAACCCACCCCAGCGCGCCAAACCCAAGCCAAGAGCCCCCAAGGCGGAAACAGGTGCGGAAGCGCTGGCCGCCCGTCAGCAGATCGTAACCCTGACCAATAATCTGCGTCAGATGGATCTGGAATTGCGCAATTCTCGGGCACGGCTCGAATCGGTCCGCTCGGAACTTTTCCAGACCCAGCAGTCACGGGCCGAAATGCAGTCGCGCCTCATGACACGCGAGGCGCGCAAGCCCTATTTCAGCGTGCTGATCTGGTGCGGGTTTGCAGCCGGGGTGCTGATTGGCATCGCCGGAACACAGTTCATCCACTCGGTGATCGACATCCCGCATATCGATAAATCGATCTATCTGCGCTGAAAACAGACAATGGCAGAGGCGTCATTCAGCCCTGCACCGAAAGGGAAGGAGGGCGCGTGACCGCCATTCCTTCCAATCTATTCGTTCAGGCCTCCTGGCGCGGCGAGATACTTCACACAGAACGCGCCGGTGATTGCCCGCCTCTGCTCAGTCCCGTACCCCGCCCATGATCGGCGTCAGATGGGCCTGACTTCTGCTTCTGCGCCGCACAGGCGGCCTCGGCTGGCAAGAGACGAAGTACAGCCCTATGACAAAGATCAGGTTCGATATGGTGAGAAAGAGGTCGATGAGCATCAACGGCCCTGGACCGGCAATCCCCCCCCCAAAGCGAGACGCCGAGAAACACCACATTGACCGGCCTCATGCCAAACAGCAGCGAACGCAACGGATTGGCCTGACCCGGCCTTACCAACTGCCTCATACGCATGATGCCCATATAGAAGGCGATCAGCAAAAGCAGGTTGAGGATATTGAAGACCGAATTCCCCAGTGATGCATAACCGGCGACGCTCAGAATGACGATCGCCGCCACATAGAACAGGATCGAGCCCAATTGCAGGCTCATGCCCAGTTCTGCGGCAGGCATCCGTTCGGGCAGCCTGTCCGCGACGGGCTGGAAAACAGTATCGAGAAGCCAAAGATCGGCCTGATTGACGCGTTCGACAAAGCTGGACATGGGGCTGATTTACCGGGGTGCCCGCCAAAACGCATCTCTTTTCTACGTTGCGGCGCTACCTTGCGGCTGCAGCGGCAATTATGGTTTGCGCCAATCAGGACACCTCGTCCCGCGCATCGCACATCTCACGCAACGCCCCCACTGGTCGGACCGACCGGCACATCCGCGCCTGAGCCGTCTCGCAGGCCTGCGGCAGTGACGGCCGGTCATGGGGCCCTTGCTGCGGAGATTCATGTAATCGTTGCAATAGACCAGCATTCTTTTGACAAAACCGCGCTTGCTGCCGATCATGGTCGTTCCGGAATCATAAAGGCCTGCATGTATGTCCCTCCCCGTTCTGGTCAAAAAGCTCTGCAAGTCCTGGGATGACAAGACTGTACTGGACGATATCAACCTTACGCTCGCGCCAGGCAGCATCACTGCCCTTCTCGGGCCGAACGGTGCCGGAAAAACCACGTTTATCGGTTGTCTCCTAGGCCTTCTTGCGCCGAGTTCCGGCTCGGTCGCTCTATGGGGGCAGCCAGCGGATGCTCTAAGCGACGAGACACGGCAACGTATCGGCTTCGTTCCCCAGCTCATGACGGGCCTCACCTGGTTCCGCGTGCAGGAACTCAAGGACTACACGGCCTCCTTCCGCAACAGCGCGGGCACGTCCCAGCATAGCGCTGTGACAAGCCAGGAGGCGAAGCAATGGGAGGATTGGGCCGATCTTGACCCCAAGGCGCGCCTCTCCACCCTCTCGGGCGGCGAACGCCAGAGGCTGGCCATCGTCCTTGCCTTGCGTTTCTCCCCCGAACTGATCGTCCTGGATGAGCCCGTGGCAAGCCTCGACCCTATGGCACGCCATGACTTCATCACATTACTGGCTCAGGCCGTGAAGCGACGTGAAACAACGGCGCTGATCTCATCCCATATCATCTCGGATCTCGAACAGATCTGCGACCGGTTTATCGTTTTCAAAAAAGGGCATCTCATCAGTGATCTGAGCGCAGAGAGCTTCGCCAGTGAGATACGCTATCTCGCCAGTCGGCCCGTTTCCGAACTGGGTCTGCACGTGATGGCCGGTCTCCCGGATGGCAGCGTCTGGGTGAAAGGCTGGCGTCCGGAACTCGATGGAATCGGCCTGCCTGTGCTCCCCGGAGATATGGAATCCTGCTTTCTGGCGCTGACCCGATGATGCCCCTCACGCCCCAGGCGAAGAGCCAGGCGCTGCGAGACTGTCTGCGCGCACTGCGCCTCTACGCCTCACCCGTTTTTCTGAGACAGAACCCGATGGTCGCGCTCGGCACGATCTATGGTGTGCTTTGCCTATCAAGCGCCGTACTATCGCGACACGGGGAATATTGGCGTCACGGCTATTACACCCTTCCCCCTCTCCTGGCAGCATTGTGGTGGGTTCTGTTATTTAGCGGGTTTTCAGCAATCACCACCCATTACTGGCGCCAGATGCGCGCATTGCCGAGTTTCCTCATGCCCCGAATGGGGCGGGCCGAGTATCGCGCGGTCCATCTGGCAGCCCTCTTCGCCGTCACGCTATTCTCGATTCCCCCATTGCTGACAGGCGCCCCGTGGCTCAACACGCTCCTGCTTGAGGCAATTGCCCTTGTTCTATGGTCCGAGCCTCTCCCAAGCGAACGCGCGACCTCGTTCAAGCGCCTGCTGAAGCCCCGCACGGCCTTGTCGATGCTCGGTTTCTTCATCCTCCTTGTTCCCAAGATGCAGGCTTATCTTTTCTCCGCACCTGCTTCGCTTGCCTTACTCCTGATAGCGCTCTGTTGCGGGGTCACCCTGCTGGCCTTCAGGCATCGAAACCCGGAATGGCCCCCGGGCGCCTCGGAGCATACGCCGTCTTCCCCCCTCGCCCGTCTGGTCAAGCAGCATTCCTCAGGATCGCTTCTCCCCCGGGGAATCAAGGCGTTGACGAGACTATGTCTGTGGCGCCCCTCATGGCTTGTCCGACTCCCGCTGATCGACCCGATCAATACGGAGAGACCAATCGCCTTCGCGCTCTCGGTCGCTACCCTTACCCTCGTTTTCGTGGTTTTAGGTCAGTGTATTGCGCTCGTTTCCGATGGGGTAAGGCCCAGTTTCGCTGCCGTCGTCTCCCGTCTTCCAATAATGGCGCGTCAAAGCCTTATGCTATCCGGCATGGGACTGATCGGCTGGATGCGCAACCGGAGCGACTGGCCCTTTCTGCTGACCCTCGGTCCTTATGGCTCCAAACAGGGCTTTGCACGGGCCGTTTTCCGCTTGCATCTTCAACGAGGCCTGCAGGCCGGTCTGATCGTAGGGCCCCTCCTGGGTCTCACCGTCTGGCTGAACCAGGACATATCGCTGCTCTCAGCCTTTGCTGGAGGTCTGGGCTGCGGCGTGACCTTGCTCGGCGCAAGCTGTCTGCCCAGCCTAGCCTTTTTCATCCCTGCCCTGAACAAACCGAGCGTCGTCATGATCATAGGACTGTTTGCGATGATCGGCCTCCTCCAGATCTCGATCATGGTTCTTTTCGATCCGACGCTCTGGTGGCGCTGGTTGATCCCGGCGGGCTCTTTGGCAGGCAGTTTCCTGCTTGCCTATCTCGCCCCCCTCTTCCTTGCCCGTCAGGACTGGCCCATCGAGCCGCCCCCCTGAGATCCGGTGCCTCTTCGTCTGCCACGAGACATGACGAAAGCGCCTGCCCGCCCCCTGACCAGCTCCGGCATGGACAGAGGGCGACAAACTGTTACGTTCACCCATCGCCCTTCATGTTTTTGCAACCGGGAGTCTTCCATGTCCGTGCTGCCCCTTCTGCGCAACGCGCTTCTTGCAACAAGCCTGCTTGCTGCGCCTGCGTTTGCCCTGTGCGCCTCCGCCCTGCCCGCACAGGCAGCCGAGACAGCCTCGCCGCATCCCGCGACAGCCATGGACAGTGCCGTGCGCGAAACTCTCCCCAACGGCTTGCGCGTGGTGATCGTTCCTGATCGTCTCGCACCCGTGGTGCAGACCCAGATCATCTATCTTGCCGGCTCGGCAGCGGCGCCCGAGGGCTTTCCCGGTACGGCTCATGCCCTGGAACACATGATGTTCAACGGCTCGAAGGCTCTGAGCCGAGACCAGCTCTCCACCGTGAGCGCCCGTATCGGCAATATCAGCAATGCCTTTACCACCGAGGACACCACCCAGTTCTATTTCCAGGCGCCCGCCCATTATCTGGACCTGCTGCTCAAAATCGAAGCCGACCGGATGCGGAATGTCTTGCTGAGCGAGGCTGACTGGACCCATGAACGCGGCGCCATCGAGCAGGAAGTCGCGAGGGACGTCTCGATGCCCTTCGAGCGCTACATGATCCAGCAGAACCGCGCCATGTTCGCCGGCACGCCTTATGATCACGATGCACTCGGCACGCGCGAATCATTCGACAAGACCAATGCCCCCCTGCTGCGCAGCTTCTATGACAGCTGGTACCAGCCCAATAACGCGATCCTCCTCATCGTCGGCGATGTCGACCCCACGGCAACGCTTGCCAAGGTCCGCTCGGAATTTGGCGGCATCCCCGCTGGCAAGCTGCCCCCACGCCCGACGATCACCCCAACACCGGTCAAGGCCCAGACCATCGCAGTCGATAGCGATTACGCGACCGGTATCCTGAGCATTGCCTATCGCCTGCCCGGCTCGGCAAGCCCTGATTTCGCTGCGGCCCAGATCCTGGCCGATGCGTTGGGCAGCCAGCGCGGTGCCCTCTTCGCCCTCGTGCCCCAAGGCAAGGCGCTGGGGACGGAATTTTCCTATAATGCCCATGTGCATGAAGGCGTGGGAAGTGCTCTCGCAGCCTTCCCCAAAGGACAGAAGCCCGACGCCCTGCTGACGGAAATCCGCAATATTCTTGAGACGATCCGGACAAAGGGCGTCCCGCCCGAACTGATCGAAGCCGCCAAACGCAAGGAAATCGCAGCACTCGAGTTCAACGCGAATAGCGTGACGGCCCTGACCCAGAGCTGGGCCGATGCTCTGGCCTATAATGGCGTCAACTCCCCTGCTGATCTGGTGAAGGCCTATCGCGCCGTCACGCCCGCGCAGGTCAACGCCTTGGCCAGACAGGTGCTCGATCCCGCCCACGCCATCACGGGAATTCTTACACCCTCGGGAGGAAAATCCCCCGATATCAGCGGTGGCAAAGGGCCGGAATCTCTGCTCCCACCACCCAGCAAGAATATCGCTTTGCCAGCTTGGGCGGCGACGGCACTCGCCGATCTGCCCAAGCCCGTACCGCTGACCCAGCCCTCACGCTTTGTGTTGGATAATGGCCTGACACTTCTGGTGCAGCCCGAACATGTCAGTCATACGATTACGCTTTATGGCAGCATCCGTCACAGCAACGACCTGCAGCAGCCCAAGGGCAAGGACGGCGTGGCCGATCTGACGAACGATCTGTTCCTCTTCGGCAGCACGCAGCACGATCGCCTTGCGCTCGCTGCCGCTCTGGATGATCTCGCCTCCGATGCCAGCGGGGGCGTTTCCTTCTCGCTCAGCACACTGAGCGCAAACTTCGACAAGACTCTGGCTTTGCTGGCTGAGAACGAACTGCACCCGGCATTCCCTGCCCAGGCTTTCGCCGTCCTGAAACAGCAGGCCGTCGCCTCGCAGGCCGGGGTACTGCAATCGCCCGGTTATCGCTTCCAGCACGCCATCGCACGCGCGCTTGCCCCTGCTGGCGATCCCTCATTGCGTGAGACGACACCGCAAACCCTGAGCACCCTGACCCTCGCAGATGTTCAGAATTTCTATAAAGCTGCCTATCGCCCCGACCTTACGACGATTGTGGTTATTGGCGACATCACTCCCGAAAAGGCGAAGGCATCCATCGAGACAGCCTTCGGCAAATGGGCCGCGACGGGAGCCAAACCCGTGGTGGATCTGCCGCCGCGCCCCCAGAGCAAGACATCGAAAGCGGTTGTCGAGGACCCGGGCCGCGTCCAAGATTCGGTCTATCTCGCCCAGACCATCGCAAGCGGCGTACATAATCCGGACCGCTATGCGCTTGAAGTTGGCAATGAAGTCCTCGGGGCGGGCTTCTCATCGCGGCTCATGCAGGATCTGCGTGTACGCACGGGCATGGTCTATACCACCAGCAGCGATCTCGCCTGGTCAGCCAATCGTGGCGCATTCCTCATCTCTTATGGCGCTGATCCGGACAAGACATTCAAGGCCCGCGATGCCGCGTTGCGCAACGTGACTGCCATGCAAAACGCCCTTGTCTCGGATGACGAACTCCTGAACGCAAAGGCATCGATCCTGCGCTCCATTCCCATGGGGCGCGCGAGCTTCGGGGGGATTGCCGGGCAGTATCTCGCTCTTATTGACTCGGGCCTCCCACTGACTGAGCCCGATGAACGCGCCAACGCCGTCTATCAGATGAACGCGGCCCAGATTCAGGCTGCGTTCAAGCATTGGCTACGTCCTCAGGACATGGCCCAGATCATTCGCGGTCCCGCACCCAGATAAGTGAAACAAGGGGCGTGGGGCTTTGCCACGCCCTCCTTCGCTGACCGTCCCCTTCACGATATAATCTCAGGGAAATGAAAGCTCCCCTCTCCGGAGAGCCGGTCAGCGCCCGGGATCCTCTCCCCGGACGGTCAGAACCCGTCCGGTGCGGCGCCCGAAGACTCGGCAATGGCCTCGCCTTCTTCCCGAAGAAATCCCACCAGATCGCCGCCTGCGGCGGCGCTCAGATCCCGCTCGCTGATCCCATCCAGTGTCGCCGCAAGGAGGCAGGCCTTTACAGCCTCCTCGGGGGTCCCCCATTGAACGTAATGAGCTTCGATCCAGCTATCGAGCCATTCGTCGATATCCTCGCTGGTCATACTCAGCGCGTCCCGAACAGACGGTCACCCGCATCACCCAGGCCAGGGCGGATATAGCCCTTTTCATCCAGACCACGATCGATCGAACAGGTCACGATTCGGACATCCGGATGGCGTTCAGTCAGACAGGCGACGCCCTCGGGGGCGGCGAGCAGACAGACGAAAATGATCTTGCGCACGCCGCTGGCCTTGATGCGATCAATCGCCGCAGCGGCACTATGACCCGTCGCCAGCATCGGATCGACCACGATGCACTCGCGATCGGCCACGTCATCGGGCAGCTTCATATAGTATTCGACGGCCTCAAGCGTATCGTGATCACGATACAGCCCGACATGTCCCACGCGTGCCGCGGGGATGAGGTCCAGCATACCGTCCAGGATACCATTCCCGGCGCGAAGAATAGAGACAAAGCAGAGCTTCTTGCCGGAAAGCTGGCGGCCTTCCATGGTTTCGAGCGGTGTCTGGATCTCGACAGGTTCGGTGCTGAGATCGCGCGTTGCCTCGTAGCACATGAGCAGGCTCAGTTCGCGTGTGAGGCGACGGAACCCCGCAGTCGAGGTGGATTCCTGACGCAGGCGGGTCAGCTTGTGCTGGACGAGCGGGTGGTCGAGCACGACCACAGAGGGAGGAAGGGCAGTCATGGCGCCATCCTTAGCGTCAAATCGTTGCGATGTCAGCTTGGTTCAAAGCGCAGCGCCACACCATTCATGCAGAAACGCAAACCGGTGGGCTTCGGCCCGTCCGGGAACACGTGACCCAGATGTCCCTTGCACTGCGCGCAATGCACTTCGATGCGTGTCATGCCGTGGGTTTTGTCCACGGTGGTTTCGGTCATGCCGTCACGCGGGCGAAAAAAGGACGGCCACCCGCTCCCGCTCTCATATTTCGTATCGGAATCAAAAAGCGGGGCGTCACATCCGGCGCAGTAATAGACACCCATACGCTTCTCGTCGTTCAGAGGGCTCGATCCCGGTCGCTCCGTACCGTGTTCGCGCAGAACGCGATGCTGCTCGGGTGTCAGAGGCAGGCTGCAACTCGGCGTCTGGATATCATCACTCATGAAGAGGGTCCTTTCTTCGGGCGAGCACAAACCCCTTGATCCGTCTCGGGATTGGCTGGTCAGAGGGCAATTCAACGCGCCGCATCCTCTGGGTTTGCCGAAATCTCTCTTTGTTTCGCTCCATTCTGCCTGACGCGCTCGACAAGCCGCGACAAAAACTCCGCCACGACCCGGCGCGGTTGGTGACGTTCGGGCTGCGCCGCATAGATGACACCAGGCGGCAAACGATAGCCGGGAAGAACCCGCTCAAGCGCGCCCGAGGCGAGAAAAGGAGCACAGGTCTCCAGACTTGCCGCCGTCACCCCGCTCCCGGCGCAGGCGAAATCGAGCCGCACAGGCGCCGGGGTCGCGACAACGCTCGCCTCAAGCGCAAAGGAGGTCGGTGCGATGTCATCGCCGATGGGGCACAGCATCCACTGCGTCTCTCCCGGACGCGCAAGACACGGCACGCCGTGAAGATCATCGGGAGACAGGAGCGGGCCGGTCCGCTCCAGGAGGGAGGGCGCCGCAAAAAGCCCAACCTCGTAGGAGCCGATCCGCCTGATACGATAGGCACCTTCCTGCATCTCCTCGCGCCTGTGGCTGAGAAAGATGTCGGCCTCCGCCCTGCGAAAATCCGGCAGCCCGACACTGGCCTCGAGCGAGACCTTAAGACCGGATGTCTCGTGCAGCATCGCGCGTATCACGGGGTTGACCCATCCCGTCAGAATCTCGGGAGGGGCCAGAACACGCAGAACGCCGCCATTCTGCTCCTCGCGGCAGATCGCCCTCACCCCCTCTTCAAGCGTGTCGAGCAGCGGGGTCAGGAAATGGCTCAGCCTCTCCCCTGCTTCGGTCAGACGCAGTCCTTCGCTGGCAGGTTCGATCAAGGCGACACCCAATCGGTCTTCCAGCCTCTCGAGACTACGGGACACGCTGGAGGCATGTATCCCAAGACGCTTGCCCGCATGGGTATAGTTCAGACTATCGGCAACAGCGACAAACACGCTGTATTCGCTACGACTCATGTCTGTGTTTATGCAAGTTTACCCTGCATTATTGCAAGTTTGACTGCGCCCTCGCCGCGTTATGATCAGGCCATCCAATCGGTGGGCAGCAGATCATCTGCCGCTCACGAATCGGGAGAAATATGATGATCATCGATGCCCTGCTCGACAAAGCCTCGACACGCCCGGCCGCCGTCATCGGCGCGGGAACATTGGGGAGAAGGATTGCGCTGATGCTGGCCGCGAAAAACGGTCAGGTTCTGCTTTTCGACACCAATCCGGCCGTACTCGATGCCGGTCTCGCTTATGCCCGCGAAACGCTGCCCTCGGTGGTGGCCGCAATTTCAGACGGTCAGGGCGGCAGGATCGAAGCCGCAGTCTCACTCGAAGCCGCTCTGGAAAATGCGTGGCTCGTTATCGAGGCCCTGCCGGAGAAACTCGACCTCAAGACGGCGATGTTTGGCAAGTTCTCCCGCGAGGCGCCTGCAGATGCGATCCTCGCCACGAATTCCTCCTCCTATCCCTCACGTCTGATGGTGTCGGAAGTGGCGGACAGGACCCGCGTGCTCAACACGCATTTCATGATGCCCCCCGAGCAGCGGGCGGTCGAATTGATGTCTTGCGGTGAAACAGGTGAGGGTCTGATCGACGGACTCGCACTCTACTTCAAGTCACTCGGCCTCTCGCCCTATGTGGCTCAGAAAGAGAGCATCGGCTTTATCGAGAACCGCATCTGGGCCGCAATCAAGCGTGAATCCCTGTGTGTGGCCGCCGAAGGGGTCGCAACACCGGAAGTGATCGATCGCATTTATTGCGAGACTCAGGGGACGCGCATGGGTCCTTTCCACGCCATGGACCGGGTGGGGCTCGATATCGTGCTGCAGATCGAAGAGCACTACGCCCAAGCCTACCCCAATCTGCCCGAAGCCCCGCGCCTGCTGCTGAGAAAAATGATCGCCGAAAATCGCCTCGGTATAAAAACCGGGCACGGCTTCTATAATTATGCGCCGAAAGGAACCCGGTCATGAACGCCCGTCCCCTTCTTTACACGCTGGAAGCCCATCCTGCCCGCATCACGGTCCTTCACGCCAGGACGGGCGCGGTAGTCTCCTGCATCGACGCCCAATGGGGCACTCCGGATGGGATCTGGGTCGATACCGACGCCGGCAAGATAACCTGGACCAATATGGGAGCCGATTACGACGCAGCCGATGGCACGATCGAACGTGCCGATCTGAACGGCACCCGGCACGAAGTGCTGATCGGTGATGGCAAACTCGTCACGCCCAAGCAGCTCGCCGTGGATCGGGAAGCAGGCTGGCTATACTGGTGCGACCGCGAAGGCATGCGGATCATGCGCGCGCGTCTTGACGGCAGCGAGGTCGAGACCCTGCTCGTCAGGGGAGCCTATCCGCAGGACCGTCCCGATGAATCGCGCCATTGCGTGGGTATCGCCCTCGATCTGAAGGCACGTCAGATATACTGGACGCAAAAGGGCTCCCCTAAAGGCGGCATAGGCCGCATCTTCCGTATGCCCCTCGATCTTCCTCAAGGCGTCGACCCTGCCTTGCGTGATGACATCACGCTGCTCGCCGATCATTTGCCAGAGCCGATCGATCTGCATGTAAGCCAGGATTCCACCCGCCTGTTCTGGACCGACCGGGGGGCACCGCCCGATGGCAACAGCCTGAATGTCGCGCATATCGATGAGAGCGGCCTGCATGCTCACAAGGTGCTGCTGCGTGGTCTCGATGAAGGGATCGGGCTCGCCCTCGACAAGGAGGAGAAAGAGGTTTTCATCAGCGATCTGGGGGGCACGATCCGGGTTTTCGATCTGAAGCACGAGACGTGTCGCATTCTCCGTCAACAAGCGCCCACGACCGGGATCTATCTCGTCGATTAGCCTTGCTTGCCCTCTCTCCAGACCGGGGGCCTCCCCACCCCGGCCGGAGCAGCCGGGGAACGAGCCCTTTATGCCGGTGCAATCGGTGCATCTGCAGGCAGGCCGAGATGCCCCGCTGGCGATCCTGGTTTCCCGCCGCCTCTGATCGGACAGGCGCGCAGGGCACAGACGCCGCCGCGCCATGACAGGAAGTTCAGCAAGAACAAAAAACGACGAGACGCTTCCCGTGGCAGTTCGCATATTCACTGAAATGCGGCATGGTGCGCGCAAATTTGCAGGAGGCTTTTCATGTCCGCATCCCTTCCCGGCACGCCCCGCCCGGTCATGCTCGTCATTCTCGACGGGTTCGGTGACAGCGCCATTCGCGAGGACAACGCGGTTGCCCTCGCCAACACGCCGAACTTCGACCGTCTCTGGGCCAGTTCTCCCCATGCCTATCTGAAGGCCTGTGGTGAGGATGTCGGCCTGCCTGAGGGGCAGATGGGCAATTCCGAAGTGGGCCATCTCAATATCGGTGCCGGACGTGTGGTCATGCAGAACCTGCCGCGCATCAGCCGTGCCGCGCGTGATGGCTCCCTGGCCAGCAACTCTGCTCTTTGCAGCTTCATCGACGCGCTCAAGGCGAGCAAGGGGACGTGTCACCTTGTCGGGCTGATCTCGCCGGGTGGCGTGCACGCACACATGGATCATGTGGTCGCCCTGGCCAAAATCGTGGCCGAGGCAGGTATCAAGGTAGCGGTCCATGTCTTCTCGGACGGGCGCGATACACCCCCGGATTCCGGCACGGGCTATCTGCGCAGTCTCGCCGCCGAACTGCCCGAGGGGGCTTTCATTGCCACGGTGAGCGGGCGCTATTACGCCATGGACCGCGATAACCGGTGGGAGCGCGTGAGCCTCGCTTATGACGCCATCGTCTCGGCAAAGGGCGAACATGCTGACGATGCACTGGGCGTTCTGCCTTCTCATCAGGCCAAGGGCGTGACCGACGAATTCGTGGTGCCCACCGTGATCGGCGATTATGCCGGGATGCAGGATGGCGATGGCGTTCTCTCGGCCAATTTCCGCGCAGACCGTATCCGCGAATTGCTCGATGCGATGGTCTTCCCCGATTTCGACGGGTTTGAACGGTCCAAAGTCGTGAAGCTGGCTTCTGTCTGCGGCATGACGGCCTATAGCGCGGCCCTCGCCCCCTTCATGAGCGTGATGTTCCCCAAGGAATCCATGGAGCACCTGCTGGGAGATGTCGTTTCCCAGGCAGGTCGCGCCCAGCTGCGCATGGCCGAGACGGAGAAATACCCGCACGTCACCTACTTCCTCAATGGCGGACGCGAGGCCGTATTACCGGGCGAAGAACGCATTCTCGTCGCCTCGCCCAAGGTAGCGACCTACGATCTGCAGCCGGAAATGTCGGCCCCTGAACTGACCGACCGTGCGGTCGAGTCCATCGAAAGCGGCAAGTTCGACCTCATCGTGCTGAACTTCGCCAATCCCGACATGGTGGGCCATACGGGCGTACTCTCAGCCGCCATCAAGGCGTGTGAGACCGTGGATACCGGTCTGGGACGCATCGTGGCAGCCATCGACAAGATGGGCGGCGCTCTGATCGTGACAGCGGATCACGGCAATTGCGAAACCATGCGCGATCCGGTGACGGGCGGTGCCCATACAGCCCACACACTCAACCGCGTACCGGTCATCCTGCATGGCGCTGCGGGTGTCACGACTATTCATGACGGCAGGCTGGCTGATCTGGCTCCAACCCTGCTCACCCTGATGAAGCTCGACAAGCCGGCGGAAATGTCCGGCAACTGCCTCATCAACGGCTGAGTCGTTCATGCCGGTCACGAAACCTGTCCTGACCGGCTTCTGCCTGCTCGCTGCCTTCTGTGTGCCGCGTCTTTCGGGCGAGGGCGCCGAAGGGTGGCACACCCAGCCCCGCCTCGTTCTGGGCCGCCTCAGCTTGGTCAGTCAGGCTGCCGCAGCCCACGCCCCCGTTAAAAAGCCTGCGGTATCGACCGCAAGCCAGCGCGCCCTCGACGCAGCAAAGCGCGACCGCGCTGCACTTCTCGCTCGCAAGGCGCGCGAGGCAGCGCTGATTGATGCCCAGCGCAAGGCCCAGGCCCAGGCCACACAGGATGCTGCCATCGAGGCCGATAAGGCGCGCCATTTCTCGGCCCTGACCGATCGGGCAGCCAACGAGTTGGCCGCCACCGAAAAGACAATCACCGCCCTCACAACGGATATCACGCGCCTGACCGCACAGCAGGAAGCGCAGCGCGTAGCGCTTGCGCGACGCCGTGCCAGTCTTCAGGCCATCCTGCCCGTTGCGCTCCGTCTGTCACGCTATCCAGGCACGTCTTTCGTGGCCTTGTCAGGTCAGGCGGACGATTCCGTTCAGGGTCTGAGTCTGATCGCAGGCCTGACACGCCTCACCGCGCGTCAGGCCGATGACCTGCACGGACAGCAGGCCCTGCTGGATCAGACGGCGCAGGAACTCGCCCAGCGAAACACCGCACTCGAAAAGGCCCGCGCCACCCTCGCCCGCCTGCGCGACGTCAATGCGCACAAGATGGATCAGGCGACCCATCAGCAGGAAGAGGCCGAGGCTCGCGCCAGGCAGGCGCGCGACGATATCGCAGCGGCGACAGCGAAGGCCGCAACGCTGGATGACGCCCTGAGCGCCATCGACAAGGTACAGGCCAGCTTGCGGGCGCGCATGGAAGAGGAGGCGCGCGCGCTGGAGCGCACCAATCAGAAGGCAAAAGCTGAGGCGATGTCGGCCCAGGCCAGAAAGCTCTCCGGATCTCATGGGCCAGGCGTCAGCCGCGACGGAGGACATAGCGGTGGACATGGGCCGGTTTCAGGCACCATCACGACCGCCTGGCATCAGAGCACCGAAAGCGGACCAGCAACGGGCCTTACCTATGCCGCCTCTGCGGGAAGCACCGTCAGCGCGCCCTGCGCTGGCCAGGTCGATTTTGCTGGTCCTTTCCGCTCGTTCGGTAACATGGTCATTCTCGATTGCGGTCGGCATTACCGCTTCGTGCTCTCGGGTCTGGGCGCGCTCTCAGTGTCCAGCGGGCAGGCGGTGGGCCGCCACGAAACGCTCGGCAGCATGGGCCCCGGAGGGGGAGCGCTCTTCGTGCAGCTCCGCTCGGGCAGCAGCATCATCGATCCGCGCCCCTATCTGTGAGGGAGCGTTGCGACAGGATCGCGGGGGAATGATCGGATCGCTCTTGGCGATTCTGCGTTGTTTCGACAGAGTGCATCAAGAACGCTATAGATTGAGCCTCTCCATTCAGGCAGGGACGCCTTATCAGCCCCCTGCCAACAGACAGACGCTAACAGGATCGGCTTCGGGGTATGCGCTCCGCACCGGATTCAAGGGATGAATTGCATGAAGCTCCGCACTGGTCTGCTGCTCGGAACGGCATTCCTGGCCGGAATCACCGCCGGTCCGACACTGGAAGCCGTCATGGCGCCAAGCCTTGGGCAGATGATCAGCAGCAAGGCTTTCGCCAAGGAGGTTGTTGCTGACCCCGATAATCACAGCGAGACCCTGCGCCTGCTCACCCTGTTCGGCACGGTGCTTGATCTGGTACGCGCCGAATATGTGGAGCCGGTCAGCGACAAGGACCTGATCACCAACGCGCTTGACGGCATGGTGGGCGGGCTCGATCCCCACAGCTCCTACATGAACGAAAAGCAGTTCAAGGAGATGCAGATCCAGATCAGCGGCAAGTTCGGCGGTCTGGGCGTGCAGGTTCAGCAGCAGAATGGCCATATCCGTGTGGTCTCCCCCATCGACGGCACGCCGGCCTCCCGTGCCGGGCTGAAGCCCGGTGACTACATCACCGAGGTTGACGGCAAGTCGCTCGAAGGACTGACACTCGATCAGGCCGTGACCAAGATGCGCGGTGACCCGGGTACCAAGATCACCCTGACGATCGTACGCGCCAAGGAGCCCAAGCCGCTCAAGGTCACAATGACCCGCGAAGTGGTGCATGTGCAGGTCGTGCGCTCATCGCTCTACGGCAATATCGGCTATATCCGCATCTCGGAGTTCGACGACGATACCGAGACCGCGCTGCACGAGGCCTATGACAAGCTCAAGGCCAAATCGGGCAACAAGCTTCAGGGTCTTGTGCTGGATCTGCGTCTGAACCCGGGCGGCAAGCTCGATCAGGCCATCGCCGTCAGCGATGATTTCATCCCCGAGGGCGAGATCGTCTCGATCCGCGGCCGCCATGCGGAGAACAATCGCCGCTGGGATGCCAAGGGCACCGACATCACCGGCAAGCTGCCGATTGTCGTGCTAATCGACGGCGGCTCGGCCTCTGCCTCCGAAATCGTGGCCGGTGCGCTGCAGGATCATCGGCGCGCCGTCCTGGTGGGCGAGAAATCCTTTGGCAAGGGCTCGGTCCAATCCCTCATTCCCGTTCCCGGCCATGGCGCGGTGCGTCTGACCACGGCACGCTACTATACGCCCTCGGGTCGCTCCATCCAGGCGCTGGGCATTGCGCCCGATATCGTGGTGAAGGAGAGCAAGGACGACGATGGCTACGGCTATCGTGAGGCCGATCTCGCCCATATCATCACCAATACGGGCGGCAACAAGAACAAGGCTCCGGCCCGTACGGATCTGCCAGCCATCTCGGGTAGCATCCCCCATGCACCCGCCGATAACTGGCCGCGTTTCGACCCGGCTAAGCCGGCCACCGACTTCCAGCTTCAGCAGGGGCTGCGTGTGGTCCGTGCCATGGCCTCCCTCCCCGATGAGGCCCTGCCGCTCGGCCAGCCTGCCGCCGATAAACCGGCAGACAAGAAGGTGGATAAGCCAGCCTCGCCGCCCGCAGCACCTCCGGCGGCGCAACAACCGACGCCCCCGCACCAGTGAACCGTATCACGGTTATCTCTCCCGGCCCCTCCCAGAAGGGGCCGGTTTCTTATGGACTCCCCGCCATGATCGATCCGCAGACCCTTCCCTATCGCCCCAATGTCGGCATCATGCTGTTCAATCGTGAGGGTGCCTTGTTTCTGGCCAGACGCACGGACCTGCGCGATGTGTGGCAATGCCCCCAGGGCGGTATCGACGATCATGAATCTCCCGAGGAAGCCGCGATCAGGGAATTGCGCGAGGAGACAGGACTACGCCACGGCGCGATATTGGGAAGCTATCCGGGTTGGCTTTCCTACGACCTGCCCGCCCATCTGATCGGCAAGGCACTCCACGGCCGCTATCGTGGCCAGACGCAACGCTGGTTCGCCATGCGCATGACCGAGCCGGACACGGCGATCGACCTTGCCGGAGACGGAACGGAGCCCGCCGAGTTCGACAAATGGGAATGGGTGGCACCCGATGAGGTGCTCCGCTTCAATCTGGGGTTCAAGCGCGCCCTGTATGAGCAAATCCTGCCTACACTCTCTGCCCTTGCCCCGCCCCTCCCGGCAGAAGACTAAGCGGCGGCCATCCGACCGTCCCGGTCGGGCCTGAATGGGCCCCTCACAGGGCGGCTTCGGTCATACCGGCTTCGACGGGGGCCAGATCAGGTCCCTCTACGAGGTCAAGGGACTGGTTACGCACCAGACGGGCATAAAGTCCCCCCTGTGCCTGCAATTCGGCATGCGTGCCGAGTTCGACCGCCGCCCCGTCGCTCATAACGATGATCAGATCGGCGCTTTTCACGGTCGAGAGACGATGCGCCACGATGATCGTGGTACGGTCGCGTCGCAGGTCGGACAGGGTCGCCTGTACTTTCGCCTCGCTCTCGGAGTCGAGTGCACTCGTGGCCTCATCGAGCAGAAGGAGGCGCGGATCACGCAGCAGGGCGCGCGCCAGTGCGACGCGCTGCCTCTGCCCCCCCGATAGTCGCTGGCCGCCGGGGCCGACGCGCGTATCGAGCCCCATGGGCAGGGTGTCTGCAAAATCCACCGCCGCCGCGAGGGCGGCGGCTTCGACCTCGGCGCGGCTCGCATGCGGGCGACCGATGCGAATATTATCGAGCACCGACATGTCGAAGAGCGTCGTATCCTGACTCACATAGGCAATCGCGTCGCGCAGATCGTCCAGTCCGAGGTCGCGCAGATCGACCCCATCCAGCAGGATCTTGCCGCTGCTCACATCATGAAGCCGGGGGATGAGCGAAAGCGCTGTCGACTTGCCTGCGCCCGAAGGGCCGACCAGCGCTACCGTCCAGCCGGGACGCACGTCGAAGCTGAGCGCTCGCAATCCGGCACGCCCATCCGGATAGACGAACCCGACCTCCTCGAAGGTCAGACGCCCATGGCCCGGCGGCAGGCTGCGCGCATCCGCGCGTTCCGCCACGGCGGGCGGCTCGTCAATGACGGAGAAGACGCGCTCCAGCCCGCCCAGCCCTTCCTGAAGCGCGGCGTTGAGCGAGCCCAGAGCCCTGAGCGGACGGGATGCCGCAAAAAGCGCGGCGATGAACGCGGTGAAGTCACCCAGCGTGGCCCCGCCCATGGCGGCGCGCCATCCGGCAAAACCGAGTACGGCAGCAATAGCCGTTCCGCCCAGAACCTCCAGCACCGGATCGACACGGGCGCGCCCGCGCGAAATACGCCAGAACGCCTTGTGCAACAGGTCGAGAGAGTGATCCACGCGACGGGATTCGCTCTCTTCCATGCGGTAGACCCGCACCTGTCGCGCGAGGGCAAAACTCTCATTGAGGAGGGTCGCGGTTTCGCCAATCTGCTCCTGCATACCCCCCGAAGCGCGACGCACCCGCTTGCCCAGTTTCTGGATCGGCACGGCAGCAACAGGATAGAGCACCAGCGCGATCAGGCTGAGCTCCCAATCGGTGTAGATCATCGATGCCACCAGCCCGACCACCGTCACCACATCGCCCAGCGCGTTGACGGCGCGGATCATGGCCTCACGTATCGAGACGGCATCGGTCGTGAAACGCGCCGCCCATTGTGCGGGCGCCTCCTTTTCGATGCGGGCAATGTCAGTGCTCAAGGCGTGAGAGAACATGCGTGATTGCAGGCCGCGAATGACCACCAGAACCAGACTCTGGACCGAGAGGGTCTGACCATATTGCGTGGCAGCCTTGAGCCCTGTGACGAGTACGACCAGAGCGGGAACCTGGTAAAGAATACGCGGATCATGTACCGCGAACATATCGACGGCACGCTTGATCACCAGCGGATAGAGCGCTGTCAGCCCGGCCGTCAGAACGGTCAGTACGACCACGCTGGCCAGACGACCGACATGCTGGCGCACTTCCTCGCACCAGATACGGAAGAGCATCTGGCGCCCCTGCGCGCCTTGAGGGTCTATGCGTCGCAATTGGGGCTGATTTGCGGGCTGCGCTGTTTTCATCCCTGCCGTTTACCTCCCTCAGCCTTGCGGGGAAAGGGGCAGACGGTTTTTGAGCTCGGCCAGACAAGCCTCCCGATCAGGCAGACAGCCCCTGGCGCGCCACCAATCCTGAAGCTCAGCGAGAACCAAGCCGACTTCGGGACCCGGGCCGAGTCCGGCCTTCACTGCATCACGTCCCGCAAGGGGGAATATGGGGCGCTTCATCCCGATCAGCCGCGTGCGCAACGCGTCCCAATCCTCGGGGAGGCTCTCGTCATCCTGTGTCTGAAGCAGCCAGCTCCGGTCAAGCAGCGTCTGATGTTCCTCCAGCGCAAGCTGACGCCGGAGCGCATCGTCATCGCATTGCGGGGACAGGATATCCGTCTCGTCAGACAGATATGGCCCCCGCATGAGAGAGAGCCGTTGCGCCTGTTTGCCCGAGAGGCGCAATCTCTGCGCCAGATCCGGCGCATCGCTCAGCAGACCGAGCCGCAGAACACCGTCCTCCGGCGCACCGAGCTTTAGCCCACGGACGAGCCTCCGGGTCCGGGGGGACGCGACAACGCGGTCCAGCACATCGGCCGCCTCCATATGGGCGAGACAGCGCGCCAGATGCGGCCCGGTGAGGATACGCACCATCTCGCTCGCGAGACGCTCGGCCGAGAGCCCGCCAATCATCCCGGCATGGCTGCGTATGGCGGTCATCGCGGCCAGATCGGGTCGATCGCTTCCGAAACGCGCATCGAAACGGAAGAAGCGCAGGATACGCAGGGCATCTTCCTCAATGCGCCTTCCGGCCTCCCCCACGAACCGGACATGCCGCGCGGCCAGATCCCGCTGACCGCCGAAGAAGTCGTGAATGACGCCCCAACGATCACAGAAAAGCGCATTGATGGTGAAATCGCGCCGCGCCGCATCTTCCTGCCAGTTCGTCGTCCACGCGACTTCGGCGTGACGCCCGTTGGTCGTGACATCGCGTCGCAGGGTAGTGATCTCATATGGGACCTGATCGATCAGCGCCGTGATCGTGCCGTGAGCGAGCCCGGTCGGAATGGTCTTTATCCCCGCGCGCGCGAGGACGGCCTGAACCTCGTGAGGAGGCTCGGGAGTGGCCAGATCCAGGTCATGGACCTGTTGCCCCCCGAGCAGAAGATCACGCACGGAACCGCCAACGAGGCGGGCCTCGGGCAGGAAACGCCAGAGCCGATCCAGGCCGGAGCGTTGAGGAAGCTGGTCGAGAAGTGTCACGGCAGACCCGGTCGCGAAATCAGTGAGGGGAATCCCGCCCCTTACGGCGCAGGTATCGGGGCAAGGGGGAAAAAGATATTATGGCTCCACACCCCCATGCAGGGACGGCAACCCACATGGCCCGGAACGGCCAGCGCCACAAGCTCGTAATAGACCGGGCGCGAAAGGCGGGCGAGAATGGGCTTGTCGCCCTCGCCGCGTCGTACCTGCACATAGGGAATGGCGGCGCAGTCCTCTGACGGGGGATGGTCCCAATCCACGATCAGAGGATGGGACGGACCGACGCAAAGCAGTTCGTCCATATTGGTCCGCAGGCACAGATTCTGCTGCCGCCCGCACCCGCCCCGGAAATCGAGCTCACGCACGATGAACGGTGCATCTTCCACCTGGATGATACCGGCCTCGGTTGGCGTACGCAGCCAGAAATCTCCTGCCCGATCGCGTGTGAGCATGGAGCCGAACAGACAGAGCATCTCCTTGCGTCTCACAGGCGAGCCCCGATAGAGCCAGGTTCCGTCACGGCGGATGATGAAGGGAAGCGCGCGCGGCGCTGTTTCGCCATCCCTGCCCGTTTCCTTGCCGGAAGCATCGATGCGTTCATCGTTCTCGCAGGTCATCGGCAGCTCAGCGCAGCCCGATGCCCGTTTTGCCCCACCTTCCCTCAACGCTCTCTCCGCTCGTGGTCCAAAAATCTGGTCTCATGCTGCAAGTTGGGTCGTCTTATGGCTTGATGAAACCCCCGGAACTGTCAGATTGGCAAATATGAGCCAGAACGATCTCTCTTCCTTCCCCGCCCGGCCCTTCTCCGATACGACGCAGGCGGAGCTTGCCATGGCCGAACGCCTGACCGCGCAGCTCGGCGCGGTGCGCAGCGCCATTGGTCAGGTCGTGCTCGGCCAGCGCGACGTGATCGACCGGCTTCTGGTCACGATCCTCTCGGGAGGTCACGCGCTTTTGATCGGCGCGCCAGGCCTGGGCAAGACGCTGCTGGTCAGCACGGCCGCCCATGTACTCGGGCTGGACACGCGCCGCATCCAGTTCACACCCGATCTGATGCCCTCGGACATTACTGGCAGCGATATTCTGGACGAGGATGAAAACGGACGGCGCTTCTTCCGCTTCGTGAAGGGGCCGATCTTCACCCAGCTTCTTCTTGCCGATGAGATCAATCGCGCCAGCCCCCGTACACAATCGGCCCTGCTTCAGGCCATGCAGGAATATGAGGTCGCCCAGGCAGGGACCAATCACAAGCTGCCCAGGCCTTTCCACGTGCTGGCAACCCAGAATCCGATCGAGCAGGAAGGCACATACCCACTCCCGGAAGCCCAGCTCGACCGCTTCATGCTGCGCATCGCCCTCAGCTTCCCCGAGCGCGATGCGGAGCGCGAGATGCTGCTCCAGACCACCGGTGCCGAGACCGCCACCGCCCCCGTCCTGCTTTCATCACGTGACCTGATCGATGCGCAGGCGCTCGTGCGCAGTCTGCCGGTGGGCGAAAAAATCCTTGAGGCGATCCTGACGCTTGTGCGTGGCCTGCGCCCCGAAACCGCCTACAAACCCGATATTGCGTCCTCTCTGCTCTACGGCCCCGGCCCGCGCGCAGCCCAGGCCCTGATGCTGAGCTGCCGCGCTCAGGCGCTTCTGGATGGTCGCCTGAGCCCGAGCCTCGACGATCTGGCGGAACTCGCCGAGCCAGTTCTCGCCCATCGCATGGCGCTTAGCTTCTCCGCGCGCGCGTCCGGACAGAAGGTCGAGGCTCTGATCTCATCGGCCGTCGAGACGCTTCTCTGATCGTGAGTGGTTTTTTTGCGACATGGCGACGCAAGGCCGGGTTGAGCGCTTCAGGCCCTCGGTCCAGCACCTTCCCTGACCGGCATTCCGATACGCAGGTTCCGGCCGAGGCGGAGGCCCTCCTTCCCCCGCTCGTGATCGAGGCAGAGCGTATCGGACGTCAATTGCGCGCAGGTGTGCATCATCAGCATCGCGCCGGAGCGGGCGAGGATTTCTGGCAATACCGACCGGCTCACGACCACGAACCCGCCCATCGCATCGACTGGCGGCAATCAGCGAGAAGCGACCAGCTCTGGGTTCGTGAGCGCGAGGCCGAGGGCGCGCAGCTTCTTACCCTCTGGTGCGATCCCTCCCCCTCCATGGCCTGGCGCTCACGGACTACCCTGCCCCTGAAGCAGGATCAGGCCCGGCTGGCCACACTCGCCCTCGCCGCTGCCGCACTTCATGGAGGGGAACGTGTCGCGTTGCTCAACGGGCCCGAACAGGGGCGCTCGGTCAGCGGTGCGCATTCCCTGACGCGCCTCGGCCAGAACCTGACCCTCGGTCCCGCAGCGAGCCTGCCCGATCTCGATACGATACGACCCTGGGGGCAACTCGTTCTGGTCAGCGATTTCCTCTTCCCACCTGAAACGCTCGAAGCTTTGCTGCGCGATATCGCCGCGCGCCCGGCCAGAACCGAACTGCTCTGCATTCTCGATCCTGCTGAACGAAGCCTGCCCTATGCCGGGCGTATCAGCTTCGACAGTTTGGAGGGAGAGGAGCGCCTGACCCTCCCTGCCGTCGAGACGCTGACGGAGTCCTATGAACAGGAAATGAAAGCCCATCTCGACCAGATGACCCGTCTCGCCGAGGCGCATCGTGCGGGGTTGACCCTCCATCATACCGACCAGCCGCTTCTGCCCGCCCTGCTCGCGCTTTATGCCCGTCTCAGCGGGGGGAAGCTGCACGCATGATCTTTCTCACCCCCCTTGCGCTGTTCGGCCTCGTCGCGCTGCCGCTTGTGTACTGGCTGGTCAAGGCGACGCCGCCTCCCCCGCGAGAACAGGTCTATCCCTCGCTCGAGATCCTGCGTCGCCTGACGTCGGGACGGGCTGATACCGCACGCTCCCCGCTCTGGCTGCTGATCCTGCGTCTGACAGCGGTTGCCCTGCTCGTTCTCGGCCTGGCACAGCCTGTCTGGCTCGGACGCAGCCTGACCTCTGGCGCCGATCGCGCCATGATTCTCGTGCTGGATAATGGCTGGGCGGCCGTGCCCCACTGGCAGGAACGTCTGCGCGCGGCCCGCAGCCTGGCGGAGCGCCACTTCAGGGCCGGGCAGGATGTGACATTGCTGCTGAGCGCACCCGATCCCGATGGGAGCATGGCCGCGCCCTTCACCACCCAGGACCGGGCCCGTTTCGAGGAACGCCTGCTGGGCCTCTCGCCCCATTCCTGGCCAACCGACCGCACACGCCTTGCCAGCCAGCTCAAGAACCTCGATCAGGCGGGCGCCCAGTCTCCTGCGCATGATATCGTTTTCCTCTCCGATGGGGTGGCGACAGGATCAGACCCAACGCTGACCTCTGCTCTCGCTCACCGTTCCAGCCCGGTGAGCGACATGCGCTGGACCGGCTGCGAAACCATGCTTCTGGCCGCGCAGCAGGATGATCACGGCGTGCTGTCGGCCACAGTGAGCGCCCTCCCCTGCGCAGCCCCGAAAGCGTCCCCCTTCAAGCCCGGGGCACTGACCCTGCGCGTCCGGGCGGAAAATGGGGGCACGCTTGGTCTCTTCCCTCTTGGCGCAGCGCCTGACAAACCCACTACCCTGCCTCTGCCGCCATTGCTGCGAAACAGAGCCAGCCGCATCGTTCTGGAGCGCGATACCGGGCCGCTTCCCGGCCCCTCCGCCATCGCCCTGCTCGATGAGGGCGATCACCGTCATCCGGTTGGTCTGTTGACACAGGGCAGCCAGGACACACCCCTCACCGGCCAGGGCTTCTTTCTTGCCCAGGCGATCAGCGGCGTCGGCACGTTGCATCGCGGCACCGTTTCCGAACTGCTCAAGCAGAAACTTTCGGTTCTGATCGCCACAGATGGCACACTGGCCGATGAAACCACGCGTCATCTGGTCGCAGACTGGGTGCGTCATGGCGGCGTGCTCATCCGGTTTGCCGGGCCGGTTCTCGCCTCTGACCCTCAGGCTGCCCTGCATGACATGGCAAAAACACTTTTGCCTGTGCCTCTTATCAACGGGATGCGTCAGCTTGGGGGGCCGATGTCCTGGGGTAAGCCGCAGATCCTCTCGGCCTTTGCGGAGCATTCGCCTTTTGAAGGGCTGCCCCTGCCGAAGGAAGTCACGGTAACCCGACAGGTTCTGGCCGAACCCACACCCGATCTGGGCAGTCATGTCTGGGCACGCCTGAGCGATGGGACGCCACTCGTGACAGCCAGCGCCTTCGGCCAGGGAGAGCTGGTCCTGTTTCATGTGACCGGCACGGCAGATTGGTCGAGCCTGCCACTCTCGGGGCTGTTCCCAGAGATGCTGGAACGTCTGGTCGATCGCTCTGCCGGCCAACAGGATACAAGCGCGCTCCGCACACTTGTCCCCTTTGCCATGCTCGATGCCCAGGGCAATCTGGTGCCCCCGCCGGAAGCAGCACGCCCCATCACCGTCGAAGCGCTGGGCCATACCGCCCCCGATGTTCAGCATCCTCCCGGCACTTACGGCCCGCATCTCGCACGCAAGGCCTTCAATCTGGGTAATGCCCTGCCCCCGATCTCGGATGAGCCCATGCTCGGAAAGGCGCTTACCCCCGATCGCGTCTCACCCGATCATGTTCTCGCTCCGTGGCTGCTCGGCGCTGCTCTGCTCCTGCTGCTCGCCGATTGCCTGATCGCCCTCTGGCTGCGTGGGCTGATCGGACGCCTGACTGCGATCGGTTTCGTTATCGGTGCAACGCTCCTGCCTGCGCCTCACGCCTCGGCGCAAGCTGGTACCGCGCCGCAGGCCCAGCCCTCGGGCGAGGATGACGAGACGCCCCCCCATCAAAACGGCGTCACCCACGGCGTCGTGCCCGGCGCCGCACTCGAGACCCGCCTGGGCTACATCCTGACGGGACATGACGATATCGATCAGGCCTCACGCGAGGGACTGCAAGGGCTATCGAACTACGCCTCCGATCGCTCCTCCGCCGTAATGGGT
The DNA here is from genome assembly GCF_037150015.1 of Asaia sp. VD9. Taxonomy (NCBI): domain Bacteria; kingdom Pseudomonadati; phylum Pseudomonadota; class Alphaproteobacteria; order Acetobacterales; family Acetobacteraceae; genus Asaia; species Asaia sp. VD9. The sequence continues at coordinate 270,798 of NZ_JBBCQM010000002.1, read as the reverse complement.
CATCCGGACGGCCTCACGCCGGGCAAGGACGATCTGGCCTATTATCCACTGATCTACTGGCCGATCACAGAAGACGTGCAGGAAGACCCGAAGCGTTCCGCCGCGCTCAACAGCTTCATGGCGCATGGGGGCATCCTGATGCTCGACACGCAGGGCGTAGGCTCGGACCTCTCGACACGCGATGAGGGGCAGACACGTGCCGCCCTGAAACGTGCCACCTCAGGCCTGGTCGTGCCGCCGCTTTCGAAGCTCGATGACCATCACGTCCTGGCTCACAGCTTCTATCTGCTGCATGACTTCCCCGGACGTGTTCAGGGCCTGCCCGTCTGGGTGGCGCGGAGTGGTGATGACAGCAATGATGATGTCAGTCCCATCATCATCGGGGCTGGAGACTGGGCCCATGCCTGGGCCATGGATGCGCAGGGCAATACACCCTATGCCGTCATTCCGGGTGGGGACGAACAGCGTACTCAGGCCTATCGTTTTGGCGTCAATCTGCTGCTCTATGCGCTGACGGGGAATTACAAGGCCGATCAGATGCGCGTTCCCGAGCTTCTGAAGAGGATGGAACAATGAGCCATCTCACCTTCATGCCGCTTCTGCCGCTCTGGCTGATCGCGGGGTCGGGCGCCATGATCGCCCTCTTGGGCCTGTACATGCTGTTGCGCCGCGCCCCCGGCTCGATCGCGCGTGTGCTTGCCCTGCTACTGATCCTGCTCTGGCTCAGCGGACCCAGGCTCAACCGCCCCTTCTACGAGCCGGCGCCGCAGGATGTGCTGCTCGTTGTCGATCACTCTCCCTCCATGGCGTTGCGCCATCGTCTCGACAGTGCCGAGAAAGCCGTCGCGCAACTTCAGCAATCGGCCCGGAACATTGCCGGACTGACGCTTCATACCGTCACGGTCGCGGGCGGAGATCATCACGGCACGCGGCTTCTCGACGCCATTGCCCAGGCCGATCTGCCGCCGGGGCGCTTCAGTGGCGCCATATTGGTCACGGATGGCATGGTGCATGACGCCCCCGCCAGTCTGCCCAGCCTGTTCACACGGGAGAACAGCCCCCTCCCGCTCCATGTGTTGCTGACTGGCAAGGGCGAGGAAACCGACCGGCGCCTGCGTGTACTTCAGGCTCCCCCCTATGCGCTGGTCGGCAAGGCGGCGACCTTACGTGTGCTGGTGGAGGATCTGGGTGCCCCCGCAGGACAGGATGTCACCCTCACCCTGCGCCAGGGTGACGCCCCCCCACGGCAGATTGCGGCACGCTCGGGCGTGCCCGTCGATATCGACATCCCGATGCGTCAGCCTGGCGAATTGCTGGTCACCCTGACCGCCTCACCGCTGGCGGGGGAAGCGAGCCCGCGCAACAACAGCGCCATCGTGCGCATCAACGGTGTGCGTGACAGGCTGAAGGTCCTGCTCGTCTCGGGCACGCCTAATCAGGGTGAGCGCGTCTGGCGCCGTCTGCTCAAGGCCGATCCTTCCGTCGATCTCGTGCATTTCACCATCCTGCGGCCGCCGGACAAGGATGACGGCACCCCGCTTTCCGATCTGGCGCTCATTCCGTTCCCTATCAAGGAGCTGTTTCAGGACCGGATCAAGCAGTTCGATCTGATCATCCTGGACGGCTTCCATAATGCTGGAATCCTGCCTCAGGATTATCTGTCGAACATCGCCGATTATGTGCGCGAGGGCGGCGGTCTGCTGCTGACGGCCGGCCCGGAATTCACCGAAGATGGTACGTTGCAGGACACGCCGCTCGCAGAGGTATTACCTGCCCATGTGCCGGGAAATGGCGTCGTGAATGAGCGCTTCGTGCCCCGACTCACCGATGCCGGCAAGCGGCATCCGGTCACCTCCGGCCTGCAACCCGGATGGGGTCCATGGTATCGTGCCCTCTCTTCCGACCGGGTGCACGGTACAACGCTGCTTAACGGTCCGTCGCAACAGCCTCTGCTCGTGCTTGACACGGTGCAGAAGGGGCGCGTGGCCCTGCTCCTCTCTGACCAGCTTTGGCTCTGGTCGCGTGGCGAGGGCGGCGGCGGCCCTCAGGCGGAACTGCTCAAGCGCCTCTCGCACTGGCTCATGAAGGAGCCCGATCTGGAAGAGAACCAGCTCCGCGCGACCTTGAGCGATAACAGCCTGCGTATCGAGCGTCACAGCAATACCGCCCGCCTCGACCACCCCGCCATGGTCACGGCACCCGACGGCAAGGTCACCCCTCAGCCCCTCACCGCTGAGGGCAATGGTGTGTTCGGCGCGCGCATCGCCACCAATGGTGCAGACGGGCTCTGGGTCATCCATCAGGACGGGCTGACCGCAGTGGCGGCGCAATCGACGCGCAACCCGCTTGAAGATGCCGATCTGCGCGCGACCGCAACCCGTCTCGCGCCTCTGGCCGCACAGTCTCATGGCAGCACGCAATGGCTCGGTACGCTCAGCCATGCCCCCGAACTCCGGCAGGTTTCGCCTGACGCACGGGGCGCAAGCTTTGCCGGATCAGGCTGGATCGGCTTTCCGCGCCAGCTCGTGCCGGTTGCATCGTCCAGCCGCCTGACCGCGCTCTGCCCCTCCTGGGCGGCACTTTGCGGTGTATTGGCTCTTCTTTTTCTCGGCTGGTGGCGCGAAGGCCGACTTCGCCGCCGATAGGGAGTCGCCAGCTTGTTAACGATCCTTTATAGTCGGCCCATGCGCCACTCGAGACGTCACATGAATGTCCAACGACTTTTTCCCCTGATGCTGACGGCAAGTCTTGCCGCCACACCGGTCCTGTTCGTTCCCTGGCATGCTGCGCATGCCCAGTCTGCAGACGATGCGGAAGCGGAACAGGAAGCCGAAGAGGCGCAGAAGAAGGCTGAGGCACGCCGTGCCGCCAAGGCAGCCGCTCCGCCATCGGCTCTCCCCGGTGCAGATTCGCAAGAACAGGATGCGGGCCACGCCAATGTGGACCTCAACCCGACCGAGGCGCTGTTCGATGCGATCAATCGCGGATCGCTGAACGCCGCCAAGGAGGCGCTCAATCGCGGCGCGGACATGAACGCGAAGAACGTGCTATTCCAGACCCCGCTCGACATGGCAATCGACCTGAACCGCAAGGACATCATGTTCCTGCTGCTCTCGATGCGGACCTACGACAATGACAGCCGCCTCGCTGTCGAGACGTCTCATTCGCAGATCGAGACCGATGCCAAAGGCAATGGTCATCTGACCATCAAGGGCAAAGGCCGCAAGGGCGCATCCGCCATGGCCGTTGCGAGCAAGGGACATCCGGCTATCCCGGGAGGGCAGCCCCAGCCCGATATCGGCTTCCTCGGTTTCGGCGGTCGCTGAACACCTGCTCTCTTTCTCTTGTCCATGACATACGTCACGGGTCAGGAAGCAGATCGATCGTCAAAAAAAGCGGATTGGGTTCCCGATCCGCTTTTTCCGTTTCAAGGCTGAAATGGAAGAAACGAGCCCCCTCAATCGACGGGCGTCTCATGACGCAGGCTCTGTTCCCATTCCGGCAAGGAAATGCTTTCACCAAGGATTGGCGTCAGAGCGTCGCGCCGTATCTCGAAACGATAGGTGCCGGACGGACGCCGCCAAGACGCCCCCTCCACCCGGGCGAGCAGGCGCGGCTCGAGTGGCACCGTTACCAGACCACTTGCCCCAGCCTTCAGCATGATCTTGCCAAATCCCACAAGCCGGGGCTGAAACGCCGGCTCATCCTCGCGCAGCGCATAGATTTGCACCACCTCCGCGCCGGGCACCCGGCCCGTGTTGGTGACGCATAGGCTCACGGTCAGCGTTTTCCGGTCGAGTGCGAAATCCGAATGGGCAAAGCGCGTATAACTGAGTCCGTGCCCGAAGGGGTAAGCCACCGGACGTTTGATGCGCGAAAACCAGCGATAGCCGATATCGGCACCTTCGATCCCGTAATCCCGATGCACGACAGGCCGATCGACTGGCTGGCCGGGATTGGACACGACGGTCTGCGGATCGATCTGCGCGGAGCGAGGCAGATCCTCTTCGCTCAGCGGGATCGTGAAAGGCAGTCTTCCAGAGGGGGAGACATGACCGAACAGGAGCGCGGCGATCGCCTCTCCGCCGCCCGATCCGGCATAGAATGCATGGAGAATGGCGGGCACGCTCTCCCGCCACAGCATGAGCACCGGGCCTCCGGTCTCCAGAACCACGATGACCCGGGGATTATGCGCTGCGATGCGTGTAATCAGGGCCTCCTGGCCATCGGGCAAGGAGAGCCCCTGCACGTCCTCCCCCTCGCTTCGCCAGAGTTCCGCGAAAATGATGACGGTGTCAGCTTTGGCTGCCAGGGGCAGGACACGATCAAGATCCCTCCCGTCATCATAGGTGACAACCGCTCGCGGGGCCACGGCAGCGATGGCTTTCAGTGGGGATGAGGGATGATAGACCTTCTCCAGAGACAGCCCGGCAAAGCTGGCGCCGTCCATCTTGAGGCTGCCTTCCGGAGTGACGCAAGACGAGCCGCCTCCCGACAGAACACCCTGATCGGCATGCGCGCCCACGAGCAGGATATGCTGAGGGCCCTGACCCAGCGGCAGCAACGCCCCTTCATTGCGCAACAGCACGATACCCCCCTCCGCCGCGCGCTGAGCGATGCGCTTATGCGCCGCGTAATCGATTGCACCTCCCGGCATGGCGGGATAATCGACCGCCCCGACAGCAAAAAGGCTGCGCAATTGCCGATACATCGACTGATCGAGACGCGCCGCCGGAACCCGCCCGGTCGCCACAGCCTCGGCGAGGGGCGCGCCGAAATAGGGCGCCGGGTCTATGTTGGCGCCTGACTGGACATCGAGCCCTGCGAGGACCGCTTTGACCGTGCTGTGAGTCGCGCCCCAGTCGGACATCACCCATCCCTGATATCCCCAGTCCCGGCGCAGGACCTCGCTGAGAAGGAACCGGTTCTCCGATGCCCATTCCCCATTGACCAGATTATAGCCAGGCATGATCGCACCCGGCTTGCCGATCTCGATCGCCATTTCGAAAGCCAGCAGATCGCTCTCGCGCAAGGCCGCCTCCCCGATATCGGAGCTGACCATCACGCGCCCGGTTTCCTCGGGATTGATGGCGTAATGCTTGATCGTCGAAACTACGTGCTGCGACTGGATACCGGCAATCGAGCCGCCGACGATCCGTCCCGTCAGGAGCGGGTCTTCAGATACATATTCGAAGATTCTCCCACCGCGTGGCTCGCGCAGCAGATTGGCCCCTCCCCCCAGGACGACGTTGAACCCTTTCGCATGGCCTTCAGCCCCGACAATCCGACCAGTCTCACGTGCAAGATCCGGATCGAAGGATGCGCCAAGCATCAGAGAAGATGGCAGGGCTGTGGCTGTATCGCCGGGTCGGACGTTCTCGAGATTGCCGATACCGAGACTGGCATCGCTCTGCTGCTGGGCTGGAATGCCGAGCGCTGGCATAGCCGGAAAATACCCCGCCGATCCGATGGCCCCCTCAGGCTTGGCCTCGCATCCAACGGGAATAGCCATGGGACCCGACATCCAGGAGAGTTTTTGTGCCTCATCCATCGCCGCGGTCGCGGCACGGGCGCGCTCGTCGGGCGTCCTGGCAGGGTTGAGCCAGAGCGGGTGTCGGGAGGAAGAATGCGAGTCCATGCCTGATGCCTCATGCGTCACGTTCGACATTGGCGCGTAGGACGGCTGGACTGGCCGCGAGGCCAGTAACAGAACGCTATGGGCAGAACGCGGGCGGAAAGACCACGCAGATCAGGATGCCAGCAATCCCCATGCCTCAGCCAGGAAACCTGGCTATCGGACGCCCTACGCGGGGTGCTGATCCCAACGCACAAACCGCCCATGCTTTCCGTCCGCAGCCGCTGACAACGGAGTGAAGCAATAATATATCAATTGTAACGAAATCGGAACGCAGCGCTTCGGATGACTGCTCAGGAGGGCATGAACGGGCATAACGCGCTCAGACGCGGCTTCGCGCCGAGCGTGAGGCACCTGCCTGCCGTGCCCATCCAGTAACGACCTTCAGCCCACATTCCGCAGAGGGGCCTGCGCCTGCTCGGTACGCAGGATGTCGATCTGGACGACCTCTCCCTGTCGCTCGAAATACCAGAAAGTCCAGCCATTGCACGAAGGGGCGTTGGTCAAAATGGCCCCCATCTTGTGGATGGAACCACGGTGGCTGCCTGAGACAAGACTGCCATCGGGCATGACCGTCGCACTGACGCGGCGCTGACGATCGAAGAGTTCGGTCCCGGCGGGCAGTGCGCCCTGCTCGACAAAACTGCCAAACGGTACGCGCGGCATCTCGCGCTTGGCGGGGGTGATCGCCAATTGCTCATCCGAAAGACGAATTTCTGCCTCTACTCGGGCACGCGCCGCCTCGATATAATCGGGATGACGTTCGATCCCGATGAATCGCCGCCCAAGACGCTTGGCCATTGCGGCGGTCGTCCCACTGCCGGAGAAAGGATCGAGCACAATATCGTCCACCACGGTCGAAGCAATGAGCACACGATGCAGCAGGCTCTCGGGCTTTTGCGTGGGATGCAGCTTCAGCCCATGCGCGTTACGCAGGCGCTCATTGCCGGTGCAAAGTGGCAGATACCAGTCGCTGCGCATCTGCATGTCGTCATTCAGCGCCTTCATGGCCTGATAGTTGAAGCGATATTTGCTCTCTGGGCCGCGCGCGGCCCAGATCAGGGTTTCATGCGCGTTGGTGAAGCGTCGCCCACGGAAATTGGGCATCGGATTGGCCTTGCGCCAGACGATGTCGTTCAGGATCCAGAAGCCCAGATCCTGCATGATGGCGCCCAGCCGGAAAACATTGTGATAGGAGCCGATCACCCAGATCGTGCCATCCTTTGTCAGCAGGCGCCGCGCCTCGGTCAGCCATTCACGCGTGAAATTGTCGTAGGTCGCGTAATCGGCGAATTTGTCCCAGGCGTCGTCCACCCCATCGACCACGGTTTCATCGGGACGGCGCAATTCACCCCGAAGCTGCAGATTATACGGCGGATCTGCGAAGATGCAGTCGATGCTCGCATCGGGGAGGCTGCGCATCGTATCGATGCACTCACCGCACAGGATCTGATCGAGGGGGAAATCCTGCATTAGATGGCTCCGACCGGTTGGGCTGCGCACGCAAGGAGGGCGCGTATGGGGGCGAATTCGCGCCGATGATGAGGGGTGACGCCGGCCTGTTTCAGGCCGGCCATATGCAGGGCCGTGCCGTATCCGGCATTCTTTTCCCAACCATAGGTCGTGTGACGTTCCGAAAGCCGTGTCATCAGCCGGTCACGAATGACCTTGGCGATAATCGACGCTCCGGCGATGGAGAGGCTCTTGCGATCGCCGCCCACCACTGCAAGGGCGGGACAGCCCAGAGCAGGCAGACGATTACCATCCACAAGCGCCATGTCAGGCATGAAGCCCAGATGAGCCAAGGCGCGCTGCATGGCCAGATGACACGCCTTGCCGATATTGATCCGCTCGATTTCCGGGACCGATGCCGCGCCAAGACCGATCCTGACCGCAGGGTGGGCCATCAGCGCGGCGAAGGCAGCATCGCGCCGTTTCGCACTCAGGCGCTTTGAATCGTCGATCATCGCAGCAAGGGGCGGCTCAGGGGGAGTGAGAAACACTAGAGACGCTGCGATGACCGGCCCTGCGAGAGGGCCGCGCCCGACCTCGTCAAGGCCGACTATCCTCTGTTCCGGTGCCCCATTGGCAAGTTCGAGAGAATAGTCCGGCATGCGTGGTTGCAAAATCCCTGGCGATAGAAACGAAACAGACCGGCCGAGTCGCACAGTCTTACGAATCGCTTTTGAATCACCCGAATCGCCCTGTAAACCCCATTCGGGCGCCGTTGAATCTTTTTTGTTGTGTCAATACGAGAAAAGGGGACCACATCACTGTGGCCCCCCTTCGCTTGACGGCGACACTGCCCAATCAAGGCTACGTTCTATGAGCCTTGGCTCACTTCTTCTTGGAACGACCAAAGAAGAGGGCACCAAGGATGGTGCCGACGAGGATAGCAACGCTCAGCGAGATCAACGGACGGTCCTGTACGAAAGCCGTTGCCTTTTCGAGCGTGGTTTCGGCATCGTCATACAGGTCAGCAAATTCCTGCTGTGCCATGCCCGAAAGCTGGTCGATCTTGCCCTCTGCCTGGAGCTTCGCGTCACCCGTCAGGCCACCGGCTGCGTCCTTCAGACGGCCCTTGGCTTCGTCGAGCAGGCCTTCACCTTTTTTTTCAACTGCATCGGCCATTGTCATAATCCTTTCACTAAACGGACTTGAAAACATCCGCGACGATAGGACGAACGACGCATGAGCAAAACGGTTTCCTGAGCCAGGATGCTTAATTAGGGTCGTGTTGCGGCGCTGCGAGTAACGTGGGATGTTGTGAATTGTTTCGTCTTTGAACTAGAATTTAGCTGACGTCATGTTACGGCGGCCTCAAATAACGTATGTCTCAGACACCAGTTGGCGCATGTGACCGCTCCTGGATTTGGGTGATGGAAGACGAGAAGAGATGACTGATCAGACGGGCCCCGACCGGACCCAGCCTGCGCGCCATGCTGCGCCCCACCCCTCTGCCTCGCCCCCACCGGGCAAGCCGCGTCGCAAGCGCCGGCTCCTTTTCATTATCGGCGGCATCATCGTGGTGCTTCTGGCCATTGCCTTCCTGCGTCCTCACGGGACGAAGACACACGGCTCACATGGCAACCATCGCGGTGCGGGCAGCGCCAGCGCGCAGCGCAATGGTGACGCCACACCGGTCGCTGTCGCCGTGGTCAAAACGGGGGACATGCCTGAGATCCTGACCGAACTCGGCACGGTGGTGCCCATCACGAACGTGACGGTGCAGGCCCGCGTGAGCGGCTACATCATGAATGTGGAATTCAAGGAGGGACAGCACGTCAAGGCCGGTGACGAGCTCGTGCTGATCGATCCGCGCCCCTATCAGGTTGCGCTCGAACAGCAGCTCGGCACGCTCAAGCAGGACCAGGCCCAGCTGGCCGATGCCCGCATCAATGCCGGGCGCTATGACAAGCTGATCAAGCAGAACTCGATCGCAGCCATGACCGCCATCGACGCGCAGTACAAGGTCCAGCAGCTCGAGGGTACGGTCAAGCTCGATCAGGCCAATGTCGATAATGCCCGCCTGAACCTCTATTACTGCCATATCATCGCCCCCGTTGATGGACGTGTCGGCATTCGTGCTGTCGATATGGGCAATTATTTCACCGCCGGTCAGTCGGGTGGCCTGACCGTCCTGACGCAGATGCAGCCGATCTCAGTCATCTTCACCCTGCCTCAGGATCAGTTGCCGCAGGTCATGGACAGGCTGCACGCGGTCGGCCAGCTTCCGGTCGAAGCATGGGACAGCGCAAACCTGAACAAGATCGCCTCTGGCACCGTCAAGGCGCTGGATAGCCAGATCGACACGGCGACTGGCACCGTGCGTATGCGCGCCATCTTCTCCAACGAAGACGAGCACCTGTTCCCGAACCAGTTCGTCAACGCGCGCCTACTGGTTGATACGCTGCACAATGTCATCCTGCTCTCGTCCAACGCGCTCCAGACGGGACCGGACGGTCAGTTCGTGTATGTCGTCAAGGACGACAACACGGTCGAAGTCCGCAATGTCACGACCGGTATCGCCAGCAATGACGTCACGGTTATCAAGACAGGGCTCAAGCTGGGTGAACGCGTGGTGACCGATGGTACCAACCATCTTCGCCCCGGTGCCAAGGTGAGCATCCCGGCGGATAATGGGAATGCCGCCGATAACGCTGGCAAGGGCGACGCCGCGACGACTCCCGCCCCCGCCGCCAAGCCCGCGCAGTAAGCCCGCCCATGAATCCTTCTCGTCTCTTCATCGACCGCCCGGTCGCCACATCGCTCCTGATGCTGGCGATCATGCTGACCGGTCTGCTCGGCTATCACTTCCTGCCGATCTCGGCCCTGCCCCAGGTGGAATATCCGACCATCACGGTCTCGACCTTCTATCCGGGCGCAGGACCGGATGTGATGGCGACCTCGGTCACAGCGCCGCTCGAAACCCAGCTGGGCCAGATGCCAGGCCTCGACCAGATGACCTCGCAGTCATCGGGTGGGGCTTCGGTCATCACGCTGCGCTTCGGGCTCGACATGTCGATGGATATTGCCGAGCAGGAAGTCCAGGCCGCCATCAACCAGTCCAACTCACTCCTGCCGACCGACCTTCCGGCACCGCCGATCTACGCCAAGGTCAACCCTGCCGATACCCCCGTGCTCACTCTGGGCATCACCTCGCGCACCCTGCCCCTGACCGAGGTCCAGGATTTCGTGAATACGCGCCTCCAGCAGCGCGTCAGCCAGATTTCCGGCGTAGGTCTCGTTACGCTTTCGGGGGGGAATCGCAAGGCCATACGCGTCCGGATCAACATTCCGAAGCTGACTTCCTACGGTATTGCCATCGACACGGTGCGCACCACCATCGGCACCGTCAACATCAACTCCCCTACGGGCACGTTTGACGGGCCGCATCGCTCGACCACACTGCGTATCGACGGTCAGATCTCCTCAGTCGACCAGTTGATGAACCAGATCATCGCTTATCAGAACAACGGGCCGATCCGCCTGCGCGATGTCGGCACCGTGGTTCAGGGCCCGGAGAACGATCAGCTTGCTGCCTGGTCGGACAAGACACCGGCGCTGATCCTGAACGTGCAGCGCCAACCGGGCGCCAATGTGATTTCGGTGGTCGATAACGTGCTGGCCGTATTGCCCCAGCTGCGCAAGACCCTGCCACCCGGCATCGAGATCACCCCCCTCACAGACCGCACCACCACCATTCGCGCCTCGGTGGCGGATGTGGAATTCGAGCTGGGCATGGCCATGCTGCTCGTGGTGGCCGTGATCTTTGTCTTCCTGTTCAATGTGCCTGCCACCATCATTCCGAGCCTGAGCGTGCCGCTCTCGCTGATCGGCACGCTGGCGGTGATGTATCTGCTCGATTTCTCGCTCGATAATCTCTCGCTCATGGCCCTGACCATCGCGACGGGCTTCGTGGTCGATGACGCCATCGTGGTGATCGAGAATATCGCGCGCTACATCGAGATGGGCGAGGACCGCTACACCGCCGCCGTCAAGGGCTCGCAGGAGATCGGCTTCACCATCATCTCACTGACGGTGTCGCTCATCGCCGTGCTGATCCCTCTGCTGTTCATGAGCGATGTGGTCGGGCGCCTGTTCCACGAATTTGCGATGACGCTGGCCATCACCATCGTGATTTCGGCCATCGTCTCGATCACCCTCGTCCCCATGATGTGCGCCCGCCTGCTGAGCGAGCGCAGCCATGACGAACATGCCAGCACGCGCTTCCAGCGCGTCGCGGCCCGCGTTGGCAATGCCATCGAGCGGATGATTGCCACCTATGCGCGCTGGCTCGATTTCGTCCTGCGCCACCAGACGGCAGCCCTGCTCGTGGCACTGGGGACCTTCGTGCTGACCGTGTTCCTCGCCGTGATTATCCCCAAGGGGTTCTTTCCCCGTCAGGATACCGGCGTGGTGCAGGGTATCACCGAAATGGCGCAGGCCATCTCTTTCGACAGCATGAAGAAGCATCAGGAAGCGGTCATCGCCGCCGTGCTCGACGATCCGGATGTGGCCAGTGTGTCGAGCTTCGTTGGTATCGACGGGCAGAACATGACGCTCAATGTCGGGCGCATGCTGATCAACCTCAAACCCCTCGAACAGCGTACGAGCGGACTCTCCGCCATTCTCAGGCGCCTGGCCGATCGAGGCAGCGCGACACCTGGTGCGCGACTGTTCCTTCAGCCCGTACAGGATCTGTCGCTCGATTCCACGGTTTCGGCCACGCAGTACCAGTTCCTGCTCGAAAATCCGGATTACGACACCTTCAAGACCTGGGTGCCGAAGCTGCTCACCGCCTTGCAGCAGGAACCCGCCCTGGCCGATGTCACCTCCGACCTTCAGGCGGAGGGGCTTGTCGCCCATGTCGATCTTGATCGCACCAATGGGGCGCGCTACTCGATCACGCCGCAGACCATCGATAACCTGCTCTATGACAGCTATGGTCAGCGCCAGATCTCCACCATCTACACGCAGTCCAACCAGTATCGCGTGATCCTCGAGACAGAGCCGCGCTTCCAGCATGATCTGGCGAGCCTCGGTCAGCTTTACCTGCCTGGCATCTCCAGCGAGGCTGGTCAGAGCTCGTCCGGCCCGACCCGCCTGCCCACATCGGGTCTCGTGCCCCTGCATCAGGTGACGACCATCACCAAGGGACTTGCCCCGCTGCTGATCACGCATTTCGGGCAGTTCCCGGCCACAACCGTGTCATTCAACGTGGCCGAAGGCTATTCGCTGGGTGCTGCGACGAACGCCATCGACCATGCCGCTTCGACCATAGGCCTTCCCCCTGCTTTCCAGACCGCGTTCCAGGGAACGGCCGCAGCGTTCCGATCCTCGCTGAGCAATGAACTCTACCTGGTGATCGCGGCGCTTGTGGCGGTCTATATCGTGCTGGGCGTGCTCTATGAGAGCTTCATCCATCCCATCACGATTCTATCGACCCTGCCCTCCGCGGCCATCGGGGCGCTGCTTGCGCTCTCGCTCTGCGGCATGGATCTGGATGTGATGGGGATCATCGGCATCGTACTGCTGATCGGTATCGTCAAGAAAAACGCCATCATGATGATCGACTTCGCGCTCGAAGCCGAACGTCTGGATGGTCTGGCTCCGTTCGATGCCATCCGTCGCGCGGCGCTGCTGCGTTTTCGCCCGATCCTGATGACGACGCTCGCCGCCTTCTTCGGCGCCCTCCCGCTCATGCTGGGCCACGGTGTCGGGTCGGAGCTGCGTCGTCCGCTCGGCGTGTCGATTGTGGGCGGGTTGCTGCTGTCGCAGCTTCTGACCCTGTTTACCACCCCGGTCATCTATCTGCTGATGGACCGCATCGCCGCCGCGACCCGTCGTCGCTTTGGACTGCGCTCCATGTCCGAACGTCTTGCCGAACAGGGTGGCGAGTGAACATCACACGCCCCTTCATCCTGCGGCCGGTAGCCACCTCGCTCCTGACCGCAGCGATGCTGATCGCTGGACTTCTGGCCTATACCATGCTGCCCGTGGCCGATCTGCCCAATGTGGATATGCCCGTCATCATGGTACAGGCGCAGCAATCCGGCGGATCCCCGACCGAAATTGCGAGTACCATCGCAGCGCCCCTGGAGCGTCACCTCGGTGCCATAGCGGGTCTGTCGGAAATGACCTCGCAATCCATGGTCAATCAGGCGCGGATCATCCTGCAATTCGATCTGTCGCGTGACATCAATGGTGCCGCGCGCGATGTCGAGGCCGCCCTGCAAGCCGCCCGTGCCGATCTGCCAACCACGCTGCGCACCAATCCAAGCTATCAAAAGGCCAACCCGAACGGCGCACCCATTCTGGTCATGGCGCTTACCTCTCCCACCAAGACGCCGGCCATGCTCTATGATCAGGCCACCAACGTGCTGCAACAGCAGCTCAGCCAGGTGCAGGGCGTAGGTGAGGTCGAGGTGGGCGGCGGCGCCCTGCCCGCCGTGCGTGTCGAGGTCAATCCCCTCCTGCTCTACAAATTCGGCATCAGTTTCGAGGATGTGCGCGCTGCACTCGCCTCTGCCAACGCCCATACGCCCAAGGGTTTTATCGATCAGGGTGGCTATCGCTTCACGCTCGATACCAATGACCAGGCCGAAAAGGCACAGGCCTATCGCGATCTGATCATTGCCTATCGCAATACGCGTCCCGTACGCCTCTCGAGCGTTGCCGAGATCAATGACAGCGTCGAAAACCTGCGTACACTGGGCGTCTATAACGGGCAGCGCGCCGTGGTAGGGCTGGTTTTCGCCCAGGCCGGGGCGAACGTGGTCAAGACGACCGACGAGATCAAGGCACGGCTTCCGCTCATACGCGCAGCGCTGCCCCCCGATATCGACCTGCATATCGCCGTCGACCGCTCCAAGACCATTCGCGCCGCCCTGGACGATACCAAGCTTACCCTCATCCTCGCCGTGGTGCTGGTCGTGCTGGTGGTGCTCGTCTTCCTGCAATCGGCCCCGGCCATTCTGGTTCCGGCGATCGTGGTGCCAACCTCGATCATCGCGACCTTCGCCGCCATGAAGCTGCTGGGCTATCAGCTCGACAACATGTCGCTCATGGCGCTCACCATTTCGACCGGCTTCGTGGTGGATGACGCCATTGTGGTGCTGGAAAATATCACCCGCTATCTCGAGCAGGGACTCTCCCCGCTCAAGGCGGCCCTCATCGGTTCGGGCGAGGTCGCGTTTACCGTGGTGTCCATCACACTGTCCCTGATCGCCGTCTTCGTGCCGATCATTCTCCTGGGCGGGATCGCCGGGCGTCTGTTTCACGAATTTGCCATGACCATCTCGATCACGCTGGTGATCTCGATGATCCTGTCACTCTCCCTCACCCCCATGATCTGCGCCATGCTTCTGCGCCCTGCGAAAGAGGCCCATAAGCGTGCGCTTATTGCGGTGGTGATCGATCGCGAGATCACGCGTATCACGGATGGCTATGTTGCATCGCTCGACTGGTCTCTGCGCCATCGCTGGCTGATGCTGCTCAGCCTGCCACTGACACTCTTCATCGCAGGTGCCCTTTTCGTGAAAATGCCGAAAGGCTTCTTTCCGGACGAGGACACCGGCATGATGATGGGCCATATCATCGGCGATCAATCGGCTTCGTTCAGCCAGATGAGCGTCAAGACCTACGAGGTGGCCAAGACCGTCTCGAAAGACCGTGACGTCGCAGCGATCGTCGGCTTCCTGGGCGGCCGTCAGGCCAATCAGGCCAATCTGTTTGCCTCGCTCAAGGATAAATCCGAGCGCGACGATACGGTCACCCAGACCATTGAACGCCTCGGACGCAAATTCCGGAAAATGGTCGGGGCCGAGATCTTCTTCATGGCCCCCGGTGCCGTGCGCGCCGGCGCGCGTGGGGGGAATGCCTCCTACCAATACGCGTTGCAGGGCCCGGATGCGGACGAGCTTTTCGCCCTCACCCCGAAGGTGGTCGAGGCTTTCCAGAAGATCCCAGGGTTGATGGATGTCTCCTCCGATCTGAACGAAGGCGGCTCGGCGCTGGATGTGAAGATCAATCGCGATCTCTCCTCACGGTTTCAGATCACCCCCCAGCTCGTTTCGAACATCCTGTTCGACGCCTATGGCCAGCGCGCGGCTTCTGTCATCTACAAACCCATCAACCAGTACCGGGTAATCATGGAGGCGGCGCCACGCTTCTGGAAAGACCCCAACACGCTGCAGCAGGTCTGGATCAGTACGGCAGGCGGAACGGCCTCAGGCAGTGTCGCGTCCAACCGTATCCGCGTCGTCACGACCAGTTCTGCCTCCACGAGCGTCTCGACGGCAGATTCGAACTATCAGAACCAGATGGCGAACAGCCTTGCAGGGGGCAGCAACACCTCTTCAGGATCGGCAGTGGCGACCAGCGCCGAAACGATGGTGCCTCTCAGCCTGACGTCTCACATCGTGCCAGGCACGACGGCGCTGAGCGTGAACCATCAGGGCCAGTCCGTCGCCACCACCGTCTCGTTCAATCTCAAGCCGGGCGTCTCTCTCGGTGACGCCGTGACCGCCATCAACGCAGCGCTGATCAAGCTGCATGTTCCCTCTGACATCCAGGGCGGATTTGCGGGCAATGCGGCGCTGTTCCAGAAATCGGTCAATGACGAGCCCCTGCTGATCCTGGCCGCTCTGGCTGCGGTCTATATCGTGCTCGGTGTTCTCTATGAGAGCCTCGTCCATCCGCTGACCATTTTGTCTACCCTCCCATCGGCGGGTGTCGGGGCCATTCTGGCGCTGCAGATCTTTGGGGAGGAGTTCTCCCTGATCGCGATGATCGGGGTGATCCTGCTGATCGGCATCGTCAAGAAGAACGCCATCATGCTGATCGATTTTGCCATGCAGGCCCAGCGCGAGGGGGCCACCCCTGAAGAAGCCATCCGACAGGCCAGCGCCCTGCGCTTTCGCCCGATCATCATGACCTCGCTAGCGGCGGCGCTGGGCGCGGTTCCGCTCATCATCGCCAATGGCTATGGTGCGGAATTGCGTCGTCCGCTCGGCATCTCCATTCTCGGTGGTCTGGTGGTGAGCCAGGCCCTTACCCTTTACAGCACGCCCGCCGTGTTCCTGACGCTCGATGCGATGGGGCGCAGGATCTCACGGCTTTTCCAATCCGCCTTCATGCTTTTCCGCCGACCCCATCAGGATCAGACCCAAGGATGACTTCCTCTCCGTCCCGCTCAGCCCGACGTATGTCCCTCCTTGCCGCGTGTTGCATGCCCCTGCTTTCGGGCTGCTTCATGGTGGGTCCCGATTATCATCGCCCCCATGCGGTCATCTCGGCCCGCTTCAAGGAAGCCCCCACACCGCCTGCCGGATGGGGCGTGGCCAAGCCGCAGCTTGCCGAAGCCCCCAAAGGCGCCTGGTGGGAGGTGTATCATGACCCTCAGCTCAACTGGCTTGAGTCGCAGGTCGCGATATCGAACCAGAACGTGAAGCAATATGAGGCCCAGTATCGCAAGGCCGAGGCAACGATCGATTCGATACGCGCGCAGCTTTTCCCGACACTGTCTGGGTCATTCAGCTTCAGCCGCAATGCCCAGGGCAGCGGGTCGCGCAGCGCGAGTTCGGGGTCGGTGGTCAATTACTCCAGCACCACCACGGTGAATACGTGGAATACCGGCCCCTCGGCTTCCTGGACGCTCGATGTATGGGGACGCATTCGCCGTCAAATCCAGCAACAGGTGACGGCAACACAGGCCAGCGCGGCCGATCTGGCCAATGCGCAGCTTTCCTACCAATCCCAGCTCGCAAATGCCTATTTCAACCTGCGCTATCAGGACAGCCTCAAGAAGCTTTATCTGGATAATGTAGGCTATTTCCGCCAGGCCCTGACCATCGTGCAGAATCAGGTTGATGCTGGCGTGACCGATCCGAGCGCCTTGTGGCAGGCGCGGTATCAGTTGCAGCAGACCGAGGCTCAGGCAACCCAGGCCGGTATTACCCGGGCGCAATACGAGCACGCCATTGCCGTTCTGGTCGGGCGCGCGCCAGCAGATCTGACCATTCCGGTTGGCGCCCTGCCGCTCACCCTACCCTCGACGCCGAATGCCATCCCTTCCGTCCTGCTTCAACGCCGCCCCGATATCGCAGCGGCCGAGCGGAACATGGAAGGATACAATGCCGAGATCGGATACTATATCGCGGCATTCTATCCCGAGATCTCCGTCAGTGCGACCTATGGCTATAGCGGCAACCCGCTGCAGACGCTGATCCAGGCTGCGACCCGTTTCTGGTCACTGGGAGCCTCCTCCACCGAGACGCTGTTCAATGGTGGCGCCCGTACCGCAGCCGTGCGTGAGGCCCGCGCCGATTACGATGCCTCGGTCGCAACCTACCGCCAGACCGTGTTGACGGCCCTCCAGGGTGTTGAGGATAACCTGTCGAATCTGCGCATTCTGCAGCAGCAGCAGGCTGAGCAGGATGTCGCTGTAAAGTCGGCTCAGGAAGCGGTACGCGTCTCTCTCAACGAATATATGGCCGGAACACAGACTTACACCACTGTGCTGACCAGTCAGCAGAATGCCCTGAGCTATGAGGTACAGGCTCTCGGCATCCATCAGAGTCAGGCCATTGCCCATGTAGATCTGATCGTGGCGATGGGCGGTGGCTGGGATGCTGCGCAACTGCCGAGCAAGGCCTCGCTCCAGACAAATAACCCGCTTCTGCCGGAATTCATTTCGAAGACAAAGCAATAGGCGTAACCTGCCTTCCCCCGGCGGAGGCAAGGAAGGACACAGCAAAAAGGGGGAGAGCCGCGAGGCCCTCCCCCTTTTTCATGGTGTGCCCAGAGATCAGACTCAGGTCACGGCTTTGCCGACGAAGACGGCAACGACGAGGAAAAGCACGAAAAGGGCGATGAAGAGGAAGAAGAGGATTTTCGCGATGCCTGCCGACGCCGCGGAGATACCGGTGAATCCGAAAAGTCCTGCAATCAGGGAGATGATCAGGAAGAATATGGCGAGCTTGAGCATGGCGAACCCCTCTTTGTTCTGTCCGGGGTCAACGCGATCTCGCAATGAAAGTTCGTCCTGTATCAACCCTCCAGTTCAAGCATGTCTCACAGGGTTTACGGGAACACAAACACGACCACGAATTCCTCGCACCAGAGCTCCATCGTCTCGCTGAACTGGTTAAGACGACGGAAATAGCGCTCATGCTCGCGACGCCAGTGAGCCAGGCTTCTATCCCCCTCCCCCTCCTTCGCCGCGAAATCCTCGTCCACATCGCTGCAGCGCTTTTTTACGAGAGAGCGCGTGCGGGTGATCGCTCTGGGGCGGTTTCGTCCGTCACAGACGACACTGAGCTTTCCGATGACGGTTTGCTGCCCATCACTCGCTGCCCAGCACGTGCCGGTCTTGATGCCACGCAGAACAAGGTCGAGAAGCTCGTCGGCCAAAGCCGGGCTATCGCCGAAAGAGAAGCGCTCGAGGCCCTCCCAGTCCGTCGGGGGTGCGGAGAGATAATCAGTCATGAAGCCACAGAAAAAGGCGCCGTCGACAAATGTCAACGACGCCTCGAACGAGTTAGAACCGCTTTATCTTGCGCGGGGAGCGTTCAGTGTCCCACTGCGGTGACGCTCTCGCCTCGGGCAAGAGCTTCCTGCGTGTAGCGACGGGCCTCGTCAGAAATACGCAGCGTGACCGTCATGCCAGCCGCCGCGAGATAGATCAGGGCAAAGGCCCAGATGATCCCTTCCATACCGAAGCCGAACACACTCTCGCAGATACCGGCGATGGCAGGACCCACCCAGGTACTAGCGCCTGCGCCAAGACCGAGGATGGACAATGCCGCAGCCTTCTCCTTGGGGCAGATCTGGGGCATCAGACCCGAGAGCGGCACGAAAGCGGCGACGGTGGCACCGTAGAAGATACCCACAGCGGCGGCGGCGGCGAAATTCCCCGGATACCAGACCGGGATGTAGTAAAAGAGCGGGATCGAGACGAAGCCACCAATACCGCCGAAGACAGATACGATGAAACGATGCCCCAGCGCGTCAGCCAGCATGCCTGAGACCAGATTGAACAGGATGTTACTCAGAAAGATGAGCGACAACAGGTTGAGCCACTGCCCCTGGGTAAAGCCAAGATGGTCGATGAAGAAAGCAGGCATGATCGCGAGGAAGGCATATTCCGAGGAGGTGTCGATCGTCCTCACGATACCTGCAATCAGCGTCTTGGGCTCGCGCCACATAATGCTGATGGAGCCGAAGAAGATGTCACGCGTGCTCACGTGATCGGGCAGCAGACGCTTCTTGCCAGTCGGTTCATGCGTGAACAGAAGGGCGACCAGACCGCCAAGGATGACGAGTCCCAGTGAACACCAGAAGGTGGCCAGCTCGCCGATGGCGGGAATCGCATAGCGCGCAAATTGCGAACCGAGGGTCGGAAGTCCGGCTGAAAAGGAGAACCAGAACCACCCGGCGGCGGAACCCAGCATGGTCGCGGGCGTAGCAGCTGCAATCCAGACAAGGAACCCGTACGCGAAGAGCGGATAGGCGAAACCACGTAGCGTGTAGAACAGAAGGGTCATGGTGAAGTTGTTCGGCCCAAGCCCAAGAGCGAGAAGGCCGACTTCTAGCACGGCCCAGAGAATCAGGCCGATCCACATGACACGTTTGGGGCCATAGAGGTCCGACAACGGACCGGAGAACCAGGCTGAGATCATGACCGTGATGCCATAGGTCGTGAAGAGCAGATTCACATCGCCCTGCGTGTGCCCGTTATGGAGCATGAAGGTGTCGAGGTATCCCGCCTCCACACCATCGCCGATCATGAACAGCAACAAGCCGACGAAGCCAAAAAAGAGGGGGCGTGGAATACCGAGGATCTCTGCGATCCCGCGTCTCTGGGTTGTGCGTGCCTCAGACAAAGAAGCTCTCCTGTATCTACACGCAGCGCGAGCGTACCGGACCTCATTGCCCGGGCGGCATGGGATGCGTGGTGACTGGTCCTACGAGAGTGCTCGGACCGTATGAAAAACCAGAATGGGGGAACGCGTCAGGGCGCCCGGATATTCATTCCGGCTCCCGATCCTGTAGAGGAAGGATCGGTATCGGCGCGGCTCAGAAATCCCGCCTTGGGCGTTTGGATTGATGCTGCCGATTGGTTGGGTTGGTCATAAATGATTTGAAAGAAATTTGTAAGCCAAAAACAAAAAGGCCGGGCAGTTTCCTGCCCGGCCCTTCTGAAGCTTCTGAATTCCTGACGGAATCAGGCAGCCATCGGCTCTTCACCCGACTGATTGAACACCGGGCCACTATCCTTGCCCTTGGCGTCAACGTCGCGGTCGACCATTTCAACAACGGCCATATCGGCGTTGTCACCATAGCGAACGCCAGCCTTCAGCACGCGGGTATAGCCACCCGAGCGGCCCTGGTAGCGCTCTGCGATGGTCGAGAACAGCTTGGTGACGATGGTCTCGTCGCGCAGCTGTGCAAAAGCCTGACGACGTGCATGCAGCGTGCCACGCTTGCCGAGGGTGATCAGCTTCTCGACGATCGGGCGAATTTCCTTCGCCTTGGGCAGCGTCGTCGTGATCTGCTCGTGCTTGATGATAGCCACGGCCATGTTGCGGAACATGGCTGCGCGGTGGGTCGAGGTTACATTGAGCTTACGCCCAGCAACACCATGACGCATGATCGGGTTTCCTTACTCTACTTTCTGCCGGATAGGGCTCAGAACGTCTCGTCGAGACGCTTCGCCAAATCCTCAATGTTCTCGGGAGGCCAGGCCGGAACATTCATTCCCAGCGACAGACCCATGGAAGTCAGGACTTCCTTGATTTCATTCAGCGACTTGCGGCCGAAATTCGGCGTACGCAGCATCTCCTGCTCCGACTTCTGAACGAGATCGCCGATATAGACGATGTTGTCGTTCTTCAGGCAGTTCGCGCTACGGACCGAAAGCTCAAGCTCGTCAACCTTGCGCAGCAGGTTGCGGTTGAACGGCAGATCATCACGCGGCTCTTCCTGACGGACCGGGCGCGGCTCGTCGAAGTTGATGAAGAGCTGAAGCTGATCCTGCAGGATACGAGCAGCGAGTGCCAGGCTGTCTTCCGGCGTGACCGCGCCGTTCGTCTCGACCGTGAGCAGCAGCTTGTCATAGTCGGTCACCTGACCCACGCGGGTCGGCTCGACCTTGTAAGACACCTTGCGCACCGGGGAGTAGATCGCATCAATGGGGATAAGCCCGATCGGTGCGTCTTCCGGACGGTTGGCTGCGGCCGGGACATAGCCCTTGCCCATGTTCACGGTGAATTCCATGCCCAGCTTCACGCCGTCATCGAGCGTGCAGATCACGAGGTCAGGGTTCATGATCTCAATGTCATGACCGGCCTGGATCTGGCCCGCACGCACTTCGCCGGGGCCCGTAGCCGTCAGCACCATGCGCTTGGGACCTTCGCCATGCATACGCAGGGCAAGCTGCTTGATGTTCAGCACGATATCCGTCACGTCCTCGCGGACGCCCGGCACGGACGAGAACTCATGCAGCACGCCGTCGATCTGGATCGCGGTGACGGCAGCGCCCTGAAGCGAGGAGAGCAGCACGCGACGAATCGCGTTGCCGAGCGTCATGCCAAAACCACGCTCCAGCGGCTCGGCAATCACCGTGGCTGTCTGCGTGGGCACGGAGCCGGGCGCGACTTCCAGCTTTTCCGGCTTGATAAGGGACTGCCAGTTCTTCTGGAGGACCAATGTCGTGGCCTTTCAAACAACTTGTCCCGCTGGGGCCCAACGGAACATCAACCGCGCCGGAGCGCGGTCAGAACGTGCCGGTGGCCTCTCCCGGGGGACAGACCACCTACGGACGGGTGGTGACAGACAACCGGCCCCCAAAGGGGCCGGAGCCAATCAGACGCGACGACGCTTGCGCGGACGGCAGCCGTTATGTGGCACCGGGGTCATGTCGCGGATCGACGTGATGGAGAACCCGACGGCCTGAAGGGCACGCAGAGCGCTCTCACGGCCCGAACCCGGACCCGAAACTTCGATTTCCAGCGTCTCCATGCCGTGGTCGCGGGCCTTGCGGCCTGCGTCTTCGGCGGCAACCTGCGCAGCATAGGGCGTCGACTTGCGCGAGCCCTTGAAGCCCTGTGCGCCAGCCGAAGACCAAGCAATCGAGTTGCCCTGGGCGTCGGAGATGGTGATCATGGTGTTGTTGAACGTCGAAAGAACGTGCGCGACACCGGAGATGATGTTCTTGCGCTCCTTCTTACGGATACGCGGAGCTGCGGCCTTGGCCATGATGAGGTCGTCCTGTCAAACTGAGCAGTGAGCGGAGGGCGAACCACTGACCCGGAGGTCGGAAGTCGCCACACTCCACCTAGGAAGCGCGAATTAGCGCGTCGCTTTCTTCTTACCGGCGATTGCCACGGCCTTGCCCTTGCGGGTGCGGGCGTTGGTGTGGGTACGCTGGCCGCGGACAGGCAGACCACGGCGATGACGCAAGCCGCGATAGCAACCAAGGTCCATCAGACGCTTGATGTTCATCGCGGTTTCGCGACGGAGGTCACCCTCGACGCGGTAGTCACCATCGATCAGTTCGCGGATCTTTACGATCTCGTCGTCGCTCAGCTCGTTCACGCGCTTCGCTTCAGGAACTTCGAGCTTGGAGCAGATTGCCTTCGCCGTCGACGGACCAATGCCGTAGATGTAGCTCAGGGCAATGACCACCCGCTTGTTCGTCGGAATATTTACGCCGGCAATACGCGCCACGCCACTCACTCCCTGCCTGACCGGAAGGCCAGGCTCTCTTTCTGCTTCGACCCAGATTTTGGGCCAGTTCAATCGAAACTGATCAGTCCGCTAAAGAATCGACCGCCTCGCGAGGCATCGATCACCGCGTCTGTCAGCACCTGTGTCGAGGGCGCGCAATATATCGAGCACCCCCCTTGAGTCAAATAAAACCGTTCACTTTTACGTGATGGTCACGCTGAGGCCGGAGCATCCAGCTTGAGCGCTGCGACGATCGCCCCATGAACGGCGTCCATGCTCTGCATTCCATCTATACGAATCAACCGCCCCGCATTCTCGTAATAAGGAAGGATGGGGGCCGTCTGATCGCGATAAACCTGAATGCGGTGCCTTACGGTATCTGGCTCGTCATCGGCTCGTCGTGTCCCATCCGGGGCACGACGTTGTGCGAGACGGGACACGATCTGCTCGGCATCGACCTCAAGCAGCAGGACCGCGTCGATCTTCATCGCCCGCCCCGCCAGCATGGCGTCAAGAGCCTCAGCCTGGCTCTCCGTACGCGGGAAGCCATCGAGGATGAACCCGTGGGCGCAATCGGATTGCAGGGTCCTGCTCTTGATCAGATCGATCATCACCGGATCCGGCACGAATGAGCCGGACTCGACGATGGACTTCACGTTGAGGCCGAGCGGCGTACCCGCCGCCATCTCGGCGCGCAGCATGTCGCCGGTCGATATTTGCTTGAGACCGTAGCCCTGCTCGAGACGCTGGGCTTGTGTCCCCTTGCCCGCACCCGGCGGGCCAAGAAGGATGATGTTCATCTGCGGCGCACTCCTCTGCCCAGGTCAGATTTGCCCGCATTGCGACCGCGCTGCTTGCGAATCAGACCCTGATAACGATGGGCGACCAGATGAGACTGGACCTGCGTCATGGTATCGATCGTCACGGAAACGATGATGATCAGGCTCGTCCCACCGAAATAGAAGGGCACGTTGTAACGGCTGATAAGGATCTGCGGAAGCAGACACACAGCCACAAGATAGAGAGCGCCGATCGTCGTCAGGCGCGAAAGGATGCGGTCAAAATAGCGCGCCGTGTTGGATCCGGGGCGGATACCGGGCACGAACCCTCCCTGCTTGCGCAGATTCTCAGCCGTCTCCTCCGGGTTGAACGTCACCGCGGCGTAAAAATATGAGAAGAAGAGAATCATCGCCGCGTAGAACAGCATGTAGAGTGGCTGTCCCTGCCCCAGTTCCTGCCCGAGCGTGCTGAGCCAGCCCGGCATCCCTTTGCCGTTCATGAAGCCCGCAACCGTGACGGGGATCAGAAGTACCGACGAGGCGAAGATCGGCGGGATCACGCCTGCCGTATTCACCTTGAGCGGCATATGGGAAGAGTCGCCACCGAACATCCGGCTGCCGACCTGACGCTTGGGATACTGGATCACGACCCTGCGCTGCGCCTGCTCCATGAACACGATGAATGCGATCGTCGCACCCGCGAGAACAAGAAAGAGCAGCACGAAGAACGGCGAGAGCGCACCGGTATAACCGAGCTGGAAAAGGCTTGCGAGGGCATGGGGAAGATTGGCCACAATACCCGCGAAAATGATGAGCGAGATACCATTGCCCACACCACGCGAAGTGATCTGTTCACCCAGCCACATCAGGAACATGGTACCGCCCACAAGCGTCACCACACAGGACATGATGAAGAAGGGACCCGGAGCGACAACGGCCAGCGCTCCGGTCTTGCTCGTCATGTGCTCAAGTCCCACGGCGATACCATAGGCCTGAAACAAGGCGATAAGCACGGTCAGATAGCGCGTATAGGCGTTGAGCTTCTTGCGCCCCTGCTCGCCTTCCTTCTTCAGGGTCTCGAGCGAGGGCAGCGCCGTGGAAAGCAACTGCACGATGATCGAAGCGCTGATATAGGGCATGATGTTCAGAGCGAACACGGTCATACGCCCGAGCGCACCACCGGTGAACATGTCGAACATGCCGATGATGCCGCCCTGATTCTGATTCAAGAGCTGACCCATCACGGTCGCATCGACCCCAGGGACCGGAATATAGGTACCCAGGCGATAGATGATGAGCGCGCCCAGCGTGAACCAGATACGCTTTTTGAGTTCCGTCGCCTTGGCGAATGAACTCAGATTGAGATTGGCGGCAAGCTGCTCGGCTGCGGAGGCCATCCACCGGTCCTTTCAACAAAAACAGCGTCGCCGCAGGCGCGGGACGCTGTTCAGGATTACCGTCGTTCGTCGCGCACGAAAAGGTGCGCGATGAGCGTTTCGGGCGATCAGGCTTCTGCCGGAGCTTCAGCCTTGGCGGCAACCTTGACAGAGCCACCAGCCTTCTCGACAGCCGCAATCGCGGTTGCAGAGGCGCCGGAGACTTCGACGGTCACTGCACGGGTCAGCTCGCCCTTTGCCAGCAGGCGGATACCGGCATACTTGCCAGTGCCAACCAGACCAGCGGCGCGCAGAGCCTCTTCAGTGATCGTTGCGCCTGCCTGAAGCTTGCCATCAGCCAGTGCACGGTCGATCGCGCCCAGATTCACAGGAGCAAATTCCTTGCGGAAGATGTTCTTGAACCCGCGCTTCGGCATACGACGGTACAGCGGAAGCTGACCACCCTCAAAGCCGTTCAGCGAGACGCCTTCACGGGCCTTCTGACCCTTGACGCCGCGACCGGAGGTCTTGCCTTTGCCCGAGCCGATACCACGGCCCAGACGCTTCTTGCGGTAACGCGCACCGGCGTTATCGCGCAGTTCATTCAGGTTCATATCAACCCTCCACCTGGATAAGGTGGGCAACCTTGCGGATCATGCCGCGAACCGAAGGAGTATCCTCCAGCTCACGAACACTGCCGATGCCGCGCAGGCCCAGACCCACGAGGGTCTCAGCCTGGCCTGGCTTGCGCCCGATAGCCGAGGCGATCTGCTTGACGCGAACAGTCTTGTTCTCAGCCATTGGTCGCCTCCACTGCCTCGTCAGACGCTGCATCACGCTTCGCAAACAGCTCAGAGGCCTTCTTGCCACGGCGGCTCGCGACAGCGCGGGGGCTGCTGCAACGCTCGAGAGCGGCAAAGGTCGCCTTGACCATGTTATGCGGGTTACGGGTCCCGAGGGACTTCGCAACAACGTCATTCACGCCCAGCGATTCAAAGACGGCGCGCATCGGGCCGCCTGCGATGATGCCGGTACCGGCTTCAGCTGCACGAACCACAACCTTACCAGCACCGAAATGCCCGTAGGAGTCGTGATGCAGTGTGCGGCCTTCCTTCATCGGAACGCGGATCATCGTGCGCTTGGCGCGCTCGGTGGCCTTGCGGATCGCTTCCGGCACTTCACGGGCCTTGCCCGCTCCATACCCGACGCGACCCTTCTGGTCACCAACGACAACCAGGGCAGCAAAAGCGAAGCGACGTCCGCCCTTGACCACCTTGGCCACGCGGTTGATCGTTACCAGCTTGTCGACCAGATCGTCGCCTTCGCGTTCCCGCTCGCGACCACCACGGCCGCCTTCTCTTGGCTCACGTGCCATGTGTGATCCTTCCTTAGAACGAAAGGCCGCCCTCGCGGGCAGCTTCGGCCAGCGCCTTGACGCGACCATGATAGAGATACGCACCGCGATCGAACACGACCGCCGTCACGCCGGCGGCCAGAGCGCGCTCTGCAACCAGCTTGCCAACGACCGAAGCCGCATCGACATTCGCACCCGTCTTGCCCGCCTCGCGGAGGGTCTTCTCGAGGGTGGAAGCGCTGGCGAGCGTGACGCCCTGAGCGTCGTCGATCACCTGTGCGTAGATGTTCTTGCCAGAACGGAAGACCGACAGACGCGGCCGGCCACCGCTCTTGCGGCGAAGCTGGAAGCGAAGCCGCTGACGGCGCCGTTCCTGCAATCCATGCTGCGTAGCCATTATTTCTTCTTGCCTTCCTTACGACGGAGAACTTCGGTCTCGTAACGCACGCCCTTGCCCTTATAGGGTTCCGGCTTGCGGAAGTTACGGATATCGAGCGCAACCTGACCAACACGCTGCTTGTCGTTCCCTTCGACCGTGATGGCCGTGGGACGGGGCGTGGTGATCTTCACGTCGGCGGGGATCGGGTAGACGACGTCGTGGGAATAACCCAGATTCATCACCAAATTCGAGCCCTGCACGCTGGCGCGGAAACCCGTACCGGTGATTTCGAGCGTCTTGCTGAAACCCTCGGACACGCCCTTGACCAGGTTGGCGACGATGGCGCGGGTTGTGCCCCACATCGTCCAGGTCTCGCGCGAACGGTTACCCACCGGAAGGATCGAAACCTTGCCGTCTTCCACCTTCGCCTGAACGAAGCGGGTCAGAGGCATGCTCAGCGAACCGCGCTTGCCCTTGGCGGTCAGGGACCCGTCAGCAATGGACACATCCACGCCAGCAGGAATGACAACCGGATACTTGCCTACTCGTGACATGTGATCCTCCTCAGAAGACGCGGCAGAGGACTTCGCCACCGACATTCGCGGCGCGAGCCTCGATATCCGAAAGGATACCGCGCGGGGTGGACAGGATCGACACGCCGAGACCGGCATACACGCGCGGCAGTTCCTTGATCTTGGAATACACGCGACGGCCCGGCTTGGACACGCGGTGGATCTCCTTGATCACGGGCTGGCCGTCTGCATATTTCAGCTCGATGCGCAGCTGGGAGACACCAGCGCGCAGCTCTTCCGTGGTGTAGCCACGGATGTAACCTTCGCGACGCAGCGCTTCCAGAACGTTCGCACGCAGCTTGGAAGCCGGCGCGATGCAAGCCGCGTGACGGGCACGCTGGGCATTGCGAATGCGGGTGAGCATATCACCCAACGGATCGGACAGGGACATTCGCTTCTACCTTACCAGCTCGACTTGACCATACCGGGGATCTGGCCGGTGGAGGCCAGGTCGCGCAGGGCGATACGGCTCAGCTCGAACTTGCGGTAGTTCGCGCGGGGACGTCCCGAAACCTTGCAGCGCAGACGGAAACGAACGCGCGACCCGTTGCGCGGCATTTCTGCCAGCTTCAGGGTTGCGTCGAAACGCTCCTCTACCGGAAGGCTCCGGTCCTTGATGATATCTTTCAACGCGGTCCGCTTCGCCTTGTCGCGCGTCGCCATATAGGCGCGCTTGGCGTTGCGGTTCACGGCGGAGATTTTTGCCATGCTAAATCTTCTCCCGGAACCTGTCGGGCCAATCCCAACGGTTTTCCAAACAGCGTGTGTATATAGGGAGCCGGGCTTCCTTTGGAAAGGAAAAAACCCGGCTCAACCCGATAAATCAGGCAGTGAAGGGCAGATCGAACGCCTTGAGCAGCGCTTTTGCCTCTTCATCGCTCTTCGCCGTGGTGACGAAGATGATGTCCATGCCGCGTACGGAGTCGATCTTGTCGTAGTCGATTTCCGGGAACACGATCTGCTCCTTGATGCCCATGGCGAAATTGCCACGGCCGTCAAAGCCCTTGTTCGGGGGCAGACCGCGGAAGTCACGGATGCGCGGCATCGCGATCGTCACGAGACGATCGAGGAATTCGTACATACGTGCGCGGCGCAGGGTCACCTTACAGCCGATCGGCAGGCCTTCACGGATCTTGAAGCCGGCGATTGCCTTGCGGGCAACCGTCTTGACGGGCTTCTGACCGGAGATGGCTGCCATTTCGGCAACGGCGGCATCGAGCTTCTTCTGGTCGCCGGCGGCTTCGCCAACGCCCATGTTCAGCACGATCTTTTCCAGCTTCGGAACCTGCATGGCGTTCTTGTAGCCAAACTGCTCGCGCAGCTTGTCACGGAGAACGTCGTTGTAACGCTGCTGCAGGCGCGGCTGGATGCGGGTAATGGTCTCGCTCATTGTCGCCCCCTTAGCCTTCGATCACTTCGCCGGTCACCTTGGCGACACGGACCTTGCGCCCATCCTCGAGCTGACGGAAACCGACGCGAGTCGGCTTGCCGCTCTTCGGATCGACGAGCTTCAGGTTGGACAGATGAACCGGCATTTCCTTGGCGATGATACCGCCTTCCTGGTTCATGCGGGTCGGCTTCTGGTGACGCTTGGCCACAGCCACGCCGCGCACGATGGCCTTTTCGACCTTCGGCAGGACGGCAAGGACTTCGCCACGCGTGCCGCGTGAAGAGCCGGAGAGGACCAGAACCTGGTCACCCTTCTTGATGCGAGCAGCCATTATAGCACCTCCGGAGCCAGGGAGATGATCTTCATGAACTTGCGCGCACGCAGCTCACGAACCACCGGGCCAAAGATACGCGTACCGATCGGTTCCATCGACTTGTTGATCAGCACGGCCGCGTTCTTGTCGAAGCGGATAGCGCTGCCGTCAGCACGACGAACGGGGTAGGACGTGCGAACGATGACGGCCTGATGCACGTCACCCTTCTTCACCTTGCCGCGGGGAATCGCTTCCTTGACGGACACGACGATCACGTCGCCGACCGAGGCGGTTTTCCGCTTGGAGCCGCCCAGCACCTTGATGCACTGCACCTGACGTGCGCCGGAATTATCGGCGACGTCCAGATTGGTCTCGGGATGGATCATTTCTCAGTCCCCTCTTACGCTGACGCCTGAGCCGGTGCCGCAGCTGCTGCCTCAAGGGCCGCACCGTTGCGGGTAATCACCGTCCAGGTCTTGCGCTTGGAAATCGGTGCACATTCTTCGATGCGCACCGTGTCTCCGATCTTGCACTCGTTCAGCTCGTCATGCGCCGCGTACTTCTTGGAACGACGAATGAACTTCTTATAGAGCGGGTGCATGATACGACGATCAACAAGAACGGTAACCGTCTTGTCCATCTTGTCGCTCGTCACTCGCCCTGTCAGGACGCGCCTTGGCATCGTCCGTCTCCTCTCAGGACTCTGCGGCGGACGTTTTTGCGCCCGCCTTGTTCTTCGATTGATGCGCCACCGTCTTGATGCGAGCAATCGCACGACGGAGAACGCGAACGCGTCCGACTCCCTCGGACTGGCCCGTGGCAGCCTGGAACCGGAGGTTCAGCTGCTCACGCTTCAGGTCCAGAAGAAGGGCCTGCAGTTCATCAGGTGACTTGGCGCGAAGATCGGCTACCTTGTAAGCGTCAGCCATTCTTATGCCTCCCCGATACGGGTGATGAACTTGGTCTTGATCGGCAGCTTCGCTGCGCCAAGAGCCAGAGCCTCACGTGCCACTTCAGGCGGCACGCCTTCGATTTCAAACAGCACGCGACCGGGCTTCACGCGGGCCACCCAGAACTCGGGCGAGCCCTTGCCGGAGCCCATGCGGACTTCGGCAGGCTTCGTGGAAACCGGCAGATCCGGGAAAATCCGGATCCACACGCGACCGGCACGCTTCATCGCACGAGTGATCGCGCGACGCGACGCCTCGATCTGGCGTGCGGTGATACGTTCGGGTTCAAGAGCCTTAAGGCCGAACGCGCCGAAATTCAACGTCGTTCCGCCCTTGGCCAACCCATGAATGCGGCCCTTGTGGGCCTTGCGAAACTTAGTCCGCTTCGGGGAAAGCATGGTGTCGTATCCTCATGCGCCTCGCGGCGCTTGTCATAATCTACTGCTCAGCGCTGCGGCGCTTGTTCCGCTGCACGACGGTCCTGAGCCATCGGATCATGGGCAAGGATTTCACCCTTGAAGATCCAGACTTTAACACCGCACGTACCATAGGTCGTCTTGGCAGTGGCGATACCGTAATCGATGTCGGCGCGCAACGTGTGAAGTGGCACGCGACCTTCGCGATACCACTCGATACGAGCGATTTCCGCACCACCGAGACGGCCGGAGCAGTTGATTCGGATACCCTGTGCGCCAAGACGCATGGCAGACTGAACCGCACGCTTCATCGCACGACGGAAGGCCACGCGGCGCTCCAGCTGCTGCGCAATGTTCTCGGCAACCAGGGTCGCGTCGATTTCAGGCTTACGGATCTCGACGATGTTCAGCGCAACGTCGGTCTTTGCCAGGCGGCTCAGATCCTTGCGCAGAGCATCGATGTCCTGACCCTTCTTGCCGATGACGACGCCAGGGCGCGCTGCATAGATCGTGACGCGCGGCTTCTTGGCCGGACGCTCGATCACAACGCGGGAGACGCCTGCACCCGACAGCTTGCGACGCAGATAGGCGCGCAGCATCAGGTCTTCATGCAGCAGACGGGAATAGTCATTGCCAGCGTACCAGCGGCTATCCCAGGTGCGGTTTACGCCGAGCCGGAGCCCGATCGGATTGACTTTGTGTCCCATATCAGGCTGCCTTCTGCTCTGCTGCGTCCTTGCCCTTGCCCTTCGGCGCAGGCGCTTCGTCTGCAGCGCGCTCGGCAACGACGATCTTCAGATGGCTGAAGAACTTCTCGATGCGCGAGGAACGACCACGGCCACGAGCGTGAAAACGCTTCATGACGATCGACTTGCCAACTTCTGCGGTCTTGACCACGAGCTGATCGACATCGAGCTGATGATTGTTCTCTGCATTGGCCACAGCGCTCTCCAGGGTCTTACGAACCTGCTGAGCAATACGGCGACGCGAGAACGTCAGCGCTGCGATTGCCTTGTCTGCCGGCTGGTTGCGGATCATCGCCGCAACCAGGTTCAGCTTGCGCGGGCTAACGCGGATGTTGCGGGCAACAGCCTGCGCTTCCGTATCAGCGAGTGTGCGAATGTGCTTCGGCTTGCTCATGATCAGCCCCGCTTCGACTTCTTGTCGGAAGCATGACCGGGGAACGTGCGTGTCGGCGAGAACTCACCGAACTTGTGCCCGACCATGTTTTCCGTCACCTGCACCGGCAGGAACTTGTGGCCATTATAAACGCCGAACGTGAGTCCGACGAACTGCGGCAGGATGGTGGAACGACGCGACCAGATCTTGATCACCTCATTACGACCCGAAGCGCGCGACGCTTCAGCCTTGCCGAACAAGTACCCGTCAACGAACGGGCCCTTCCAGACGGAACGTGCCATCTCTGTTTGCCCCCTTCTTACTTGCCGGTCTTGCGGCGACGGATGATCAGGCTGTCCGTCTTCTTGTTAACACGAGTCTTGTAGCCCTTGGTCGGCTTGCCCCACGGCGTGACCGGATGACGGCCACCAGAGGTACGGCCTTCACCACCACCATGCGGATGGTCGACCGGGTTCATGACGACGCCGCGGTTATGCGGACGACGACCGAGCCAACGGTTGCGCCCGGCCTTGCCGAGATGCTGGTTCATGTTGTCGGGGTTCGACACCGCGCCAACAGTGGCCATGCATTCGCCACGGACGAGACGGAGCTCACCGGACTGCAGCTTGATCTGGGCGTAACCGGCATCCTTGCCGACCAGCTGGCAATACGTGCCAGCCGAACGGGCGATCTTGCCACCAGCACCGGGCTTCAGCTCGATGTTGTGCACGATCGTACCGACAGGCATCGAACCCAGCGGCATGGCGTTGCCCGGCTTCACGTCAGTGCGTTCGCCAGCGATTACCTGATCGCCAACCTTAACGCGCTGCGGTGCCAGGATATACGCCAGCTCGCCGTCTTCGTACTTGATCAGCGCGATGAAGGCGGTGCGGTTCGGGTCATATTCCAGACGCTCGACCGTACCGGCAACGTCGAACTTGCGACGCTTGAAGTCAACATAGCGGTAGGACTGCTTGTGCCCGCCGCCACGGAAACGCGACGTGGTACGACCGTGATTGTTACGGCCGCCCGTCTTGTTCTTGCCTTCGGTCAGCTGCTTGACCGGCTTGCCCTTGTAAAGCTCGCTGCGATCGATCAGAACCGTGCCACGTGTGCTCGGCGTCGTGGGATTAAAGTGCTTGAGTGCCATGGTATCCTATCCCGCGTCAGCCCAGCTTCGCGGTGAGGTCAATGGACTGACCTTCCGCAAGCTGAACATACGCCTTCTTGATGTCCGAACGGCGACCAGGACGGCCCTTGACCATCTTGGTCTTGCCCTTCTGCACCAGCGTGTTCACGGAGACGACCTTGACGCCGAAAAGCGTCTCGACCGCAACCTTGATTTCCGGCTTCGCGGCGGTCATCGCCACGCGGAAAACAACCTGGTTACGCTCGGAGAGGGCCGTCGCCTTCTCGGTGATGAGCGGCGCGCGAACGATGTCAAACATCGCTTCACGCGTCATGCGCTGCGCCTTCGTGCGGCGCGCAAGAACGATGCCCGTGGTCATGCCAGGCGCTCCTTGAGACCCTCGAGCCCTGCGCGCGTCAGCACGAGAACATCGTGGTTCAGAATGTCATAGACGTTGGCGCCGATCGTGGGCAGCACGTCGATCTTGGGCAGGTTGCGCACAGCGCGACCGAAAGCCACATCAACGGCGCCGTCGACGATCAGGGCGGAGGACCAACCCAGCGCAGCCAGCTTTGCAGCAGCTTCACGGGTCTTGGTCACACCAGCGGCCTGATCGATGACGATCAGCTTGCCCGCTGCGGCCTTCTGCGACAGCGCAGAGATCAGGCCGAGGCGACGCACCTTCTTGGGCAGGTCATAGCCATGGTCGCGAACGACCGGACCATGAACGACGCCACCAGTGCGGAACTGCGGTGCGCGCAGCGAGCCCTGACGTGCCGAGCCTGTGCCCTTCTGGCGGTACGGCTTCTTGGTCGTGCCAGAAATCTCGCCCATGCCCTTGGTGCGGTGCGTACCAGCGCGGCGCTTGGCCAGCTGCCAGTGAACAACGCGTGCCATGATGTCCGTGCGCGGGGTAGCGCCGAACAGTTCCTCTGGCAGGGTCACCGTTCCGGCGCTGCCATTATCGAGGGTTTTGATATCGTATTCCATCGCCCTCAGTCCTTAACCGGCGGCCGCCGCAGTCGCTGCCGGGTACGGCGCATCTGCATGGCGGGCCTTCTTGATCGCATCGCGGATCATCACCAGGCCATTCTTGGCACCCGGAATCGAACCACGAACCATGATCAGGTTGCGTTCGGCGTCAACGGCTGCCACTTCGAGATTAAGCGTCGTGATGCGCTCGTCACCCATATGACCGGCCATTTTCTTGCCCTTGAAGACCTTGCCCGGGTCCTGGCGCTGACCTGTCGAACCATGCGAACGATGGCTGATGGACACGCCGTGGGAGGCTTCAAGACCAGCGAAGTTCCAGCGCTTCATGACGCCGGCGAAGCCTTTGCCCTTGCTGGTGCCGGTGACGTCGACCTTCTGGCCAACGACGAAATGGGCCGCAGAGAGCTTCGTGCCAGCCTCAAGCACGGCATCTTCTGCCACGCGAAACTCGACAAGAGTCTTCTTCGGCTCCACCTTGGTGCGAGCATAATGGCCACGCATCGGCTTGGTGACGTTCTTCACCTTTGCCTTGCTCATGCCGATCTGCACTGCGGTGTAGCCATCACGCTCCTGCGTGCGGGCGTCCACAACCTCGACCTCGTCGAGATGCAGCACTGTGACCGGCACATGTGTGCCATCTTCCTTGAATAGCCGGGTCATTCCCAGCTTCTTTGCGATCAATCCGGTACGCATCGTCTGGACCTTAAAGTTTGATCTCGACGTCAACGCCAGCGGCGAGGTCGAGCTTCATGAGGGCGTCCACGGTCTGCGGTGTCGGCTCAACAATGTCGAGCAGGCGGCGATGAGTCCGAATTTCGAACTGCTCGCGGCTTTTCTTGTCCACATGTGGGGAACGGTTCACAGTGAACCGCTCGATATGCGTCGGTAGCGGGATAGGACCCCGAACCCGCGCACCCGTACGCTTCGCCGTGTTTACGATTTCCTTCGTGCTGTTGTCGAGCACGCGGTGATCGTACGCCTTTAGGCGAATGCGGATGTTCTGGTTGTCCATCTTACCAATAATCCAACTCGTTGGGGTTCGGGTCTTACCCTGCTCCCTCCTGGTCCCTTCTAAAGCCGACCCCGGCCGGATTACTCCGACCGGGGCCAACCAAATCAGGGCCCGTGCTTACAATCAGGCGCTGATCGAGGAGACCACGCCTGCACCGACGGTGCGGCCGCCTTCACGGATAGCGAAGCGGAGACCTTCGTCCATGGCGATCGGAGCAATCAGCTCGACGTCCATGGCAACGTTATCGCCCGGCATGACCATTTCCGTGCCTTCCGGCAGCTGAACGACGCCCGTGACGTCGGTCGTGCGGAAATAGAACTGCGGACGGTAGTTTGTAAAGAACGGAGTGTGACGTCCGCCTTCTTCCTTCGTGAGGATGTAAGCCTCAGCCTTGAACTTCTTGTGCGGGGTGATCGAACCCGGCTTTGCAAGAACCTGACCGCGCTCAACGTCTTCACGCTTCGTGCCACGAACCAGCGCACCGATGTTGTCACCGGCTTCACCGCGATCGAGCAGCTTGCGGAACATCTCGACGCCCGTAACGGTCGTCTTGACGGTGTCCTTGAGGCCGACGATCTCGACTTCGTCACCCACGTTCACAACGCCACGCTCGACGCGACCCGTGACAACCGTACCACGACCCGAGATCGAGAACACGTCTTCGATCGGCATCAGGAACGGACGGTCAACCGGACGCTCCGGCTGCGGGATGTAGGTGTCAACCGCTTCCATCAGCTCGAGCACGCGGTCTTCACCGATTGCTGCATCGCCGTCTTCAAGCGTCACCAGAGCCGAACCCTTGACGATGGGGATATCGTCGCCGGGGAACTGGTAGGACGAGAGAAGCTCACGGACTTCCATTTCGACGAGCTCGAGGAGCTCGGCGTCGTCAACCTGGTCAACCTTGTTCAGGAACACGACCAGCGCCGGAACGCCAACCTGGCGAGCGAGCAGGATGTGCTCACGCGTCTGGGGCATCGGGCCGTCAGCAGCGGACACAACCAGGATCGCGCCGTCCATCTGGGCGGCACCCGTGATCATGTTCTTGACGTAGTCAGCATGGCCCGGGCAGTCGACGTGGGCGTAGTGACGGTTCTTGGTCTCGTACTCAACGTGAGCGGTGGAGATCGTGATGCCGCGAGCGCGCTCTTCAGGAGCAGCGTCGATCTGGTCATACGCACGGAAGGTCGCGCCGCCGGACTTGGCGAGCGTCTTCGTGATTGCAGCCGTCAGTGAGGTCTTGCCATGGTCGACGTGACCGATGGTGCCGATGTTGCAGTGCGGCTTCGTCCGCTCAAATTTAGCCTTAGCCATCATTCTCTCCATAACCCACCGCCGAAGGTGCGGCGGGGAAGATTGCTAATTCGTACCAGGCACCTCCGAAGGAGGCACCCGGGGAAATCGGTTAGCCTGTTCAGCTTACCAACGATAGTGGCTGAATGCTTTATTTGCTTCAGCCATACGATGCGTGTCTTCGCGCTTCTTCACGGCGGAGCCGCGATTGTTGATCGCGTCCATCAGCTCGTTGGAAAGGCGTTCCTGCATCGTGTTTTCACCGCGCTTGCGCGAGGCGTCGATCAGCCAGCGGATGGCGAGGGCCTGACGGCGCTCGGCACGGACTTCGACGGGGACCTGATAGGTCGCACCGCCGACGCGGCGGGAGCGAACCTCTACGGCCGGCTTCACGTTGTCCAGAGCCGCATGGAACATGGCGACCGGATCAGCCGTGGCACCGCCACGACGACGCACGGACTCAAGCGCACCGTAAACGATGCCCTCGGCTGTGGACTTCTTACCATCGTACATCAGAGCGTTCATAAAACGCGTGATGACGACATCTCCGAACTTCGGATCGGGAAGGATCTCACGCTTTACAGCGCGATGACGGCGACTCATGCCTGAATTTCCTCTTACTTCGGACGCTTCGCGCCATACAGCGAACGGCGCTGACGACGCTTGGCGATGCCCTGCGTGTCAAGCACGCCGCGCAGGATGTGATAACGCACACCCGGCAAATCTTTTACACGGCCGCCGCGGATCAGCACGACGCTGTGTTCCTGCAGGTTATGGCCTTCACCCGGAATGTAGCTAACGACCTCATACCCGTTGGTCAGGCGCACCTTTGCCACCTTACGCAGGGCCGAGTTCGGCTTTTTCGGGGTAACCGTATAGACGCGCGTGCAAACGCCGCGCTTCTGGGGGCAACCCTGGAGGGCCGGCACTTTATTCCGCTTGGCGGCAGGCTCGCGGCCCTTGGCGATCAACTGGTTGATGGTCGGCATACGCCCTTCCCGATCCTTGCTCACTGCTAGATCGAGCGACGCCCGATCTGCTTGCTTCCAACAAAATTCAGCGCGCGGCAGAATGCCGCCCGCTTTTGACTCTTTCACTACCGGCCTGAGCCTCACCCGAGGGCGGCGGCACCGTTAGCGTTTGATGCTGTCTATCAACGGCTCAGACGCCTTAGGAGACGGGGGTAGCCGAGGGCGCGGACCCTATGGCCGTTTCGGTTGAAAGTCAAGCATACTCTAGCGTTCTGCCCGATTCTCGTTCGATTCCCGTCTCGAATCGCCGGATACGAAATCGGGCGGGTATTACCCCGCCCGATCCCAAACGTAAACTAGTTTTTCCGAGACGCCACAGGGGTTTCCCCCTGTGGCGGTCGCGGGGTTCTACTCGGCCGCGTCGTCGGTCACCTCGGGGGCGGCCCGGCTCACGCGCTGGCGGTCCTGGGAGGCCGCCATGGCACGCAGCTTGTTCATCACGCTGCCTGTGCCTGCCGGGATCAGACGCCCGACAATCACGTTCTCCTTCAGACCATTCAGCGTATCGACCTTGCCGGCTGTTGCCGCTTCGGTCAGCACACGTGTGGTCTCCTGGAAGGAGGCCGCAGAGATGAAGGACTGCGTCTGCAGCGAGGCCTTGGTGATGCCCTGCAGGATGGGCATGCCGCGTGCGGGCTCCTCACCCATCTTGACGCGCTTCTCGTTCTCGACCTCGAACTCGATGCGGTCCACCGTCTCGCCGATCAGATAGGTCGTATCGCCCGGCTCAAGGATTTCCACCTTCTGCAGCATCTGACGAACAATGACTTCGATATGCTTGTCATTGATCTTCACGCCCTGCAGTCGATAGACGTCCTGGATCTCGTTGACGAGATAATCGGACAGCGCCTCGACACCCATGACCTTGAGAATGTCATGCGGCACGCGGGGACCATCGACCAGCGGATCGCCCTTCTGCACGAAGTCGCCTTCCTGCACCGAGACGTGCTTGCCCTTCGGGATGAGGTAGTTGGTCTCTTCCCCGGTCTCGTCGTTCTTCACGATGATGCAGCGCTTGGACTTGTAGTCCTTGCCGATCTCGATCCGGCCTTCGGTCTCCGCGATGATCGCGTGATCCTTCGGACGGCGGGCTTCGAACAGTTCGGCCACGCGCGGCAGACCACCCGTAATGTCACGGGTCTTCGAACCTTCACGCGGGATACGGGCCAGCACGTCACCGGCATGGACTGTGGCGCCGTTCTCGATCGACAGCAGTGAGTCGGGCGACAGGAAGTAGCGCGCCTCATTACCGTTCGCGAGTCGGACCACGTTGCCCGCTGCATCCTTGAGCTGCAGGCGCGGACGCAGATCCACACCCTTGCTGCCCTGCTTGTAGTCAACGACCACCTTCGAGGTCAGGCCCGTCACTTCGTCCATGCGCTCGACGAGCGTGATGGAGTCGATCAGGTCGAGATACTCGACCGTACCGGCCTGCTCCGTGATGATCGGCAGGGTGTAGGGGTCCCACTCGGCCATCTTCAGGCCGCGCGTGACTTCCTGGCCCTCATTGACCATCAGACGGGCACCGTAAGGCACGCGGTAACGTGCGCGCTCCACGCCCTTCTCGTCCGTCAGCAGGATTTCGCAGTTACGCGACATCACGATGGTGACGTTCTGGCTGTTCTGAACCACGTTGCGGTTGCGAATGGTCACCTTGCCGTCGCGCGACGCCTCGACCATCGACTGCTCTGCACCGCGCGTTGCCGCACCACCAATATGGAAGGTACGCATGGTCAGCTGCGTGCCAGGCTCACCGATGGACTGCGCAGCGATAACGCCTACGGCCTCACCGATATTGACTGGCGTACCGCGTGCAAGGTCGCGGCCATAGCAATGACCGCACACACCGACGCGGCTGTCACAGGTCAGCACCGAACGAATCAGCACGCTTTCGACGCCTGCCTTCTCGATGATCTCTGCCTCGGCTTCCTCGATCAGCGTGTTGCGCGGGAAGAGAACCGCACCGCTTACCGGGTCGGTCACGTCAGCCGTCAGGGTACGACCCAGGATACGCTCGGAAAGCGAAGAGATGACCTCACCACTATCCATGACTGCACGGATCGTCAGACCACGCTCGGTGCCGCAATCATTCTCGACGATGATGCAGTCCTGCGCCACGTCGACGAGGCGACGCGTGAGGTAACCCGAGTTCGCCGTCTTCAGCGCCGTATCCGCGAGACCCTTACGGGCACCGTGGGTGGAGGTGAAGTAATCGAGAACCGAAAGGCCTTCCTTGAAGTTCGCGATGATCGGCTGCTCGATGATCTCGCCCGACGGCTTGGCCATAAGGCCACGCATACCGGCAAGCTGCTTCATCTGGGCTGGCGACCCACGCGCACCGGAATGGCTCATCATCCAGACCGAGTTCGTCGGCTTGCCGATGACCTGGCGCGAAATCTCCTTCATCATCGCCGCCTGGACTTCGTCCGTGCAACGCGACCAGGCATCGACCACCTTGTTATAACGCTCGCCAGCCGTGATCAGACCGTCCTGATACTGCTGCTCGAATTCCTTGATCTCGGCCTGAGTGCGCTCGACCAGTTCCTGCTTCTCGACCGGGATGATCATGTCATCCTTGCCGAAGGAGATACCGGCGCGTGCGGCGTGGCGGAAACCGAGGCCCATGAGACGGTCACAGAAAATGACCGCTTCCTTCTGACCACAGTGACGGTACACGGCGTCGATCACGTCCGACACATTCTTCTTGGTCAGCTGCTTGTTGACCAGCGAGAACGGGATCGCGGCGTTGCGCGGCAGGATCTGCGCGATCAGAGCACGACCCGGCGTGGTGAGCATGGTCTGACGAACGGGCTTGCCGTCGGCATCCAGCGTATCCATGCGGAGACGGATCTTGTCGTGCAGCTTGAGCGTGCCCTCGTTCATGGCGAGTTCGATCTCGGCCACTGACGCATAGGCAGACGGACCAGCCTTAACCAGACGCCCTTCCGCATCATACTCGGCCTGATCTGGCGTCGTGTGATACTCGGGAACCTCGAGGCTCAGATAGTACAGACCAAGCACGATGTCCTGCGACGGCACGATGATCGGCTTGCCGTTCGCGGGGCTGAGGATGTTATTGGTCGACATCATCAGCACGCGGGCTTCAAGCTGGGCTTCAAGCGACAGCGGCACGTGAACGGCCATCTGGTCGCCGTCGAAGTCGGCGTTGAACGCGGTGCAGACCAGCGGATGCAGCTGGATCGCCTTGCCTTCGATCAGCACGGGCTCGAAGGCCTGGATGCCGAGACGGTGAAGGGTCGGCGCGCGGTTCAGCATCACGGGATGCTCGCGGATGACCTCTTCGAGGATATCCCAGACTTCCGGACGCTCCTTCTCCACCATGCGCTTTGCAGCCTTGATGGTGGTGGCGTGACCGTATTTCTCGAGCTTGCTGTAGATGAACGGCTTGAACAACTCGAGCGCCATCTTCTTCGGCAGGCCGCACTGATGCAGCTTCAGCTCGGGTCCGACCACGATGACCGAACGGCCCGAATAGTCGACGCGCTTGCCGAGAAGGTTCTGACGGAAGCGGCCCTGCTTGCCTTTCAGCATGTCGGAGAGCGACTTCAGCGGACGCTTGTTGGCACCCGTGATGGCGCGACCACGACGGCCGTTATCGAACAGCGCGTCAACAGCTTCCTGCAGCATGCGCTTTTCGTTGCGGACAATGATGTCCGGCGCACGCAGCTCGATCAGGCGCTTCAGTCGATTGTTACGATTGATCACGCGGCGATAGAGATCGTTCAGATCGGACGTCGCGAAACGACCGCCATCCAGCGGCACGAGCGGGCGCAGCTCGGGCGGAATGACCGGAACGAGGTCGAGGATCA
The DNA here is from genome assembly GCF_037150015.1 of Asaia sp. VD9. Classification (NCBI taxonomy): domain Bacteria; kingdom Pseudomonadati; phylum Pseudomonadota; class Alphaproteobacteria; order Acetobacterales; family Acetobacteraceae; genus Asaia; species Asaia sp. VD9. Next base: position 229,995 of record NZ_JBBCQM010000002.1, on the reverse strand, counting down.
TCCATTCCGGACGCGAACCGCTCTCGGCAAAGGCTTCAAACAGCTTCAGGCGCTTGACGAGCTTCTTGCGCTTGGCTTCCGACGTGGCTTCGCGCAGGTCTTCACGCAGCAGATCGCCGTCAGACTTGTCCTGATCGCGGCCGTCACGGTCGATCAGACCCGGGCGATCGGTCTCGGTGGAGAGCAGACGCGCCTTCCACAGGATCTTCTTGACCGCCTCGGCACCGATACCGACTTCCAGGCCTTCGTCGGCATAGTCGTCCATGGCGTCGAAATACTGATCTTCCGACAGCAGCGAATAGCGCTTGAACGGGCTCGTGCCGGATTCGAGAACGATATAGCTCTCGAAATACAGGACCTTTTCGAGGTCCTTCAGCGTGATATCGATCATCGTCGCGATGCGGCTCGGCAGCGACTTCAGGAACCAGATATGCGCAACCGGCGAAGCCAGCTCAATATGGCCCATACGCTCGCGGCGAACCTTGGCAAGCGTGACTTCCACGCCGCATTTCTCGCACACGATGCCGCGGAACTTCATGCGCTTGTACTTGCCGCACAGGCACTCATAGTCCTTGATCGGGCCGAAGATACGCGCACAGAACAGGCCGTCACGCTCGGGCTTGAACGTACGGTAGTTGATGGTCTCGGGCTTCTTGATCTCGCCGTAAGACCAGGAGCGGATCTGCTCGGATGAAGCGAGCTGGATTTTGATCTGGTCAAAAGACTGGGTCTGGCCCGTCTGACCAAGGATCTTCATGAGTTCGTTCATGCGCCGAAATCCCATTTCACGGAGCGGGCCGGAAGGCCGGCCGCGCCCGCGTTAGCAACAAACACAGAAAAGGCGGAGACAAAGCGCATCAGATTGCGCTCTGCTCCAGATCGACATTCAGGCCGAGCGACTTCAGTTCCTTGATCAGAACGTTGAAGCTCTCGGGGATACCGGCTTCGAAATCGTCCTGCTCACGCACAATGGCCTCATAGACCTTCGTACGGCCGGAAACGTCATCGGACTTGACCGTGAGCATTTCCTGCAGGGTGTAGGCGGCACCGTAAGCCTCAAGAGCCCAGACTTCCATCTCACCGAAGCGCTGACCACCGAACTGCGCCTTACCACCCAGCGGCTGCTGCGTGACGAGCGAGTACGGACCGATCGAGCGGGCATGGATCTTGTCGTCGACAAGGTGATGCAGCTTCAGCATGTAGATGTAGCCGACTGTGGTGCGGCGCTCGAAAGCCTCACCCGTACGGCCGTCGATCAGCTGCGACTGGCCCGACTTGTCCACACCGGCCTTCACCAGCATGTCCTCGATATCCGGGATCGACGCACCGTCGAACACCGGCGTCGCGATCGGCACGCCCTTGCGGAGGTTACCGGTCAGCTCGAGAAGCTGCTCGTTCGGCAGGGTCGCGATATCGCTCTCGAACACGGCATCGCCGTAGACGTCACGCAGGCTCTCAAGCAGCTCGAGCTTGCGCTCACCGGTGCGCTGGTAGTCATCGGCAATCTTGCCGATATTCTGGCCGATATTGGCACAGGCCCAGCCCAGATGGGTCTCGAGAATCTGACCGACATTCATGCGCGACGGCACGCCCAGCGGGTTCAGAACGAGATCGACGGGCGTACCATCCTCAAGGAACGGCATGTCCTCGACTGGCACGACGCGCGAGACGACACCCTTGTTACCATGGCGACCGGCCATCTTGTCACCCGGCTGCAGCTTGCGCTTCACAGCCACGAAGACCTTGACCATCTTCATCACGCCCGGCGGCAGCTCGTCACCGCGCTGCAGCTTCTCGACCTTGCTGTCGAAACGGGCCTGAATCTTGCCAACGGCAGCGTCATATTCACGGCGCAGTGTTTCCAGCTCGGACATCACGCTGTCATCGCTGACCGTGATGTTGCGCCAGGCGCCACGCGGATGCTCGTCCAGAACCTCGTCGGTGATGACGGTGCCTGCACGAATACCCTTGAAGCCAGCCGCAGCCGTCTGGTTCAGCAGACGCTCGCGCAGACGGGCCACGAAGCTGCGCTCCTGAATGGCGCGCTCATCGTCACGATCCTTGGTCAGACGCTCGATCTCGGCACGCTCGATCGCCATGGCGCGCTCGTCTTTGTCCACGCCGCGGCGTGAAAAGACGCGTACGTCAACGATCGTGCCGCTCGTGCCCGGGGGCAGCTTGAGCGAGGTGTCGCGAACGTCAGACGCCTTTTCACCGAAGATGGCGCGCAGGAGCTTCTCTTCCGGCGTCATCGGGCTTTCGCCCTTCGGTGTGACCTTGCCGATCAGGATGTCGCCCGGGTTAACTTCGGCGCCGACATAGACAATACCGGCCTCGTCGAGGTTGCGCAGGGCTTCCTCGCCAACATTCGGAATGTCGCGGGTGATTTCTTCCTGACCCAGCTTGGTATCACGCGCCATGACCTCGAATTCCTCGATATGGATCGAGGTGAACACGTCATCACGGGCAATACGCTCGGAGATGAGGATCGAGTCTTCGAAGTTGTAACCGTTCCAGGGCATGAACGCGACGAGCACGTTGCGGCCCAGGGCCAGTTCGCCCAGCTCGGTGGACGGACCGTCAGCGATGATGTCACCAGCATGAACCGTGTCACCCACGCGTACCAGCGGACGCTGGTTGATGCAGGTGGACTGGTTCGAACGCATGTACTTGCGCAGACGATAGATATCGACGCCCTGGGTCGACCCGGCTTCGTCGGTGGCACGCACAACGATACGTGCACCGTCGATCTGGTCGATCACGCCATTGCGCTTGGCAACGATGGTCGCACCCGAGTCATGCGCCACAGCGGCTTCCATGCCCGTACCGACCAGCGGCGCATCGGCGCGCACCAGCGGCACGGCCTGACGCTGCATGTTCGAGCCCATCAATGCGCGGTTGGCGTCATCGTTCTCGAGGAACGGAATCAGCGCCGCAGCGACGGAAACGAGCTGCTTGGGCGAAACGTCGCAAGCCGTGACCTGCTCGGGCGGAACAAGACGGAAGTCACCCGAACGACGGACAGAAACCAGCTCGTCGGTCAGACGGCCCGTGCTCTTGTCCTGCGCGGCATCAGCCTGGGCGACGATCAGCTTGTCCTCTTCCATGGCGGAGAGGTACTTCCACCCGGCCTGCAGCACGCCATCCTGCACGAGGCGATACGGCGTCTCGATGAAGCCGTACTTGTTCACCTTGGCATAGGTCGAGAGCGAGTTGATCAGACCGATATTCGGCCCTTCAGGCGTCTCAATCGGGCAGATACGGCCGTAATGCGTCGGATGAACGTCACGGACTTCGAAGCCGGCGCGCTCACGGGTCAGACCGCCCGGGCCAAGCGCCGAGAGACGACGCTTATGCGTCACTTCGGAGAGCGGATTGGTCTGGTCCATGAACTGGCTGAGCTGCGACGAGCCGAAGAACTCACGCACAGCAGCAGCGGCAGGCTTGGCGTTGATCAGGTCATGCGGCATGACCGTATCGACATCGACCGAACCCATACGCTCGCGAATGGCGCGCTCCATGCGGAGCAGGCCGACGCGATACTGGTTTTCCATCAGCTCGCCAACGGAGCGGACGCGACGGTTACCGAGATTGTCGATATCGTCGATCTGGCCGCGACCGTCCTTGAGCTCGCACATGATCTTGACGGTGCGCAGGATGTCTTCCTTGCGCAGAACGCGCATGGTGTCCGGCGCATCGACCTCGAGACGCATATTCATCTTGACGCGACCAACGGCCGAGAGATCGTAGCGGTCGGCATCAAAGAACAGGCCCTGGAACATGGCTTCTGCCGTTTCCGGGGTCGGCGGCTCACCGGGGCGCATGATGCGATAGATATCGATCAGCGCTTCATCGCGGCGGTTGTTCTTGTCCACGGCCAGTGTATTGCGGATCCACGGGCCATGCGAGGAGTCGACAGCAAGCATCGGTAGCTCGGTGACACCCGATTCCTCGAGGGCTTCGAGACGCGCTTCGGTCAGCTCTTCACCAGCCTCGGCATAGATCTCGCCCGTGTTCTCGTTGACGAGATCCTGCGCAATGAAGCGGCCCAGCAGATCGGCACGACCGACGAGCACGTCCTTGGTCGTTTCCGCGATCTTGCGGCACATGCGCGCCGTCAGCTTGGCGTCGGCCTCGGCCACCACTTCACCGGTATCGGCGTCATAAAGCGGCTCAAGCAGCTTCATGCCACGGAAGGCCTCGGGATCGAACGGACGCGCCCAGCCCTTGGGCATGCGCGTGAACGGCACCGTGCCGTAGAAATAGGCCAGGATTTCGTCCTGATCCATGCCACGAATACCGAGAGCCTCGACGTCGCCGCCTTCTGCAGCCTTGGCGGCGCGGGCAGCGATGGAGTGCTCGCCTTCGAGGGCGTAGAGCAGGGTCGTGACCGGCAGCTTGCGCTTGCGGTCGATACGCACATAGATCAGGTCCTTGGCATCGAATTCGAAATCGAGCCAGGAACCGCGATAGGGGATGACGCGGGCAGCAAAGAGATACTTGCCGGAAGAATGCGTCTTGCCCTTGTCGTGATCGAAGAACACGCCGGGGCTACGATGCATCTGGCTGACAATAACGCGCTCTGTGCCATTGATGATGAAGGTGCCGTTATCGGTCATGAGCGGCATGTCGCCCATGTAGACCGGTTGCTCCTTGATGTCGCGGATCGAGCGTGAGCCCGTATCCTCATCCACATCCCAGACGATGAGACGCAGAATGACCTTCAGCGGCGCGGCGAAAGTCAGCCCGCGCTGGATGCATTCCTCAACATCATATTTCGGCTCTTCGAGTTCATAGGAAACGAACTCGAGACGGCCACGTCCCGCAAAATCGTTGATCGGGAAAACCGACCGGAACACTTCCTGAAGACCCGTCTGCTGACGGCTGTCAGGCGCCACGTTCATCTGAAGGAACGTCTCATAGCTCGCGCGCTGCACGTCAATCAGGTTGGGCATCGGCGCAACTTCGGGGATCCGCCCGAAGCTCTTGCGAATCCGCTTGCGTCCTGTGAACGATTTGGTGATTGCGTTCATCTATCCCTGCCCTCTCGCACCAGACCTTCGGGTCGTCCACACGCCAGGAAACCTGACATGGCGGGCGACCGGAACGACCGGCACCGTGAATTCGTAAAGTTGTTGCGTGACAACCGGCCCTTATACAGGGTTTGTCTGCAACGGCAAATCGGGCGGAAACCCAAAAGGATTTCCGCCCTGACCTGTCTCAATCCACAACCGGCTCCGCCCGGGGGCGAAGCGCGGTTCGTGGGCTTGATTACTTGACTTCGACCTTGGCGCCGTTGTCTTCAAGCAGCTTCTTGATCTTGGCTGCTTCGTCCTTGGAAACGCCTTCCTTGACGGTCTTCGGAGCGCCTTCGACCAGGTCCTTGGCTTCCTTCAGACCCAGGCCCGTGATGCCACGGATTTCCTTGATCACGTTGATCTTCTTGTCGCCGGCTTCGGCGAGGATCACGGTGAACTCGGTCTGCTCTTCAGCAGGAGCAGCGGCAGCGGCCGGGCCAGCAGCAGCAACGGCAACCGGAGCAGCAGCGGAAACGCCCCACTTCTCTTCGAGCAGCTTCGAGAGTTCAGCAGCTTCGAGAACGGTCAGAGCGGACAGTTCGTCAACGATTTTGTTCAGATCGGCCATGATGATGGTCCTATATGGTAACTGGTTTTCGATTCACAACCCGCGCTCCTGAAGAGGAGCGGTGCTGCGTAAGACAATTCAGGCGGCTTCGCCGGTCTTGGCATAGGCGCCGAAAACGCGAGCAAGCTGGCCGGCCGGAGCCTGGACAACACCTGCGATACGCGTAGCGGGGGTAGAAATCATACCCACCAGCTGCGCACGCAGTTCATCCAGCGACGGCAGCGCGGCAAGAGCCTTGACACCATTCGCATCAAGCGTCTGGCTACCAAGGGCGCCACCGAGCACCACAAGCTTCTCATTCGTCTTGGCGAACTCGACGATCGCCTTCGCGACTGCAACCGGATCCTCAGACCACGCAAGCGCGGTCGGGCCCTTCAGCAGCGGAAGAATCCCGTCGAATTGGGTCCCATGCAGAGCGAGGCTGGCCAGCCGGTTTTTCGCAACCTTGTACGTCGCACCCGCCGCACGAACGCGTCGACGCAGCTCCGTCACATCAGCTACCGTGAGACCTTTGTTTTCGGTCACGACAACCATGGACGTGCTGTTGAACACGTTGGCGAGGAATTCGACGAAGGCCCGTTTTTCCTGACGGTCCAAATCCATTCTCCTCGTCAGTCCGGAAATTTTGGCTTCCAGACCGGGTTACCCATGGCACTTCCCCGCAATCGGAAAAGTACCGCTCGCCTGTCCATTCAATCGGAACCCAGCATTCCGGCAGGTTGCCCTACCCTTGTCTGCTGGCGCCCCGTCTCCCGCTCGCGGATCCCTCTCAGGATCCCTTAGGCTGTTCCGTAGAACAGCACGCCCGGTCTCGGACAGGTTCGGAAGCGGAGAAATATCCCCGCCCCTGCGCCACCGCACGGCCAGGCCGCGCGGTGTCATCTCTCAAATCAGGCCGTGAACGACGCCACGTCGACGCGCACACCCGGGCCCATCGTGGAAGACAGGGCTGCCTTCTTCAGATAGGTACCCTTGGCACCGGTCGGACGTGCCTTCTGGACGGCATCAACCAGAGCCTTGATGTTCTCGACCAGCTTATCTTCACCGAAGGAAGCCTTGCCAACGCCAGCATGGATGATACCGGCCTTCTCGGCGCGGTATTCGACCTGGCCGGACTTGGCTGCCTGAACGGCGCCCTTCACGTCCATGGTCACCGTGCCCAGACGGGGGTTCGGCATCAGGCCGCGCGGGCCGAGGATCTTACCCAGACGACCGACCAGTGCCATCATGTCCGGGGTCGCAATGCAGCGATCGAACTCGATTTCACCGTTCTGGATCTTCTCGGCCAGGTCTTCCGCACCGACGACTTCCGCACCGGCTGCCTTGGCTTCTTCAGCCTTGGGGCCACGAGCGAAAACGCCAACGCGCAGAGTCTTGCCCGTGCCGTTCGGCAGCGAGATCAGACCACGGACCATCTGGTCAGCGTGACGGGGATCGATGCCAAGGTTCAGCGAGATTTCGATGGTCTCGTCGAACTTGGCCTTCGCATTGCCCTTGACCAGGGCAACGGCTGCGGACAGGTCATACTGCTTGTCGGTGTCGACCGTCGCGCGGGCGGCGTTCAGCCTCTTGTTCTTGGCCATAGGATCAGCCCTCCACCACGTTCAGACCCATCGACTTGGCCGAACCGGCCAGCATGCGCACAGCGCCGTCGATGTCATTGGCGTTCATGTCCTTGAACTTCTCTGCAGCGATCTCGCGCAGTTGCGCGGTCGTGACGGAGCCAACAGCGGCAGACTTGCCGACCGTCTGGCTGCCCTTGGAGACCTTGGCAGCCTTGAGCAGGAAGTAGGTGTTCGGCGGGGTCTTGGTGACGAAGCTGAACGTACGATCCGCATAGGCCGTGATAACGACCGGGATCGGCATGCCGGGCTCGAGAGTCTGCGTCTTGGCGTTGAACTCTTTGCAGAACTGCATGATGTTCAGGCCGCGCTGACCCAGGGCCGGACCGACTGGCGGCGACGGATTCGCCTTGCCGGCCGGGATCTGCAACTTGATGTAGCCAACTACTTTTTTGGCCATATCCGGGACTCCTCAATGGTTTGCCCGAACCGCGGTTCCAGTGAGGCGTTGCCGATCCTGCGATCGCTTACGCCTCTCCCGCGTTCCGAATGGGAGCGGCCCCTTACCGCCCCTGAGCCGGGGCTGTCAAGCCTTTCGTGCTCGCTCCCACCGCGTCACCGCCGCTCAGATTCTGGTCCCCGGGTCCTGTGCGCGTATCCACGTCACCCGCCGGGCGCGGATGATGCAGCCCGTCATATTGCAGCACACCAATCGGATCGATGGACTTGATCGAGGGCAATGCCGAACGATCCCAGCCACCGCCCAGAGCCTTGATCAGGCGCACGCTGGCCTGAAGCTGGATGGTCTGGGCCTGAACCGCGTCAATACGCGCCACAAGAGCCGCCTGCTGCGCCACAACCACATCGAGGTAGTTGGTCAAGCCGCCCGTATAGAGGGCCATGGTCATGCGCTGTGTGCGTAGGGCCGCATCAACGGCCGCATATTGCTGCTTCTGCTGATCTGCGAAGGCGCTGGTCTGGGACAGACCGTCCTCCACATCCTGAAAGGCCGAGAGCACGGTCGAGCGATATCGATCGGCGCTCTCGCGGTATTGGGCCCAGGCGCGCTGCAAGGCGGCACGACGTAGACCGCCCGTAAAAAGCGGCTCAACCGCCTGCACCCCGTAGCTCCACATGGAATTCCCGAGGCTGGCCAGGTCGAAGCCGTTATTCATGAAACCACCATTCAGGCTGAAGGTGACGTCAGGATAAAAAGCGGCACGCGCAACACCGATCGCCCGGCTATTAGCCGCAAGATTACGCTCGGCAGAAGCGATATCGGGGCGACGTTCGAGAAGCTGCGAGGGCAGACCGCTCGGAATACGCAGGATGGAATAAGGCAGGACCTGCGTCGTGGAGGGAGCGATATGGAAGCTGCCCGGCACGGTGTTCACCATTACCGCTATGGCATGTTCCAGCACCTGACGCTGGGCGCGTACATTGCTTTGTGACGCCATGGTCGCAAAAAGCTGGTTCTCGGCGCGTGAGACATCCAGCCCGGCCGCAATCGCGCCAGCCTGACGCAGCTGGGTGATTTTCACCGCAGTCTGATAATAGCGGATGGAGTCGGCATAGACCGCATACTGGGCATCAAGCCCACGCAGACCGAGATAATTGGACGCCAGTTCGGCTTCGAGCATCAGGCGCAGATTGGCGTAATCCGCCGCACTGGCCTGAGCCATGTTCTTCTGCATGCGTGTGGAATTGCGGATACGGCTGAAGAAATCCGGCTCCCAGGTCGCCGCACCACTGTAGAAGACGCTCGACTCGGTCGTGGGCGAAGTCGCGGTATTGCCGCGCCACAGACGCGTGAGCGATGTCTTGTTGTTCGACATCCCCGCAGAGCCATTGAGTTGCGGGGCAAGCTGCGCCTCGGTCTCTCGCGCGATATCGCGTGACTGGGTGAAGATCTCCGCCTGAGCCTGAAGGTCAGGGTTCGACGCCAGCATCCTCTCCTCAAGGGCGTTCAGCTGGGCATCGTGGAACACCTCCCACCATTTTCCCTTGGGCACGTCATCAGCTGGTCGGGCATCTACCAAGACGCCTTTCCCTTTCCACCCATCGGGGTAGATGAATTTGGGAGCCTGATAATTTGGCGCGAGGTCGCAGCCAGACAGGAGCGAGAGGCTGAACACGGCCCCGGCGATGCTCCCGCGCAGGGCACGTCTTGTGGAAGACCCTCTCATCGGCGCGCCCCGTTCTCACTGCTGCCACCGTCATCATCCTCGGGCGCAGGCTGATGCGGCTGAGGCGCAACGTTCTTGCGCGGGGCTGCCGTTGCATCGTTATAACCGCGCGTCGAGGGAACCACCTTCACCTCATCCCCTTCGAGCATATCGGCCGTGGGATTGGCCACAATCTGATCCTTGGCGGCAATCCCCCCCAGAATCTGGATGGTCATTCCATAATTGATGCCGGTTTTCACGTCGATCAGGTGGATGCGATTATCCACCACCGTGGCGAGCTGCGTGCCCTGGGCGCGGAAGATCAGTGCATTGACCGGCACAATCAGAACACCCGGCTCGCCCGGTGCCGTGAAATGCGCGGTCGCGTAGGAATCGGGCCAGAGTGAGCCATCCTCATTGCTGAGTTCCAGCTCGGTCGTGACCGTGCGCGTTGCCGCGTTGAAGGCCTGCGCGGTAGCAAGGAAGCTTGCGTCATAAACGCGCCCTGGAAACTGCGGCAGGGTCAGCTTGGCTGCAAGCTTGTCCGAAATCACCGCCGCATAATCCTGCGGGACGGAAACAAACACACGCATGCGATGCGTATCCGCCACCGTGAAGAGTTCGGAGGCATTGCCGCGCGAATTCAGGTCCCCGCCACCCGCATTGACGTAATCGCCCACATTGACGAGACGCGACGTCACGATGCCATCGAAGGGCGCCACGATACGCTTGAAGTTCTCGAGTGCCTCGAAACGCTCGACCTCATGCTGTGCCTGATCGACCTGCGCCTTCTGGGCGGCGGCATTGGCGGCCTGCACGTCGACCTCCTGACGGGACACAGCCTGAGTGTCACGCAGATCCGCCCAGCGCTTGGCCGTGATGACGGCCAGTTTGTAACGCGCGAGAACGACATTGTAGTTGGCCTTGGCGGCTTCGAACTGTGCATCGAGGCTCGGCGTGCTGATCTCGGCAAGCAGGTCGCCAGATTTCACATGGGCGCCGTAATCCTTGTACCACATCTTCACATAGCCGGAGACCTGCGCATAGATCGGCGCCTGATACCAGGCGGCCAAATTGGCAGGCAGGTCGAGATGACGCTCTGCCGGTCCCGGCTGCGGGTTGATGAGGCTGACGCGCGCGCGCGCATTATCGTCAGCTTCCTCACGCAGGGTGCTGTAATGCATCGAGCGCCCGATGATACCCCATGCCGCAATCAGAACAGCGATACCGAGCACGATGAGAATGATGAGGCGGCCCCGCTTGCGGTTCTGCTCGGCACCTGTTTTCGGGTGCTGGGTCATGCGTGGGCTCCCTCATCGCCGCGCTCATGCGGCTTTCTGTAATGGACAATGGCAAAAACGCAGGGGACGAACAGGAGCGTCGCTGCTGTGGCTACAATCAATCCGCCAATCACGGCCTTGCCGATCGGGGCGTTGTCGGAATTGCTCATGGACATGGGCACCATGCCGATGATCATGGCGAGTGCCGTCATCAGGACCGGGCGAATACGTTCATACCCGGCCTCGAGCGCGGCTTTCAGCGCATCCCCATGGATCTCCATACGCTCACGCGCGAAGGACACCACCAGAATGGCATTGGCCGTGGCTGTACCCATGCACATGATGGCCCCCGTCAATGCGGGCACCGAAAGCGAGGTATGGGTCAGGAACAGGCTCCAGGCGATGCCGCCCAACGCACCCGGCAACGCCGTGATGATGACAAACGGATCGAGCCAGGACTGGAAGTTCACAACGATGATCAGATAGACGAGCGTGATCGACATCGCGAGACCAATGATCAGCTGCGAATAGGCATCGGTCATCGTCACGGCCTGACCGCGCACCACCAGATGCGAGCCGCGCGGCAACTCGGACTTCATCGAATCCGCCACGTCCTGCACAGAGCGTGCCACTGTGCCGAGATCGATATTCTCGTTCGCGGCGTAGATATCGAACACGGGCATGATGTTGTAATGCGCAACTTCCGCCGGGGTGCCCGTCTGCTCGATCTCGGAGAGCGCGCCCAGAAGCTGAGGCTGGGCGTTCGTCGGGTTGCCGTCACCACGATCAATCGGCACCGTCTTCAGATCATTGAGTGTCTGGAGGTAGTTTGCCGGGGTCTGCACATCGATGAGCTGCGCCACGCCCGAGCTGTTCAGGTAATAGACCTGCCCCACCTGCGCACTGCCCGAAAGCACAACCAGCGCGTTCTGCGCGATATTCTGCTCGGTGATGCCGGTACCGAGCGCGAAGCTGCGCTTGGCGTTGATGCTGAGCGTCGGCTGGGTCATGGGCTGCTGGATGGACACATCCGTGATGCCCGGAATGGTCGCCAGCTTGCGACGCAGCTTCTTGGCAAAGGCGAAATTGCCGTAGAGATCGCGTCCCACCACCTGCACGTCGAGCGGCGCGGGCAAACCGAAATTCAGGATCTTCGCGGTCAGATCGGCGGGCTGGAAAGTGATCTGCGTTCCGGGAAAAGCCTCGATCAGCCCGGCCCTGATCTTGCGGCGATACTCGGCCGTCGGGCTCTCGTCGTTCTTGAGCGAGACCGTGATATCACAATCTTCGGTGCCCACGGTCGGGGTTGGGATGAAGGCCTGATTGAGCTGTGAGAAAGGTAGACCACAGTTGTTCAGCACCGCGTCGATCTGACCGGGCAGAATCTCGTGCATCTTCTTTTCGATCAGCACGGATATCTTGCCGGACTCCTCCAGACGCGTCCCGATGGGCGCGCGCATATGCAGTTGCAGGGTGCCGGATTTGATCTCGGGGAAGAAATCCTCGCCGACAAAGAAATAAAGCCCCGAGGACAGGATCGACACCGCCATGAAGAACGGGACGAATTTCTTCCTCTCCTCGATCAGGCCACCCAGCACAATCTTGTAGCGCTCACGGAAGCGGAAAAACCCGCTCTCGAAGCCGCGCTGGAACCGCCCGAAAAAGCCGGGCTCCCTGCCGTCATCGCCACGTTCATGGGCGGCCACCTGCGCGGCCAGCATCCAGTTGGCCATGGTCGGCACAAGGGTTCGTGACAGAATGAAAGAGGCGATCATGGCGAAGATGATGGCTTCGGCCATCGGCATGAACAGCCACCCCGCAACGCCGGTCAGTTCGAAAAGCGGCAACCAGACGATACAGATACAGGTGGTGGAAACGAAGGTCGGCACGACAATCTGATTGGCCGCATCGATGATGGCCATTTCCAGATCCTTGCCCATCTCAAGATGGGCGTCGATATTCTCGATCATGACGGTGGCGTCATCGACAAGGATACCGACCGCCAGGGCCAGACCGCCCAACGTCATCACATTGATGGACTGCCCGGCGAGACTCAATCCGATGACCGAGCAGAGAATGGCGAGCGGAATGGACGTCGCCACAATCAGGGTCGAGCGCCACGACCCAAGGAAGAGCAACACGGCGAGAGAGGTCAGCAGCGCAGCGATAATCATTTCGCGCACCACGTCCTCGACCGAATCCTTCACGAAGCCTGAGGCATCGGTCAGGATCTTGATGCTCGTGCCCTTGGGCAGGGTCTCGATCACCTGAGGCAGCAGCTTCTTCACGCCAGCCACCACGTCGAGCGTCGAGGCATCGCCGCTTTTCATGATGACCATCATGACGGCCTGACGCCCCTTCACCAGCACCATATTGGCCTGTGGTGGGCCGCCGCGATGCACATGGGCCACGTCGCGCAGATAGACCACCGCATTGCCCACCTGCTTGAGCGGCAGGTTATTGAAAGTCTCGACCTCGCGCGGCTGTGCGTTGGTGCGCACCATGTAGTCGAACGGTCCGATACGCTGATCGCCAGCGGGCAGCACGATATTCTGCTTGTTCAGCGCCGTGCTGACATCCACTGCCGAGAGGTTATGCGCCATCAGCTTGGAGGGATCGATATCCACCGTGATGTAAGGCGCGAGCCCTCCATAAGGGTTCGGGATCGATACGCCGGGCACGGAAACGAGCTGAGGCCTGATCAGGTTGGAGGCCATGTTGTACAATTCGGAGCCGTTCAGCTTGTCCGAATTGATCTGAAGCGTCAGGACCGGCACGGAAGACGCATTATAGGCCAGAATAAGCGGCGGCGTGGCGCCGGTCGGCAACTGCTTGATGACGGTCTGCGACACGGAGGTAATCTGTGTCTGCGCCACGGAGGTATCGGTACCGGGCTGGAAATAGACCTTGACGATACCACGCCCGTAATACGAGCCACTCTCGATATGCTCGATATTATTGACCGTCGTGGTCAGGGTGCGCTCGTAATAATAGACCACACGCCCGGACATATCCTCGGGCATGAGGCCCAGATACGACCACACGATCGCAACGACCGGAATATTGATGTTCGGGAACACGTCGGTCGGCGTCTTGATGACCGATCTGACGCCGAAAATCACGATGAAGATGGACAGGACAACGAAGGTATAGGGGCGCTTGAGCGCGGTGATGACAACCTGATTCATGCCATCGACCCATCACCCAGTCCGGCCACCACCCTATGCCTGTGCGCGTAGCCCGGCATGGAGTGACTCCATCCGTTTCCCGATATCATCAAGCAGGTTCCTTTTTCTGTTACAGCCAGACATACAAATCCAGCCGGGGGCGACAAGGAAAATTCCTTTTAAGTTCCGTTCTGGAACGACCTTTCATCGTGCTGTCACAACCTGCCCAGCCTGTATACGGGACCGGGCGCGGATCAGGCGGGCTCTGGACTGCTGGAGGCTTGAAAGATCATCTCGAACGCGCACCCCCTGGTCGCCGCGGTCCCATCGCCATCTGCAATGGCCAGCTCGACACCATGCAGGCGCAGGATCGCCATGACCAGACTGAGTCCGAGCCCGCTCCCCGGCACGTGACGGCTTTTATCCGAGCGATAGAAACGCCCCAGCACGGCCTCTCGTTCCGCCTCCGGAATACCGATACCGGTATCCGCGACGCGCAGATTGATCACGCCCGGACCAGGCGTCACCGACACGGTGACGTGCCCATCCGACGGGGTGAACTTCATGGCGTTATCGAGAAGATTGGCGAGAACCTCGACGAGCAGATCGCGATCCCCGAAGGTGACGAGCGCATCACTCGCGGGAGCGGCTACGACCAGACTGGTCAGGACGAGACCATTCGTCTCGGCTATCGGCTCATACAGATCGACGATATCGGCCACCAGATCGCCGAGATTCACATAGGCAAATCCCGCACGACGCCGACCGTTTTCGATTTCGCCGATACGCAAGAGCGCCGTGATGACCGAGAAACACTGGTCCAGATCCTGGGTCGCCTGCTCGATGACGGAATTCAGGTAATCCGCGTCATGCGGGCTCGATGTCGCCCTCTCGAGCCGCGCCCTCACTCGTGAAAGCGGTGTCCGCAGGTCATGGGCGATGTCATTGCCCACATCGCGTATCTCATCCATCAGATGCTCGAGGCGGTCCAGCATGCGATTGACCGACCCGGCAAGACGCTCGAGTTCGTCGCGCTCACGCCCGGCAGGCAGACGTTCATGCACATCGCCCTGCATGATGCGGTCTATCGCCTCGTGCATGGTCTTGACGCGCGCCAAGGCGCGGTGGCTGAGCACGACCCCCGTCAATAACGCGAACATCACCACAGGGAAGACCGAAAGCAGTGCGCCAGGGCGTATCATGTAATGCAGTTCGGAGAGCAGATGCAGCGAATGCGCCAGCACCAGAATACGGCCGCCCGGCACCTTTACAGCGAGAAACCGCATTTCATAAGGCGCGTCATCGGTGGGAGAGAGCGTCAGGCGATGGACCTTGCCATCCACGGTCAACCCCTCGGGCCATGCCTTCAGATCGCCTGCGATATGATGGTAATGCCCGTCGAACAGCCCGACCCAGTTGATCACCACGCGTAATTCGTTGCTGGCCCGCTCACGCACCTGATATTCAAGACGTTCGGGTGTCTCCTGCACCAGCACATCAGCCTCGCGATGGAGAATACCGCTGGAGCGTTCGGACTCGAAATGCGTCATCTGCACGAAAAGCAGAACGAATTGCAGCACCATGCCGCCAATGATGGCGGCCACAAAGGCCAGGGTCAGCCGGAACGTGGCTGTGCGGAAAACGCCGAAGCGTGACGTATCAGTGAGAGACACGCAGCATGAACCCCGATCCGCGGATACTGTGGATCAGGGGCGTCTCACCCGTGCCATCGACCTTGCGCCGTAGCTTGCCGATATGAACATCGACCAGATTGGTCTGGGGGATGAAGCGGTAATTCCACACATCCTCCAGGAGCATGGTGCGTGTCAGAACCTGATTGGGGCGGCGCATCAGATATTCGAGCAGCCGGAATTCCCTTGGCAACAACTCGATGTCACGCCCATCGCGCGTCACGGTGCGATCAATCAGATCCATATCCAGCGGACCAACGCGTAATGTCGTGGCGCGGGTGTCATTCGGGCGGCGCAAAAGCGCCTCGATACGCGCGACCAGCTCGTCCATGGCGAAAGGCTTGGTCAGATAGTCATCTCCACCGGCCTTGAGCCCGGTTACACGATCATCCACAGCGGAAAGCGCGGAGAGAACGAGGACAGGGGACTGGACATTCTGAGCGCGCAGCTTCTCGATCACGGAGAGCCCATCGAGCAGTGGCAGCATGCGGTCGAGCACCAGGAGGTCATAGACTTCGCTCGTCGCGGCCTCGAGACCGGCCTGACCCGTCGAAACGTGGGAAACCGAAAACCCGCGCGCCGCGAGCTCCTCAACCACCTCTTTCGCCAGTGTATCGTCATCCTCGACGAACAGGATACGCGCCTTGGAAGGCACCTCGAGCGGGACAGTAGAGGGGCTGTGATCCGGTATCATGATGTCCTCTGTGCCGAAACATGGCCCGTTTCGATAGTAAATTCCGCTTAAAGCTCGTCCAGTGTTTCAAGGTCGTCACCCGGAACCTGCCCGTCAAGACCACGAAGCTTGCGCCCCAGAACGCGGGTACGCCGTCTCGCCTCATCGATGGTATTGCTCATGGCACCTGCGCCACGCGCGAGTTTTTCGAGCACGCCATCCATGCGCAGCATCTCCTGGCGGGTGAGCCCCAGAAGCCGCGCAATTGCATCGGTGCGCTCCTCCAGCGCCAGGGTCACATAACCGAGATGAACGGTGCGCAGCAGGGCGGGGATAAGCGACGGCCCCATGACGATGACCCTATGGATACGCCCCACCTCATCGATCAGCCCCGGTATACGGGCGACCTCCATATAGAGCCCATCGGTCGGCAGATAGAGGACGGCGAACTCCACAGTCAGCGGCGGGTGAATATATTTCTCGGCAATCTTGCGCGCCTCAAGGCGCACGGCATTATCGAGAGCACGGCGCGCAATGCGCTCGGCTGACGGGTCGGTACGGTCCACAGCATCAAGC
Organism: Asaia sp. VD9; assembly: GCF_037150015.1. Taxonomy (NCBI): domain Bacteria; kingdom Pseudomonadati; phylum Pseudomonadota; class Alphaproteobacteria; order Acetobacterales; family Acetobacteraceae; genus Asaia; species Asaia sp. VD9. The sequence goes on along the minus strand of NZ_JBBCQM010000002.1, from coordinate 213,235 downwards.
AGGCGTTCATAGGCTTCGGTCGGGAACTTGCTGTCGATCGCAAGTCGGGGCGGCACGGCGCTACGCACGGGCATACGCAGGGCAAATTCGACCGTCTCACTCCCCTCACCGATCCGGAAATTACTGTCATAGGACCCGGTAGGCAGGATATCGTCGAGGATGGCCCGCAGCTGTGCCTCCCCCCAGCCGCCGCGCGTCTTCACATTACCAAACAGACGCTTCAGATCGCCGATCTGGGCGGTGACCGCAGAGACCTCGCCGATGGCCTTTTGCATGGCCGCAATCTGCTCGACGACGCGCTGGAAAGAGGTCTGCATCTGCTTTTCGACCGTCACGTGCAACTGCTCACTGACCGAGGCCCGGATCTGGGTCAGCTGCTCGGCATTCTCACGCATCATTTCACGGAGCGTTTCGCCCTGAGCCAGTCTGGATTCGGACAGATCCTGCCCCAGACGCTGACTCAGCGTGGCCAGCCTGTCCGCTACGTCGGTGCGCTGCTGTTCGAGACGTGAGACAAGAACGCGCTCGGTTTCCATCAAGGCCGTGCGATGGAAATCGCTCTCGGCCCCGCGCTCGGCGGCATCACGCTCGAGCAGAACATAGATGCGCGAGAGCAGGTCACGATCTGTCCCACGCCGTGAGAGGCGGGACCAGAGAAAAACGGCCACGGCCAGCGCAAGCGCGGCAACGAGCCAAGGAAAAAAACTGAAGAAATCCTGCGACAATTCGGGCTCCGTATTCTGCTCCGAGTATAAGAACAAAATAGGAATGACGAAAGTCGTTTCCCGCGCGGCGCGCCTCTGAACCCATCATCGCGGGCGCGCGACCAGCCTCACGTTGAGATTGTCTTGAGCGCTGCGGCAGCTGCGATCGCCTGGCTCCCAGGGACCAGGCCTCGACGTGCAATTCAACGCAGTTGCCGAGGACCGCCTCCACGTGGCCCCATATCCCAGGACGGGTCCTGGCCCATCATGGGAGGGCGGCTGTCAGATCAGGGCTGGTGGATGTTGCCATAGGAGGCTGCACCAATCCCCGGGCAGGAGCAGGGGTTACCGAGCGGCACCTGTGTGGGCATCTTGCAGGTGTAGATCCCGGCCTTGCAGGTATAGCCATAGCCGACCACCTGCATCCCCGGCGGGGTCGGCCCCGGGGCCGCCGTGCCGGAACAGGCGGCCAGCAGCGACAGAGCCGCGAGCCCTCCCAGGATACGGGCGGAACGGCGGAACGGTGCGGGAGCATTCATCGGATCATTACCTCTTTGTTTGCGGGCCGGCTCCCGAACGACCGCGCTCTGCCTCGGCAGAACACGGCCAGTCATGACACACGGCCTCCTTGAAGCGCAGAACGACCGAGAATAAGGGCGGTTTTCAGGCAGATTTGTCACGATATTGCGTAACAAGCGTCGCACAGAAGGCGGGCAGATCATCCGGATTGCGCGATGTGAGCAGATTGCCATCCACTACGGTTTCGCGATCCACCCATTTTGCCCCGGCATTGAGAAGATCGGTTTGCAGTGAGGGCCAGGAAGTCAGGGTGCGCCCCTTTACCCCACCGGCCTCGATCAGCGTCCACGCGCCGTGGCAAATACTGGCGATCGGCTTATCCTGCGCGACGAAGCCGCGCAGGAATGCAATCGCGGCTTCATCGATCCGGAGCGCGTCCGGGTTGGTGGTCCCACCAGGCAGCAGGATACCGGCAAAATCGAGATCGGCGGCCTCACCGATCGTGGCGTCGACCGCGATTTTCGACGCGGGCGTCACGTCGCCTTCCATGGCCTGAATCTCCCCTTTCGCAGGAGAGACCACCATGGTCCTGAAACCAGCACCCTCGAGGGCCTTGCGGGGCTCGACAAGCTCACATTCCTCGACCCCGTTCGTGGCAAGGATGGCAATGCACTGACTCATGAAACGCACTCCTTATGCCCTGGACCGGGCGGATATGATCGTCATGCCAAGACGCGGCACACGCGTGGCGGTTCGCTCTACCATCCCGCAATCCGGCTGAAGGGTCTACGCGGCTGGAACTGACCTGCCTGGCAGGGCCTGCGCTTACCGCCTTGTGGCAATCGCCCTTCCGGCAGCGACGCCGCTGGACCAGGCCCACTGGAAATTATAGCCACCCAGCCAACCCGTCACGTCAACCGCCTCGCCTATGGCGAAAAGGGCTGGCACGTCGCGGGATTCGAGCGTCTTGGAAGAAAGGGCACGCGTATCGATACCGCCCTTCATCACCTCGGCCTTCGCATAGCCCTCTGTACCCGACAGACGCGGCCGCCACCGTCCGATCTGCTCCGCCAGAGCGATGATCCGCTTGTCGGGAAGATTGGCGAGCGTGCACTCGAGATCGGCCAGGGTGTTACTCGCAATATGCCGGGCGAGACGTTGTGGCAGATCCTGCAGGAGCGAAGTGGGCTCGGCACGCGGACGGGCCTTCTTGATCTCGCCCAGCGCGCTGCGTGCATCGCGCCCTGGCATCATGTCGATGGCGGGGGCATCGAGCGGCCCGTCCTGGTAGGAGGAAATCTGCAGGATGGCGGGGCCGGACAGCCCACGATGGGTGAAGACCATACCGTCCGTAAAACCTGTCTTGCCAATGCTGGCCCGTACCGGCAGCGAGACGCCCGCCAGCTCAGGCAGCGGCGTTTCGAGCGTGAGTGGCACCAGCCCGGGCACGGTCCTGACGATCTCCAGGCCAAATTGCCGCGCAATCCGCAAGGACAAGTCCGAAGCCCCAAGCTTGGGGATGGAGAGCCCTCCCGTGGCGAGCACGAGCGCGCGCGCCTGTACCTCGCCCGCATCGGTCTGGACACGAAAGACGTCGCCTGCCGTCACACCGCGTATGGTGGTGTTGAAGCGCAAGGTGCAGCCCTCGGCCTCATGCAGCAGCATGCTCACGATATCCCGCGCGGACTCCGAGCAGAAAAGCTGGCCTGCCGCCTTTTCCTGCCAGCCAATCCCATGCCGCTCGACCAGTGCGAGGAAGTCACGCGGCGTATAGCCCGCCAGGGCCGAGCGCATAAAATGCCGATTGGCGGAGAGAAAATTCTCGGCCTTCGCATCCAGATTGGTAAAATTGCAGCGGCCACCCCCGGAAATCAGGATCTTGCGTCCCGGTTCGGCAGCGTGATCGAGCACTACGACGGATGCTCCGCCCTTGCGCGCCGTCGCAGCAGCCATAAGCCCCGCCGCTCCCGCGCCGAGAATGGCTGCGTCAAAAACCTCGCTCATAGATATCCGGCCTTATCAGAAATCAAGATCGGCATAATGCGCGGGCGGGTTGAACCCGTTAACCCGGTCATTGAGCAGGGAGCGGAAGCTGGGACGCGATTTCATGCGCGCATACCAGTCCTTTGCTGCAGGGGCCTTGGACCAGTCGATATCGCCAATATAATCGAGGCATGAAAGATGCGCAGCCGCTGCAAAATCCGCCATGGAGAGCATATTGCCCGCCAGCCAGGCACGCGTCTCGGCCAGCCACCCGATATAATCCAGATGAAAACGCATATTGGCATAGCCTGCGCGCAGCGCCGTACCATCGGGATTACCGCGCCCTGCCAGGCGCTTGTCCACCTTTTCACCCAGAAGATTGCGCGAGACTTCATGGCCGAACTTGCCCTCGAACCAAGCCATGAGACGCCTTACTTCCACGCGCTCGGCCAAAGTCCGTCCCATCAGGGGCGTATCGGGATAGGCCTCCTCGAGATACTCGCAGATCACCCACGCATTCGGAATCGATAGCCCGTTCTCCTCAACCAGCAAAGGCACATCGCCCGCAGGGTTGAGCGCGAGGTAATCGGGACGGTTTTCCCAGACTTTTTCCGTCTTGGGCTCATAGGGTAACCGTTTCTCGGCAAGAACGAGCCTGACCTGACGACTTTGCGGCGAGAGCGGCAGATGATACAAAATGCGCATGCTGTATTCTTAAGCGTCTGCCCTGTTGCGAAGCAAGAGAGCTGACCCCTCGCCCAGCCCCTATTTCCGCCCCTGATCCCCCAGAGCATTTCCAGACGATGACAGACCAGACGACCCGCGCCGATATCGACCCCGCGCCCGCCAGAGCGCCCATGCGCATCCGGGCACGCGGGCGCTCCTTTCTGGCGCTCGTTCTCTCTCCCGAGGCACCGTTGACCGAATGGCTCTCGGGTCTCGACAACCAGATTGCCCGCTCGGTCGGTTTCTTCGCCGGTCGTCCCGTGATTCTCGATCTGGGGCTCGTCGCGCAGGATGCCGAAGGACTCGATCAATTGCAGGAAGAACTGGTCGCGCGCGGCATCCACATGATCGGCCTCGAAGGCGCTGACAGAAGCTGGGCGCAGCTTCAGGACTGGGAATGGCCTGCGTCGCTTGAAGGCGGCCGAGCCAGTGGCAGTGTCGAGTTTCCCGAAGCCACGACCGAGACGGGCGAGGCGCCGGAGCCGGTCCTGCCCTCGACCCAGCGTGCCGAGAGCCTGATTGTCGATCGGGCCATACGCTCGGGCCAGAGCATCATGCATCTGGATGGCGATATCGTGGTCCTTGGGTCGGTCGCCTCGGGCGCGGAACTCATCGCGGGTGGGTCCATTCATGTCTATGGCGCCTTGCGCGGACGGGCGATCGCCGGGGTCGGCGGACAGCCCGGTGCGCGTATCTTTGCCAGCCGGATGCAGGCCGAATTGCTCGCCATCGACGGGTTTTACATGATCGCCGAAGAAATCGAGGCGGGATTGCACGACCAGCCCGCCCAGGCCCTGCTCACTGAGGACCGTGTAACGGTGACAAAACTCGCCTGAACGGAACTATTTGCATTCTGGCGATTGCGGCGCGAACCCATTCCTCATTAGTATTAAATTGGCCGCACCATAGGGATTGCGGTGGTTTCCGTTTGAGTTTTGGTGGAGCGCACATGGCTAAGGTGCTGGTAGTCACATCCGGTAAGGGCGGGGTCGGCAAGACGACCACGACAGCAGCACTGGGTGCCGCTCTCGCCCAGTCGGGTCAGAATGTCGTGGTGATCGATTTCGATGTCGGTCTGCGCAATCTTGACCTGGTGATGGGCGCCGAGCGCCGCGTCGTGTTCGACTTCATCAATGTGGTCCAGGGCGATGCCAAGCTCTCCCAGGCCCTGATTCGTGACAAGCGTGTCGAAACGCTCTCGATCCTTCCTGCCTCGCAGACACGCGACAAGGATGCCCTGACCGCCGAAGGCGTGGCTCAGGTCATCGAGGAACTGCGTGACAAGTTCGACTGGATCATTTGCGACAGCCCGGCCGGTATCGAGCGTGGCGCGCAGATGGCGATGTATCACGCCGATATCGCGGTGGTCGTGACCAATCCGGAAGTCAGTTCGGTGCGCGACAGCGACCGCATCATCGGAATGCTCGACAGCACGACCGAAAAGGCCAAGAACGGCGAGAAGGTTGAGAAGCACCTCCTCATGACCCGTTACGACCCGTCGCGTGCCGCCAAGGGTGAGATGCTGAACACGGAAGACGTGCTCGAAATCCTCTCCATCCCGCTCCTGGGCATCGTGCCCGAAAGTGAGGAAGTGCTGCGCGCCTCGAATGTCGGCGCTCCCGTCACGCTCTCGAACCCCGAATCAGCCCCGGCGCGCGCCTATTTCGACGCGGCGCGTCGCCTCCAGGGCGAGAAGCTCGAGATCCAGGTCCCGCTTGAGCGCAAGGGGCTGCTCGACTGGCTGTTCAAGAAGAGGGTCGCATGAGCCTGTTCGGACTTTTCACCAAGCGCAATACAAGCGCTGTCGCCCGCGACCGCCTGCAGATTCTGCTCGCCCATGAACGCTCCGGAAATGGCAACTCGGAGCTGATCAGCCAGTTACATCGCGAGATCCTTGAAGTGATCAAGCGTCATGTAGCGGTCGATCAGGACAAGGTTCAGGTCAAGCTCGATGGTGGCCTCGATGGATGCTCGGTGCTCGAGATCGATATCGAAATGCCGCAGATCGACAAGGAAACACGACGCTCGGCCTGAGCCCAAGGGCCAGCGCATAATCGGAGACAGGATTTGAGCGGTTTTTTCGGTTCGATGATCAATTCCGCCCTCGGTTCCGTGGGGGACAAGCTCAAGGAGAAGCTGGGAGGCAGCATTGGTGAATATCTCACCAGTGAGCAGGGCATCCAGACACTGATGGATCAGGCGCGGCGCGCTGGTCTGGAGGATAAGGTACGCTCCTGGATTGGTTCCGGTGAGAACCTGCCCATTTCCGCAGATGAACTGCGCGCCCTGCTGACGGACGAGCAGGTGCAGATGCTGGTCTCCAAGACGGGCCTGCCCGCAGGCGCCCTCTTGCCTGCCCTGGCTCAATTTCTGCCTTCCGTGATCGATCATCACACGAGCGAGCAAGGCGAGGCGCCACCGGCCGCCTGACCCGCCATAATCAGGATAAGGATAAGGATAAGCCAGGCCATGATCCGGGCTTATCCTGCCGATTTTTCTACCGGTTTGATCCTGTGATTTCAGTGATGTGATTCGACAATTGCTTCGGCTTTTCTGTCACCGGATAGGACTTCACCCCGGTGAGCGAGGCCGTTCCACGCATGACGCGTGACCCGTCAGCGCCCCGGCTACCTGACCTACTCCCTCCGACTCCCAGACGCGCTACCCCGGGCCCTCCGCCAAAATCGCAGTAGGCTTGTCTCGATGACGACCCATGTGCTCCTCACCTTGGTTAGCAGGGATGCGGCAACGAGCGCTGTGAGAACATCGAAATAAGTACTGACCTCGATGGTAGTGAACCATGAGAACATATCGGGAAGGGTCATGCTCGCAACACGCAGCCCGTCATTCCCTCCATACCAGATCAGCAGGCACCCGAGCCCGATCAGCCCCACACCGAGCATCAGATGCCAGCGTCTGAGGCGGTTCAGTGCCTTTGCGGGTAAGTCTACCATCCATCGACGCAGGAGCTGGCCTGTCGGCGTATCCCGGGACACGCTCATGAAAGCCCATAACAACAGAACAGTAAGAGCTACGCTCATAGCGTCTTTTCCGTTCCCTCCCCCAGATCGCGTGGAACTGCCCTGAACTGGATCACGACGCCAGACGATGAGCAGCTCAACTCCGCGCTAGATTGAACCCGATGATTTGCCCACAGACAGGCGGACGGCGTCAACCGTGCATATGCGCGACGGTTTGGGGACTGGCATCGAGCGGCCTAGGTGGCTCGACCGGGAACCGGATCAGCAGATAAGGGGGCTTGCGGCGGTTCTGCCCATCATTGAACGAGGGCAGGCGATTCCACTGCCCCAATGTGCAATAGATCCAGTCGGCAGTCGCACAGATCCCATCGGGTGAGAGAATGCGGGCGTCACGTACGGCCATGGAAATCGCTCCGTCCGGATCGCGGCGCAAAATGCAGTCATGCTCGTAATTCGTGGTGTAAAGCCGTCCATGACGGTCAAAGCAGAGCCCGTCTGCAGTCCCCTTTTCACCCTCATCACGTATTTGGGCACCCAACTCCTCATCAGACAGGGTCTGGTCGGCAAGGGTCGCTGCCGAGATACTGTACAGTCGCCGGCTTGTAAGAGGCGCGTAATAAAGCCGGGACTCATCGGGCAGAAGAGCTATGCCATCGGCCCCGCCTGATACCATCTGGGGATGATGGGGAATGTAACGTCTGGGCTCGCCTTCGACGATCGCCATGAAGCCGGGCACAGCCTGGGTCGAGGGGTGGTGGGCCAGTACACGCTTGGTGCGCCCCGTGGCGATGTCAGCAACGATCAGTGCGGGCTCCGTGCCAAAAGAGGAGTCGGTCACGAAAACAGTTCCCTTGGCCCCGACAGAAAGGGCCACACGCAAATCGTTCATATGGCTGTCGCGCCGCATCACCGGCGCCTCGAGCAAAATCTTGTGCACCACCTTGTCTTGCGCCGGATCGATACACAGGATCTTTGCCGCCCCTTCGGGAATATCATGGCCCGCCAGCTTGCCGTCATCAATCACCCAGAGACGTCCCGCCGTGTCAGAGGTAATCCCATGCACCGACATCAGCCTGTCCTCAGGCGCCTTTTCCGAGGGAAGGCTCAGCGCATCTGAAGGGTAAGGGACGATAGCCCCGTCCTTGACTTCGCCCAGCGTCGCCCCAGGGTGATTATCCGCGTGGCGCGGAAAGCTTACGAACATGCGCCCATTGGGCAGCACCGCCACACCCGATGGGCCCGGACCGTCGAAACGCGCCACAATGTCAAAATCTCCCGATGAACTCGTGCCGTCATCGGCGTTTCCTGCTGCGAGAGCGGGCGTTACCAACCCCATCGCAGGCGCAAGAGAGGCAGCGGAAAGAAAGGATCGACGCTTCATGGCGAGATGACCTCAGTCGGGAATGCATAGGTTTTCAACGAACGCCGGGCTGAGGCGGTAGCTTCCTCTCTAAAATGCTTTTCATGAGCTTGTGGCCTGTCGCCAATTTGTCACACTCTGCAATAGAGGGACATCGACACCCTGATCACTATTGTTATGTTATATCATACAGAATAGGAACGAAGCCGATATATTCCGTTCCCAGCCTGTTGGATTGTCATGATGTCACCCCGCTCCCTGTGGTCGGCCGGCCTGCTCCTGTCCTGCTCCGTCATCGCCCTGACCCTGCCCGCCCGCGCGCATTCTGCCGCTGCGAACGCCCGTGATGCACAGCGCGGCACGCCCCTCGCCCCCAAAGCACACCCCACCGCCCCCAAAAGCCCGGCGGTTCCGCCCCCCAAGGAGGCAGCTGATAGCGGCTCACGCACGTCATTTGACAATCACGGCGCGGTCTCACCAGCGGATAGCGAGGCGAGCCATGAGGAACATATCATCGTCAATGCGCGCCTCGATGAAATCCGCTCATCCCTGCAATCCTCGACCGGTGCCACGACCTATCGCTTCACGCGGCGCGATATCGAGACCAATCCAGGTGGCGATAACGCCCCGCTGAACACCTTGCTGCTTCAGGCCCCTGGTGTAGCGCAGGACAGCTTCGGCCAGATCCATGTGCGCGGCGATCATAACGAGGTGCAGTTCCGCCTGGACGGCGTTCAGTTACCGGAAGGTCTGAGCGTGTTCGGGCAGGCGCTCATGACGCGCTTTGCCCATTCCGCCTCGCTCACCACAGGTGCGCTCCCCAGCGAATACGGTTTTCTGCAAGCTGGTGTGATTGACATCACCACCAAGAACGGCAGTGCCGATCCGGGCGGCGATGCCTCGATCTATGGCGGCGCGCGCGACTATTTCTTCCCATCGCTGCAATATGGCGGGCACGCCGGGAAGTGGGATTTCTTCGCCACAGGCGATTTCGTGCATAACCGCGTTGGCGTCGAAAACCCGACCTCGAGCTTCAACCCCATCCATGATCTGAGCAACCAGTATCACGCGCTCGGGCATCTGCGGTACACGGCCGATGAGAACACCCGTATCAGCCTGACAGGCGGCGTCTCGAACGCGCAGTATCAGCTTCCCAACAACCCAGGCCAGCAACGGCAATTCGCCAATCCCAGCTTCCTGGACTCCTCTTTGTCACAAGAGGTCTATGGCAGCGTGGACAGCGCCAGCCTTAATGAGCGCCAGAAAGAAATCACCGATTTCGGCATTCTTTCGCTGCAGAAGGATATGGGCAAGGTCAGCCTGCAAAGCTCGATCATGACCCGCTATTCGTCGCTCGGCTATTCTCCGGATCCGCTGGGCGACCTCGTCTATAACGGCATCAGTCAGCAGGCCGCGCGATCCGTCTTTTCCACTGGCTCACAGACGGACGTGACATGGCGTGCCAGCCGGCAGCATACGGTGCGTTTCGGCTATCAGGTGTATATCGAACGCAACAGCTCGAAAACGGACTCGGTTGTCTATCAGCAGACCGGCGCCGAGGATGACGGCACGCCCATCTATGACGGTACCACCACCAATGTGCATGACGGCAGCGGGCGCACGGGCTGGATGTATGGGCTCTATGCGCAGGACGAATGGCGTCCCGTGCACAACCTGACCATCAATTACGGAGTGCGCTTCGACGGTGTGGATGAATACACCCACTCCAAGCAGGTCAGCCCGCGTCTGAACATCGTATGGCGTGCCTGGCGGGGGGGCGTGCTTCATGCTGGCTATTCCCGCTATTTCACCCCACCGCCCTTCGAGCTCGTGTCCAACACCTCGCTCAGCAAATTCGTTGGCACCTCGAACGAGCCTCAGACGCTGCAGAACTACACGGTCAAGGCCGAGCGCGACCATTATTTCGACGCGGGTGTGACCCAGTCCCTGCTGCCGGGCTGGCATGCGTCTTTCGACGCCTATGTGAAACTTGCCAAGAACATGATCGATGAGGGGCAGTTCGGCGCACCGATCATTCTCTCGGCGTTCAATTATCGCCGTGGTCAGGTCAATGGCTATGAGCTCTCGACCAATTACGAGCACGGCCCGATTTCGCTCTATGGCAATGCCGCCTGGTCGCGCGCCATCGGAAAGGACATCACCACCGCACAATGGACGATGGACCCGGACGACCTCGCCTACACCGCGCATCGCTGGATTCATCTCGATCATGACCAGCGCTGGACGGCGTCCGCAGGGGGGAGCTATTCCTTCTTCTACCATACCGGCCATCCCACACGGGTTTCAGCCTCGATGGTCTATGGCAGCGGCCTGCGCGCTGACGGGCTCACCCCCAATGGACGTTCCGTGCCCATCTACGCCACGTTCAATCTCTCGCTCGTGCAATCCTTCAAGGATCTGTTCCAGGTGCCGTTCCTCAAGCGCACGGAATTGCGTCTGGATGTGCTCAACCTGTTCGACAAGAGCTATCAGATCCGCGACGGGTCGGGCGTAGGCGTGGGAGCACCACAATACGGCCTGCGCCGCACGATTTTGACAGGGATTTCGCAGCGATTCTAGGACGGCGCTATCGATAGGAAACGCGTCTCCTGCCTAGAGGGGACGCAAAGCAGGGCCTCATAGAAATCTGCCTATGAGGGGGTCTGCAAGTCCGGGACCACAAATCGGATCACGGCTGGCGCGGTCAGCTCAGCGCCCCAAGACGCAACCATGGGTGTCGCTGACTCATCTCGATGTAAATCGCACCATAGCGTGAGGACGTTTCGCTCCTGAGCATGGATTGCCCATGAACACGATAGCGCCCCAGTATCTCCGGGACGAAGCCACCCTCGAACCCATGCTCGACGAATTTGCACCAGAAGTCATAGTCTTCCCAGCCACCCTCGATATGGCTGTAACCCTGCACGCGTTCCCATGCAGCCTTAGACACCAAAGCCATGGCATCGACATAATTGCCCCGCTCGAAGAAATCCGGAGACCACAGATCAGCATAGCCGATCTGACGCTGATCCCCGAAAAATTCGAGCTGGCTGTAGCACGCTTCGTATCCGGATTCGTCCATCGCCTCTGACAGGCGTGAGAGGCATCGTGGATAGATTACGTTATCCGCATCGATGACGAAGACCCGGTCCGCCGTCGTCTGGGAGAAAGCAGTGTTTCGCGCCTGGGCCAATCCCTGATTTGTCCTGTGACGCAGGAGCAGAACCCGCTCGAAACGCGTGACATGCGCCTCGATCCATTCCTGCGCGACGGCGACGGAGTCATCCCGCTCCGAACGATCGTCAACGATGATCAACTCGATTCTATCCCAGTTCTGCGCAGCGACAGAATCGAGACAGGCGGGCAGGAATTCCGCGTAGTTGAAAAGACTGACCGCCACGCAAATCAGCATGCCTTCCCTGTCCTGGTCGCTTCGGCGTTCGATGACGCGCTCGACTTCGGCCAATTTATTCACGGGGCTCTCCGGACGGAACGTGATCGGGGCAGCATCAGATCCTGTTTCCCCATAGCATGCCCATAAGAGGGTCTACGGCAAAGAACGGATCAGGGCGCGCTGTGAGAAGCGCTTGGTTATTCATGCATACGCGCCGTGCTGTCTCCTGGCCATCAGCACTCTTGAGCAACCAGTCGATGAGATCGGGGGTATAGCGTGGCGTCTCCTTAAAATAGTGCTCCCCTGCCCTGAGCAAACCATGGGGGAGCCGCCCCTCTGTAACAAGGACGCTGCCAGTCCAGGCCGCGCGCTCAGCAAGTCCATGCCATTCAGCGCTGCCGAACTCGTCCGCATGGATATCAAGCAGGATCTTCGAGTGGCCCGTCACGTGGGTATAGAGCCGGGAAAGATGGGTTTTCTGCCTACGCGCCCCGAAAGGCGATCCAGAAGGCGATCCAGGTAGACGCCGACAATGGAGGAAACACGCATACTCGGCCAGGCGTGGGGCATAACCGGCCAGTACCCGCTCGCGATAGGGCGTGTGATCGCCACTGAACATCACCGCAACATCCCTATCCGTCCACATGGCGGCGGGATCCGGCTGCTTCTTTACGGCCTTGGGAAGCACCCTGAACAGAGGGTGATCCCGGTCCTCCTGGGTGAGAGGCGATGCATCGTATGAAAGCCCCGACGAGAGCGACAAAGCGGGCACACCGGCATCGGCAAGCATTTCCGTGAGTTGTGGCGTGACATCGATTACTCCGCGCGCAGCCATCAGGAATGGAACGGCGCGAGCGAAGCCGGGCGATTGGAGAGGCTCCGTATTGAGCATGAACGACCCGGTCACAACATCCTGGCGTCGCCAGATCCGCCCTCCCTCCCCATAGAAGAATTCGTGAGGTGCGATGACCAGAGTTACTTCGGGACGCGCGTTCAGATCTGAAGTTTCATCCAGCAACTGGATATCGGCGCCCGCCGTCCTCAGTTTGACCGCCAGATTCTTGGCGAATATCGTGACTGCTTCCTCTCCGGCACTGTGACGATAGAGGCCGAGCGTGTGCCCCCTGCTTCCTGCCGTGAGGGGAGAACGAAAACCGGGCTGCGCTGCTTCGCCTTCCCGAGCCGTAGAATACAGGCCGAGCGCGCGGGCAATCGCTTCATGGGTAAACAGGGCCCGTCCCTCTTGAGCTCCGTAGCAAAATGCATGGGCCGACGGAGAAAGACCGGTGCTGGTGCTGTCTCGATGCATGGCGCCATAAGCGGCTGGGTCAAACGCTGCAAAGCGCTCCAATCGCAGCACGGCCTCGCTCAGAATATGCGGGTCATAATCCGCAATCTGACCCGCCAACGGGGCGGAGATGCAAGGGATTCCCGGTGGCGTGGAGCGTGCCTGACGCAGTTCGCTCAGGCGACGTCTCAATTTGAGCGTCACGATCCACCAAAGCAGCCGGGCCGAGCGTCTGATCAGCTTACGCAAGGTCGGTGGTATGAAAGCAGTAAGGCGGCGGGCCTGCACGAGGACCCGCCAGCCTGCTGATCCGTGCACCCTGTCCAGATCTGACAGCGCACGCGCAAGGGCAGAATCGAGTGACTGGATCCGCGAGGATGAGCTTTGTACCTCTGCCTCGAAGCGTGCCTCGAGCACCGTGTGATCACGTCTGACGTTGAAGAGGTCGCGCTGCAACCGCGCGTGAAGCCGGGAGGGGTCCTCCAGTATGCTGTTGCCGGGCACTTCTGAATTCAGAGTATCGAGGGACGCTCGCCCCGGGACCCATTCCTCTTTCGGAAAACCCGGCTTTGCCGCAGCGGAGGAAGGATCAGGCATGGCTTCTGGTCTGCGTCCCGGGTGTTAGGTGTGAGAATTGGGGCATTCGACGCCTTTGCGCATCAAGCCGATGGCGGCTCGCTCATCTAACTCACTGGTCAAGGCGAGACGAGGCAACGCTTCATTGAAGGCGCTCTGGCGAAGCCGGTCAATATCACCCGGATCCAATCCTCTCGGAAAATCCTGCCGATGTCCCGTCGAAGGTAAGGAGACCGATATCGGAAGGGTCACAAAGTCCCCCCGCCTCGAGAACCTGGCGTGGAGTGCGGGGCCCGCATGATCTAGCCTGTCAGCGGATAATGGCAGGCGACATGGCGCCCATCCCGATACGGCGCCAGGAACGGTCTCTCGGTCGCGCATCGGGATCGCGCCACCGGGCAACGCGTGTGGAAGCGGCATCCCGATGGCGGGGAGAGCGGGCTTGGGACATCGCCTTGCAAGGGCACCCCGAGCGGCTTGCCGGGTTGCGGCACGGCTTCGACCAGCGCGCGCGTATAGGGATGAGATGGGGTCGCCAGCACAGAGAGCGTTTCCCCCTCCTCTACGATCCCACCAAGATACATGACGGCCATGCGATCGGCGATCTGACGGACGACCGCGAGATCGTGCGAAATAAACAGGCAGGCCAGATCGAGGTCGGCCTGCAGATCGCGCAGCAGATTGATGATCTGCGCTTGCACTGACACGTCGAGCGCTGAAACCGGCTCATCGGCGATGATCAACTCTGGTGACAGCGCGATCGCGCGGGCAATGTTCAGCCGCTGGCGTTGACCTCCAGACAGGGCGGCAGGATAACGGTCGTGAAAAGCTGCCGAAAGGCCCACGCGATCCAGCAATGCCTCGAGGCTCTCGCGTGACCACGGACGCCTGTGGATACGGAAGGGCTCTGCCAGGGCTTGGCCAATGGTCCAGCGCGGATTGAAGGCCGAGCCGGAATCCTGGAATACCATCTGCAATCGGCTGCGTATCTGACGTGTGGCACGCGCAGAAAGCGCCGCGAGGTCCTGCCCCCCGAAGACCACCTGCCCCCTGTCCGGGCGATCAAACCCCATCAGGAGACGCCCGAGCGTGGACTTGCCGCAGCCAGACTCCCCCACCAGAGCCAGCGTCTCGCCCCGCGCGAGCGTGAGTGAGACGCCCTCGACAGCGCGCAATTTTCCGCCCCCGCTGACGGAGTAGGCTCTGACCAGATCACGGGCTTCCAGCAAGGGTCTCATGGATACAGCACACAGGCGACCTTGTGATCACCCCGCTCCCTGAACGCCGGCCTCGTCTGGCATCGTGACTCGACCGCGGCGCAGCGCGGAGCGAAGACGCAGCCCGAAGGGCGCGTCTTCGGCGTAGGGGGGACGCCCTCGATGACCGGCAGACGGTCCGGTCTTGGCCCCTCAAGAGGTGGGATCGCGCGCAGCAACGCCTGTGTGTAGGGGTGAAGCGGAGTCGCCAGGAGCTTTTGCACCGGAGCTGTCTCGATCACGACCCCGGCATAGAGCACTGCGACGTGGGTACAGCTTTGCGACACGACGCCCATATCATGGGTGATCAGCATGACGCTGGCATCACGCGCGCCGATCTCACGCAGGAGGGTGAGGATCTGCGCCTGAACGGTCACGTCCAGCGCCGTCGTCGGCTCATCCGCGATCAGCAATTCGGGATCGCAGGAGAGCGCCATGGCGATCATGGCGCGCTGCCTCAACCCACCCGATAACTCATGCGGATAGCGCTCTGCCATGCGTTCCGGAGAGGGGACTCCCATTCGTCCGAGCAGCGCGATGACGCGTGCCCGTGCCGCGCGCCGAGACATCGTCATATGCAGCCGGATCTGCTCCTCGATCTGTGGACCGATACGCCTCACCGGGAGAAAAGCAGTCATGGGGTCCTGGAAGATCATGGCGGCTCGCTTGCCCCGGAACCCACGCCATTCAGCCTCGCCAAACCGGGTCAGATCCTGCCCGTCGAAAATCATCCTGCCAGACAGTTTCCCCGTTGGCTGCAGACCCAGAACGCTGAGACCCGTCAAACTCTTGCCCGAGCCGGATTCTCCGACCACCCCCAGAATCTGACCGCGTTCCAGGGTGAGTGAAACACCGTCGAGCAGTATTCCCGCCCTTGGATGATCAAGGCGCAGATCGTGCAGGGACAAGAGGGTCTTACCGGTCATGCGGACTTCGAACGATACGAGGGTCGAGCACCCGATACAAACCGTCGATCAGGGCATTGGCAATGACTACGAAAAAGGCCGCATAGAGCACGGTGGCCATGATCAGTGGCAGATCGAGCGTACTCAGCCCCTGATAGGTCAGATGGCCTACCCCCGGCAGCGCAAAAACGACCTCGGTCAGTAAGGCCCCGCCCCCGAGCAACTGCGCAAAATCGAGCCCGAAAAGCGATAGCGCACTCAACCCTGACAGGCGAAGCGCGTGGACAAACCATAACCGCCACGGCCCCACGCCCTTTGCGCGGGCCGTGCGCAAGGACTCCTCCTGCATGGCAACCAACAGATCGGTACGCAACACCCGACTGTATAGACCGATAAACGCTACTGAGAGCGTCATGGCGGGCAGAATCAGGCCTTTTGCCCAAGCGATAGGGCTGGTGGCGAAGGGCACGTAGCCCAGGGGCGGCACCCAGCGAAAAAGCCAGGTTTCATGAAACCGGCTCTGGCTCACAAGATTCACCATCTCACCCAGCCAGAAAACCGGCATCGACAGCCCGACCAAAGCCAGCCCGCCAATCAGCCGATCCAGCGCGCTGCCTTGCCAGGCAGCGCCGATCAGCCCGAAAACCAGGGCGCCTGCCAGCCAGAATAGCGCTGCGAATAGCACGAGCGACAGCGTAACGGGAGCAGCATCGAAAACCTCGCTCACCACGTTCTGGCCGTGATTGACGTAGGAGGTCAGGTTTCGCGAAATGAAGAGATGGTCCATCATCGTCAGGTAACGCACGGGCAAAGCGCGATCGAACCCATAGGCATGACGCACGCGCGCCACCACTTCTGGGCTCGCCCCGCGCCCTGCGATGCGGGCGGAGGGGTCTGATCCCGGCGTTGCGAAAAACACTGCAAAAACGAGTACCGAGATACCGAACAGGACGAGCACCATCTGACCGAGACGGGAGAGAAAGCCGCTCATCTCTGTCCCTTAGCCCTGAGCTCCGCCTGCGCCGCATCGCCCAGCGTATTGAGGCATAACACGGTGACGATGATCGCCAGTCCTGGCGCGATGGCAACTACGGGACGACTATAGATCAGTCCTTCGCCATCATGGATCAGACTTCCCCATGAAGCGGCTGGCGCCTGAACGCCGAGGCTGAGAAAGGACAAGGCGGATTCCGCAAGCAGGCAGAGCGCCATGATCAGAGGGGCCAGTACCAGCACGGTTTCCGCCAGAAGAGGGAGGATCTCACGGAGGACGATACGTAGCGATGATGCCCCCAGCCCGCGTGCGGCCAGTACGAAGCCCGCGCTGGACAGGCTTTTGGTCCGTGCGCGGATCGGACGCGCCGCGTAAGGCACGTAGATGAGGGCGATGATGAGAATGGGCAGTAACAGAGAGTCGGCTCTTAGGTGAAACGGACCCAGGGCGAGATCATGGCCGATTGTGACCACGCTCAGACTGATGGCAAAGAGATAGACCGGTACCGCCCAGAGAATATCCAGCAGACGCGAAATCACGAGATCGACCCAGCCGCCGCAATATCCCGCAAGGAGCCCACAGGCCGTTGCAGCGAGGAGCGACAGGCAGGCCGCCGAGAATGCAATCAACAGGGAGCTACGCGCACCATAGAGCAGCCTGGCGGCAATATCGCGTCCCTGTGAATCCGCCCCCAGGGCATAAGCACCCCAGCGCCAGGAGGGGCCTATGGGCGAGAGGCCGAGATGCAGCGGGTTATCGTTAGGCTGCATCACGTCCTGGCTTACCCCATCACGCACGACCACTCCCGCGAGGTTTGATTCCATAGGGTCGACACCGACCGCTCGGGCATAGAGCGGTGCAGCGAGCGCCGCCAGGATCATCAGGCCGAGCGTGCAGCACGCGCCAAGCGCATCGCGACGACGCAGAAGCATCCCCCAGAGGCTCCGCACGCTCACGAGCCATGTGCTTTGCATGCAGAGCCTGCACGGGCGCTCGACAGCGCCTTCACGTTACAGCTGATCGTGTCATCTCCCCGCTCGTCCGAAATCACCTATAACGGCGTGGCAGAGTTGCAGCGTGATTTCAACGCTGGAATGACCGGGGCCCGAGGCAGAGCTGTGCGACAAGGCGCCGCGAGAGCGCCAGATCGGGCGACCCTGTCTGTTTGCAGGCCAGTTCGAACCCCTGAACCGCCTCGCAGGCGCGACTCAATCCCGCGCGATCCCAGCGCTCGATCGCCTTGCTGAAGCTCTCCTGCTTCTTGAAGAAGACCGGAGGCTTGAGCATCTTCATTGCCTCCTGCCTGGATCGCCCCTCATCCATCCAGTCCAGCACGCGCATCAAGCGCGTCATGAGCGACAAACACGCCCGGGCCAGCGCAATGGGCGACAGGCCATCGGCCAGAGCACGTTCCAATGCAATATCGGCGATAGCGCGCTCACCCGCCAGGGCCGCAGATGTCGCGTCATCGAGCGTGGCATTTGCCGAATCCCCGATGCATTCCTGACACTCATCAAGGGTGAGCTTGCCGCTCTCACCCGCATAGAGGACCAGTTTATCGACCTCGCTACGCACAGCCGCACGATCAGCCCCAAGCACCGAAGAGAGCCAGAACAATGCGTCCCGATCTATGGCGATTCCCGCTTCACGAAAAAGCTCGGTCAGCGAGGCAATGAGGGTACGCCCCTCTTCCGGGTAGCACCCGATCGAGGCGATCTTCGGATTGGAATCGAGTGCCGCGCGCAGCTTGGCGCGGGACGCCAGGCCAGGTGCCTCGATCACCAGCAATGTATCGCTATCGATGCCCAGGGCTGCCGTCACCCTTGGCAGCACCCCATCCTGGGCGTCACGCACCCAGACCGCCCGTCGACCGCCGATGAGGGAAAGCGCGCCGACCTCTTCCTCAACACGCCCATGCTGCTCCTGATCCAGCACGGCAACACGGAATGGATCGTCCAGAGACTCTGCCACGAGGCGCACGCAGTGCGCTGCGCGTTCGCGTATCAGACCGAGATCATCGCCATAGAGCAGGACCCCGCGCCACTTGCCGATCTCGGCCAGGGTGCGCGCGGTCGAGCGGGCATCGATCTTCATACGGCGTTATTCATCCGTGCTGTTGAGGTCGGTACGACCCGTTGCGGCAGCGGGGAATCCGTCCGGTCCGGCCTTCTGGTAGGGCTGGCCATTACGCGTCGGCATGGCGTTGGGATCGAAATACGATGGCACATCATCGGCATTGTTGCGCGAAGGCTTGATCTGGGAGCGGAACCAGACTGCGATCTGCTGACGTATGATCCCCGCCAACCCCTCAGCCAGACGCGCATGGATGGTCTCGTCATTGAGCGTGGAGGCAAGATATTGCTCGAAGGTTGCATTCGCGCCATCGAGAAGCGTGGCATCGCCCTCTGCCAGGAATTTCGGGGAGGCCTCGACCGTGTAGAGCCTCCAATGCGCATTGCCGATTTCACGAATGCGCCCCGAGGTATTGTCGCTATGGATGTCGATTGCCGAGGCATTGATGCCGAAGCTGACATTGAGCGTATATCCATCAGGGGCCTTGGTGCTGCCCGCACCCAACTGCTCCTGTAGCGCCAGGCGCAATTGCTGCCCCGTCCGCTCGGACATGTTTGCCACATAGATACGCTGCATCTCGCGATTGACGCGCGCGCCCTCCTCGCTCCTGCTTCCGTAGAGCGGTTGAAACCCGCAACCGCTCAGGGTCAGGCAGACGAGCAGGACGAGACGACGCATGGATTCAGCCTGCCACAACGAAATTGACGATACGGTTGGGCACATGGATGCGCTTGACGATACGCTTGCCCTCGAGCATGCGCGCGACGTTCGGCTCTGCTTCGGCCAAGGGCAACACCATGTCTGAGGGCGCGTCGGGAGGAACCTCGATCGTGCCGCGCAGCTTGCCCATGATCTGCACACCCAGCGTCACGCTGTCTCGCGTCAGGAATTCTTCCAGTGCCTCCGGCCAGGCGCGTTCGACAACCATCGCGCCCTCTGGATCGAGCATTGCCACCATCTCTTCCGCCAGATGCGGCATCATGGGCGCCACGAGCAGGGAAAGGGCGAGGGCGGCTTCGCGTCGTGCCGCGCCAATTCCTGCCTCGCTCGATTTCTCGGCCTCCGAAAGGGCCGCACTCAGTTCGTGAAGACGCGCCACGGCCACGTTGGGCGTGAAGCCCTCCAGAGCCTCGGTCACGGCGCGAATGGTGCGATGCGTAGCCTGACGCAGGCTACGCCCGCCCTCGGCAAAGGCAACATCCGACGGCACCTGTGCGGCAACGGACTGAACCAGACGGTAGAGACGCTGGCCGAAACGGGCTGAGGCAGCCACACCCGCTTCCGTCCATTCCATGTCACGTTCCGGCGGGCTGTCGGAAAGGACGAACCAGCGCGCCGTATCTGCCCCGAAACGCTCGATGATCGCGGTGGGGGAAACCGTGTTGCGCTTCGATTTGGACATTTTCTCCAGACGGCCCTGCTGAACCGGCTGGCCATTATCGCGGCGCACATAGCCCTCGCCCGAACGCATGACGTCTTCCGGCGCAAGCCAGCCGTTCTCGTCGCGGTAGCTTTCATGGGTGATCATGCCCTGGGTGAAGAGCCCGGCAAAAGGCTCGTCCACATTCAGGTGACCGGTTTCATGCATGGCCCGGGTGAAGAACCGCGCGTAGAGCAGATGCAGGATCGCGTGTTCGATACCGCCGATATACTGGTCGACAGGCAGCCAGCTATTGGCCGCAATCGGATCGGTAGGGGTGGCGGCATGAGGCGCGGTAAAGCGCGCGAAATACCAGGAGCTATCGACAAACGTATCGAAAGTATCGGTTTCGCGACGTGCCTTGGCGCCGCATTGCGGGCAATCCACATGCTTCCAGCTCGGGTGATGATCGAGCGGGTTGCCGGGACGATCAAATGTCACGTCCTCGGGCAGCTTGAGCGGAAGCTGGTCATCCGGCACCGGAACGGCACCGCAACTATCACAGTGAATGACCGGGATCGGGCAGCCCCAGTAACGCTGACGGGAGATACCCCAGTCACGCAGGCGCCAGTTCACGACGCTCCGGCCGATCCCCATACCCTCGAGGCGCTCGATCGCCTTGCGCTTGCCTTCTACGATATCCAGCCCATCAAGGAAGCCGGAATTGATGAGCGTGCCGTCGCCCGTGACGGCGGTCTTGCCAATCGTGAATTCCGCCCGCTGCGCGCCGGTCGGCAGAATGACCGGACGCACCGGCAGAGCGTATTTGTGCGCGAAATCCAGGTCACGCTGGTCACCGCAGGGGCAGCCGAAAACGGCGCCCGTACCGTATTCCATCAGCACGAAATTCGCGATCCAGACCGGCACGGTTTCGTCGGGGGCAAAGGGATTGCTGACACGCAATCCCGTATCGATCCCGCGCTTTTCAGCGGCCTCGATCGCTTCCTCGGACGTGCCGAGACGCTGGCATTCCTCGATGAAACGGCGTACCGCCTCGTTCCCCTGCCCGACCTTGGCAGCAAGGGGGTGATCGGCCGCAATCGCCACGAAGCTCATACCGAACAGCGTATCGGGACGCGTTGTGAAGACCTCGACCGAATCCAGATCGACATCGAATCCTTCCGGCGGCGCATGAAGAGCAAAACGCACCCGTGCGCCCTCGGAACGACCGATCCAGCGCTCCTGCATCACGCGTACGCGCGCCGGCCAGCGATCAAGCTTGTCCAGCCCCCCGAGCAGGGGCGCCGCAAAATCGGTGATCTTGAGGAACCACTGGGACAGGCGCTTCTTTTCGATCAGCGCGCCGGAGCGCCAGCCACGGCCATCGACCACCTGCTCATTCGCCAGAACGGTGTTGTCCACCGGATCCCAGTTGACCGAGGATTCGCGTCGCTCGACGAGACCCTTGCGCCACATATCGAGGAACAGCTTCTGCTGATGGCCGTAATATTCCGGCAGACAGGTCGCGATTTCGCGCTCCCAATCGAGCGAGAAGCCCAGACGCTGCAAGGTGCCGCGCATGGCAGCGATGTTGTCGAGTGTCCACTGCCCCGGATGCACCCCGCGCTCACGCGCCGCGTTTTCAGCAGGGAGACCAAACGCATCCCAGCCCATGGGATGCAGAACCGAGAAACCGCGCGCGCGCTTGTACCGCGCCACAACATCACCAAGCGCATAATTGCGCACATGGCCCATATGGAGCTGACCCGACGGATACGGAAACATCTCGAGCACGTAATATTTCGGCTTTTCGGCGGCAGGATGGTCGTCTGCGGCAAAAGCGCGCACAGCGTCCCATTTTGCCTGCCATTCGGGCTCAGCCTTGGCGAAATCGTAGCCGAGTGTTTCTTGTTCCGTCATGATCTTCTGTCGTCTGTTCGCGTCACGTGGTCTTCAGTGCGGGAAAATCAGTCCCGATTGCCGTTATCGGCACGAAGCTGGCGTGCGCGGGCTAGGATGCGCGTCGTGATATCCGAGGTCGTGTTATTGGCAACCGGGGTATCCACCCATTCACCCCCCTGCTTTTCCTGACGGAATACCGAAACGCGCAGCGCGTCCGAACGCAGGCGACGATCAAGGATGTAGGCCGCGATCTTGAAACGCTCATTCGTGCTGGCGGGTGGCTGATACCAGTCAGTCAGAATCACACCACCGCTTGCATCGGCCGAGGCAAAAGGCATGAAGCTGAGCGTATCGATCGCACCGCGCCACAGATAGGCGTTGACCCCGCCCTGAAGCTGGTCGTCGCCACCGGTGGCGCCGCGATCAACGCCGAGCAGATGGTTGCGGGGCTGGGTCAGGCTGTCTGGATCGCGCCCACCGCCACAAGCGCTCAGCGCCATCAGCGCGCAGAGCGGCAGAACGGGAAGAAACCGTCCCTTGAGTGACGTCGCCTTTACGGGCGCGTTGAGAGGGGCGATCGGCTGCAAACGAGGTGTCATGTTGTCCCTATTAGACTGGCACTGGCCGCGTGTCGAAATCCCCGATCGCGGTACCCGCGCCCGGCTTCAACAACAGTTCATATCGCGCCCGCCCGATCACGCCAAGCGGGGCAATGATTTATCCGTTGGGGAGACTGACCCGCTCAAGCAGTTCGCGCAACCAGGCCTGCATGGTGTCGGGCAGGAAGGCATGGCGCGCCATGATGCCAGAGATCGTCACATCCGGCACGAGACGCAGCAGATGACGCTTGACGCGCTCGGCCTCCTCGCTCACGCCCTGCCCCGCCAGGGCGACGAGGTAATAGAGCACCCCGGCGGCACTGCGTGGATAGAGGCTGACGAAAGCGGCACCAGCCTGGCGCGCCTCTTCGGAGTTCCCCGACGCCTTGAGCACGAAAATGCTGAAGGGCTCCGAGAGAACGGCCAGAGGCTGCGAAGCGCGCAATGCCCGGAATTGCTGAATTTCGTCCAGCGCGACAGCCTTGTTGTCCGACAGCAGGGCCTGGATGGCCTTGAGCGCGTGGATAGACGGCGAAATCGCGATAGCCGGGAAAACACCTCCGGCACCGGTATATTCCGCCGTGAGGGCTCTTGCCTCGTCCAACTGTCCTGGGGTGAAGGTACGCGTCAGCATCGACAACCAGACACCCAGCGGGTTGGCGCGCAACTGTACCGCCACGTAGCCGGCAGACGCCGCTATATCCTCCATGTCTTCCTGCGCATTGCCCGACCAGTCATCGAGATACAGGAAAAAACGGATCAACGAGCGGACATACAGGACAAAAACCGATTCCTGATCGAGCTGATAGGCACGCTCGACCAGATCTTCGAGTTCCGACCCGAGCGTGACGTCGCAGCGCAGCAACAGCGTCAAGGCCCGAATGGCCATCTGGAACGCCGAAAGCTCCGCGATGGGACGCGACATCATGCGCTGTCCCTCGGACATGAAGAGCGACCACTGAAGCGACTTCATGACATAGAAAAGCAGGGCGCGCTGCGCACGCGTGTCACGCGGCAATTCGAAACGGTCAGCCCAGACGACGCTTCCCTCCTGACGCAGGCTCAGCAGACGTATGATCACATAACCTTCGGAAAGCTCGTCATGCTCGCAATTGGACCGTACCAGCCCAGAGATGACATAGTCGGTCCCGGGATTATGGGTATTGCCCAGAAGCGGGCCGGTTTCGCCTTGGGGCGTGGCTGGAAAAGGCACGACCGTGAAGGTTTGCAGCCCGACGAGCTTGACCTCGAGGCGCTCCGTCAGCTCTGCGGCGAGCCCCTCTGCATGATCACCCCCCGTAGCCTTGAGTGGCGATACAGCGATGGAGCCAAGCGTGCGCGGCATGGGCGCAGGTGAGAGGAACCCGGCCTCACTGCCATTGCCGCCGAAAAGACCCGAGCTTTCGACATGGATATCCGCATGCACCAGAGCGGGATCGGCTTCGGAGACGCCGCCATGGTGAGTCTTGGCATAGGCATCGAAGGCGATGCGTTCCTGCAGACCCCGCACCAGCCCCATGGTCGCAGGGCCGGGAACGGTGCCAAGCTGATCCTGAAACAGCTGCACAACCTGATCGCCAAGCGCCGCAGCCTGAGCATACTCACCCTTGGTCACCCAGGCCTGGATACGGGCGCGCCACGCTGCCTCATTCAATCCGTCACGCAGCAGGAGATGATCAGCCGTCTCGAGAATGGCATCCGGATCGACCTGTGTCCGCAGCGCGCTCTCGAAAAGCTGGTAGATATGCCGGTTCAGGCGCGTTCTCTGCCCCTCGATCCACTCATTGAATGCTGGATCGATCCCATTGAGTTCGCCAAGCAGGACTTCACTCGGAGGAGGGAGCTCGCGCAGGATAGACTTGCCACCATTGAGGATACGTTCCACATCGACCGAGGTCAGGGCAGGCTTGAGCGCGAGCGTATGACGCTGCACGTCGATCACATCCACACCGAGCGGGCTCAGCGCATCGAGAAGACGATGAATCTCCTGACGCAGCGAGGCTCTCGCGAGATCATCCGGGCGCCGGCTCCACAATAGTTCTGCCAGATGGGAACGCGCTACAGGCTTGCGATCGGAGAGTGCCAAAATGGCAAGCAGACCCTTCGTCTTCCCGCCAACGGGAAGAACGCTTTCACCTGTCAGCGTCGTCGCTTCCATGCGCCCGATAAGGCGCAGACGCAGCAGGGTAGAGTCGGTTTTTGCAACACCTCGGAGGGCAAGATCGAACATTACTTTACGCTTTCTCTTCTCAGCACCTTATATCACATTCCCTGTCGCTTATTTTTACGAAACGTTTTCTCTGATTAGGTATCGCACGTTGTTGATCGTGAAACCTGCGATAACAGGAGCGTGGGTATCGGCTACAACCTTTTGGGGAAGAAACACAGTAAATCATCCTTCCCAAAATGCGGGGCAAAAGTTTCTGCCCTCTGCCTATCGGCTTTGAGACTTACTAAACAAAGTTATAATAAGATGTGTTTGAAGTATTGCAACCGATCACCGGGAACAGAAAAAGTTGAAGGCTCGGCGCTTGCCTGGCCGACCCGCTGCCCGTAGAATGCTTATGGTTGTCCGCGTAGCTCAGCAGGATAGAGCACAGGATTCCTAAAATTGGGCGCCATACACGGAAACGTTATGGTGGATCTGCTCAAATTCGGGGAAAGCTCTGGCCTTGCGCCGTGCCAATCCCGAGCCAAACACCGCCCTGTCAGGGCGGTGGAGGTGTAGAGACTGTACGGGCAGCGCCTGTCGTCCGGTTCTGCCGGGCCATGGTGAAGAGACAGTCCAGACCACGAACGATCTGCGATGACCCCGGTCGCGCAGCATCGGCGGCGAAAGTCGAAGTGGTATGAATCCTGGGGCCGTGGGTTCGAATCCCGCCGCGGACACCATCATTACCAATGTTTATACTCCCCGACAGGGGACGAATAGTTTTCAGAGCGCGACAGTCTGGATTTCGGGCACGAAAATCGCGTGAAGCAAAAGCGCGAGCAGAACAAGCGCGATCAGAATACCGAAAAGCTTACCGAACAGACGAAACGCCGTAATAACGAGCAAGAGAAGTAAAAGCGCGAGCAGCGCGGTCTGTATCTGATGCGGCACCCCGAGTGAGGCCAGCACCCTGCGCGCAGTCTCCTCGATAAACGCGATCACGGAGACGATGAGGGTGAAGAGACCCATGATCAGTCCCACGATCACTGCCAGCGTATTCTGTATCACCGCAGCCGTCCCTCCGTTTGAGCCGACCCAAGCGGCCTTGCCTGATCAAGCATATGACCGAGATTACCCGTTCCCACAACGCAGGAATGAGGGAGGAGGCCGCACTGGCAAGGCGTCGTCTTGCCTCTCAACGGCGCTTAGCGACGTCACTTGCGTCCGTTTTCCCCGTCACCCACACCGCCCCAGCAAGAGAGGCGCGACCACGCTTCCTGGAACGCGTCAGGGTTTGCCTGAGCAGAGTTCCCCGGCGTGACCGATATCGCCCGCCCATGACTGGTCATTTGGTGTCCGGACCGATTCTGGCCTAGACCAGCCCCATCTGACACGCAGGGAGGCCACAGGATGAAGCGTCTGAGCATGACCACCATCATCGTCATCGCGATGCTGCTCGGCATATTCGTGGGGGGCTCCGCCCATGCGTTGATCGCGGATACTGTGCAACAGCAGCATTTCGCCCATTATATGTCGATCGGCTCCACGGTCTTCCTGCGCCTTATCAAGATGATCATCGCCCCGCTCGTGTTCTCGACTCTCGTCGTGGGCATCGGCCATATGTCCGACGCTGCAACGGTCGGGCGCGTGGGTGCCAAGGCGATGATCTGGTTCGTTGGCGCTTCGCTCTTTTCGCTCACGCTGGGCATGATTCTGGTCAATCTCTTCGGCCCAGGGGTCGGCATGCATCGCCTCCACGGTGTCGCGACCTCGCCGCTGGCAACCGATGGCATGTCGCTCGACAGCTTCGTCAAGCATATCGTGCCAGATTCCGTCTTCCGGGCCATGACCGATAACGAGATCCTCCAGATCGTCGTGTTTTCGGTCTTTTTCGGCGTGGCCTGCGCCTCGATGCCCGAGAAGTCACGGGTCATCATGGAATGGACCGAAAGCCTCTCCCAGATCATCCTGAAGGTCACGGGCTATGTCATGATGCTGGCACCGGTCGCCGTGTTCTGCGCCATGGCCGCCACCATCACGACCAACGGGCTCGGCGTGCTCATCAATTACGGCAAGTTCATGGGTGAGTTCTACATCGCCATGGCGCTGCTCTGGTGCGCCCTGATTGCTGCCGCCTTCCTGATACTGGGGCGCCCGGCCCGACGCCTGATCGGGCTCATGCGCGAACCCTTCCTGCTCGCCTTCTCCACCGCGAGTTCAGAAGCCGCCTATCCGCTGATGCTCGATCAGCTCTCGCGTTTCCCCATCTCGCGACGGATTTCGTCCTTCGTTCTGCCCCTGGGCTATTCCTTCAATCTCGACGGCACGATGATGTATTGCACCTTCGCGAGCATCTTCATCGCCCAGGCCTATGATATCAGCCTGCCCTGGAGCACGCAGATCGTCATGCTCCTGACGCTGATGCTGACGAGCAAGGGAGTGGCCGGCATTCCACGCGCGTCCCTGGTCGTGATTGCGGCAACACTCAGCCAGTTCAAGCTCCCGGAAGAGGGCGTCCTGCTGATTCTCGGGATCGATACATTCCTCGATATGGGGCGCTCCGCGACCAATGTCGTCGGGAATTCTCTTGCGACGGCCGTCGTCGCGAAGTGGGAAGGCCAGAACCCAGGAAATCCCGCCCCGGCTGCAGAGGCCTGAAACCCGGGACGCTCATGCCGGAAAGCGGCTCGTCACACGGCACGAATGTCGCGGCGGGCAGCCCGCGCCCAGAGCGATCATGCGTTACAGCTACGGGATGAAAGATCGGCGGCTCGCTCAGAGCGGTACCGCCGAGGCTCCTAGAAAGAAGCCAGTCGTGTCGCGGTGTCCCTACAACGACACCGCGGGCATATCCCGAGGGGAAAACTTCCCTCAAGCGCATTCTCGAACTCAAATCGCCCCTTCAGCAAGAGGGGCGTCGGCCCCTTGCTTCAGGCTTGACGCCGAGCCAGGGCAATCAGACCCCACCCACCGGCGAGCACCGCCGCAATGAGCGGTATGGCCATGACCGTGTAGGTCCCTTCCGGGTAATCCAGCCCCATCATGACCACCACAAAGCCCAAAAAGCCGAGGGTCAGCCAGGCCGTATAGGGTGCGCCGGGCATACGGAACCCGGCGCTCTCGACCTCACCCGTATTGACCAGCTTGCGCAGGCGTATCTGGCAGATCAGGATGAAGCTCCAGGTACTGATGATCCCCAGCGCCGCCACGTTGAGCACGATCTCGAACACACGTGCCGGAATAAGGTAGTTCAGTCCCACGCCGATCAGATAGACCGCAACAGTGGTCAGAATGCCGACATAGGGCACCGACTGTCGGTTCATCTTGGCCAGAGCGCGTGGGGCTGAACCACCCAAGGCAAGTGCGCGAAGAATGCGTCCGGTCGAATACAGGCCCGAATTGAGGCTCGACAGAGCGGCGGTAAGCACGACGATATTCATCACCGTATCCACGTGAGGGACGCCGAGAGCCTGAAAGAAGGTGACGAAAGGGCTGACCCCCTTGTGATACGCGTTCCAGGGCAACAGGCAGACCAGCAGGATGACCGAGCCCACATAAAACAGGCCGATACGGTAGATCACGCTGTTGATCGCCCGGGGAATGATCTCGCGCGGATTGGCGCACTCGCCAGCCGCAGTGCCGACCAACTCGATCGCTGAATAAGCGAAGACGACACCCTGCATCAGGAACAGCGCCGGCATGATCCCGTGGGGAAAGATACCCCCGTTTTCGGAAATCAGATGGAAGCCAGGCACCTGCCCGGCTACCGGCATCTTCAGACCCAGAACCACGCATCCGAAGATGAGGAACAGGGCAAGGGCCACGACCTTGATCAGCGAGAACCAGAATTCGAGTTCGCCGAAATAGCGCACCCCGATCATGTTCATGGTGCCCACGATCCCGAGGGCCACAAGAGCGAACACCCATTGCGGAACGTGATCGAAGGTGCCCCAGAAATGCATGTACAGCGCAACAGCGGTGATATCGACGATGCCTGTCATGGCCCAGTTCAGGAAGGACAGCCACCCGGCGGCATAGGCCGCCTTTTCGCCCAGAAACTCACGTGCATAGGACACGAAGCTGCCGGCACTCGGACGATACATGACCAGCTCGCCCAGCGCGCGCAGGATCAGGAAGCAGAAGATGCCGCAGACCAGGTAATCGATGGCAAGAGACGGACCCGCCTGTTGCAAACGTGTTCCGGCTCCGAGAAAAAGTCCCGTGCCGATCGCGCCACCGATGGCGATCATCTGGACCTGACGGCGGCCCAGATCCTTGTGGTAGCCCTCATCCACTTGCGGAGGCGGATGATGATGCGACTTGGATGGAATGTCCAAAACTCTGTAATCCTGACCCAGTTGACGAAATTTCTTGTATAATCGTAACGAATTCCTCGGCCTCTGCCAATCGTTTACATGATCGGGGCGGCAGAGGTCGCCAGGCTGAAATCCAGAGCACCCGGGGAATGATGTCAAGTCGCCCAACACCACAGGCAGCCCCGCTTGGCCGCATCAAGGCGGCTTCACACGGTCTGGTAGTCAGATGTCACATCAATGTGTCTTTCATCACATCGATATGTCATATTCCTGATCCCAATCCCCTCTTACGCTCCTCCACCTGAACGATCTTCGAGGCCAGGAAGCCTCTGATACCGTGGTGGAGAAGAGAATGAAGCGGTTCTTCAACAAGCGCGAAACGATTGTGACGGAGGGGCTGGAGGGCCTGCTTCGCTCCTCCAGCGGCGCCGATCTCTGCCGGCTCGATGGCGCAGAGGATATCCACGTCATTCTGCGCCGGCATTGGAACAAGGATCGCGTTGCCGTGCTCTCGGGCGGCGGATCGGGCCACGAGCCGGCCCATGCCGGATTCGTCGGCCGGGCCATGCTCACCGGAGCCATATGTGGTCAGGTTTTCGCCTCGCCCGGCGTGGATGCCATTCTGGCTGCCATACGCGCCGTCACGGGCGATGCGGGCTGCCTGCTCATCGTGAAGAACTATACGGGCGATCGCCTCAATTTCGGGATCGCAGCCGAGCAGGCAAAGGCCCTCGGGCTCAAGGTCGAGCTGGTGATCGTGGGCGATGACATCGCTCTGGGGCGCACGGACAGGGCGCGTGGCATTGCCGGAACGGTGCTCGTCCACAAGATCGCCGGTGCCGCCGCGGAATCCGGACAGTCGCTTGACGCGGTCGCCGCGCTCGCCCGCAAGGTCGCAAGCGGGCTCAGTTCCATCGGACTGGCTCTGAGCGATTGCAACGTGTTCACCCCGGACCAGCCCCCGAGACTGGGCGAGAACGAGGCCGAGCTGGGCCTTGGCATTCATGGGGAACCCGGCGTCGAGCGCATTCCCATGGACAGCCTCGACAGGCTGATGGCCCGTACCGCCGACAAACTCGAGGCCAGCCTGCCGAAAGAAGGCAAATTCATCATCCTGCTCAACATGCTCGGTAGCGTCCCCCCTATCGAGGCCCTCGCGTTGCTGGACGGTTTCTCCCGTACCGCTCTGGCTGAACGTACCGCCTGGATCATCGGCCCGGCTCCGCTCATGACGGCGCTGGACATGAATGGCTTCTCCCTCACCGCCCTGCCCGCTGAAACGGCGTTTGTGGACGCGCTGGCAGTTGAGGTCGGTCCAAGGGCCTGGCCGGGTATGGCGCGTTATGCACCCGTCGCCACCCTGCCCTCGCCTGAACTGCCTGAAACCTTTATCGACGCGCCCTCTGATGCCCCGCTGCTACGCAAGCTGATCACGACGGGTGCCGAAGCCCTGCTGAGCCACGAATCCGCCCTGAACGCGCTCGATGCAAAATGCGGGGATGGCGATGCCGGCTCGACCTTCGCCGAATCCGGCAGACAAATCCTCAAATCTCTCAATTCCCTCCCCCTTGCTGCGCCGCAGAAGGTTCTCGCAACGCTGGGCCGGTTGCTGGCGCGGCATAGCGGTGGCTCGAGTGGTGTACTGCTCTCGATTCTCGCCACCACAGCGGGGCGAGAAACCGACTGGCGCAGTGGGTTACAGAAGGGGGCGGCGCAGATGCAGGCCTATGGCGGAGCCAAACCGGGCGATCGCACGATGCTCGACGCGCTGCTGCCCGCCATTTCGGCGCTGGAAGCCGGCAAATCGCTTGGCGATGCTGCTGAAGCCGCACGGGCCGGTGCCGATGCCACACGGCAAATGACGGCGCGGGCTGGGCGCGCCTCCTATATCCCGGCCGAACAACTCGCCGATATCCCCGATCCAGGCGCCGAGGCGATTGCAGTCTTATTCGAGGCGATGGCGAAAGCGCTCTGAAACGTCAGAAAGGGGGGATGCAAAGCCTGCTTCCCTTTCCGGCGCCTGGGGACGCCCTTTTCACTTCTTGGTTTGCGCCACTCCCCTGCCTGCCCGAACGCCGCCTCCCGGGCAGGGATCAGAGCGCATTCACATCGACTTCGAGCGGGATCAGATCGCTCCTGACCCAGGCCTCGTACATGTCGAAGCGCGTACCATCAGGCCGCCAGGAGACTGAGCGCACGCGCAAAAGCGGTGCCGCACGACGTATATCGAGCGCGTGTGCAATCTCACGCGGTGCAGCGACCGCCATGATCGACCGATGGGCCCCTTGGAGTGGATAGCCCGACCGCGCCAGCAGGCTGCTCAGCGAAGAGCGTCCCTCGAGAACCTCCCGACCTGAAGCAAGCACCGGAATAAGCGCAGGAGGGCTGTAATTGATGCTGTAGAGCGCGGGCACATCGCGCAGCGCGCGAAGGCGCACAAGTTCGTATCCTGCGCTTTCCTGGGCGAGCTCGAGCGCAGTGCAGGCGCATTCGGGCAGGATCGTCTCTCCTGCCTTCAATACCGCCGTGCTGACATCGTGGCGGCCATGACTCAAGACGGTTTCAAGAAACCCCTTATCCCCCTGGATCATCCAGCCCTGCGGCGCCTCGATTGCGCATACGAAAGCGCCGCGCCCGGAGATACGCTGAATCAGACCGCGCGTCTCGAGTGTCTGAAGCGCCTGCCTCACCGTCGCCCGGGACAGTTCGAACCGCGTGCACAGCTCATGCTCGCTCGGAAGGCGCGCGCCTGTCGCGTATTGGCCGGAAGCGATGAGCGTCTCGAGATAGGAGGAGAGTTGGGCATAGTAAGGCGTCGTCGACAGGCGATCGATCGTGCCGTCCGGCAGGGATGTGGTCATGCGGGGAGTTCCGGTCTCTCTCGTCAGCGTCTCGACCCCGCATGTTAGCACGGAAAATCCTCAATGCAGGTCAGGCGCGATTCTCGGGCCCTCCCTTTTCATCTGCTCCTCAGGGAGAGGGATTGCAGCGTATCAGGACCTTGCGGGCCATTTCGGAACGGGCCGTGGCAAAAGCC
The DNA here is from genome assembly GCF_037150015.1 of Asaia sp. VD9. Lineage (NCBI taxonomy): Bacteria > Pseudomonadati > Pseudomonadota > Alphaproteobacteria > Acetobacterales > Acetobacteraceae > Asaia > Asaia sp. VD9. The sequence goes on along the minus strand of NZ_JBBCQM010000002.1, from coordinate 181,110 downwards.
TCTCGCGCCTCGTCAAGGGCGAATACATGACTGACAAGCCCCTGCAACGCAGGCGCAAGCATCGTCATGACCTCGATCGCCCGACCATAGGCTCCTGAAAGCGATTGAGAGCCGATGAGACTGAGTTCACGATCGAACAGGTCGAAAGGCGTGAGAACAATCTGCGCCTCGGGAGCGCAAACACCCATCTGTATCAGCACACCCCGGGGGGCGAGGCGGTCAAGCGCATCGGCCACCGCAGCAGGATGGCCGCTCGCTTCGATAACAAAACGCACGTCGCGCCGGTTCTCCCGCTCGCCAGGAGCAAAAGCGACTTCAGCGCCCAACTCGAGTGCCGCCGCACGGCGTGTGGCGCTGGGCTCGATCACCTCGATGCGCGCCGCTCCCTGATGGCGGGCCAGGGCGATCGCAAGGAGGCCGATACTTCCCGCCCCATAAACCAGGACGGAGGCGTCTTGCAGGGTGGGAGCCCGCTCAAAAGCATGGAGCACGCAGGCAAGGGGCTCGATCAACGCCGCCGCCTGAGCATCGAGCGATTGGGGAAGCAAGTGGACGATTTTTTCAGGCACCGCCACAGCCTCGGCAAACCCGCCATCGATCGTGACCCCAACAGGCACGAGATTGGAGCAGAGATTGAAAGCGCCCTCGCGACACATGGAGCACGTGCCACACGCAATATTCGGATCCACGCAAACCCGTGCCCCAATTGCGAAGCGCGTCACACCGGGGCCAATGGCCAGAACACGCCCGGAGAATTCATGACCTGCGATGCGGGGGAAACGCCCAAGAGGATATTCCCCATCGAGAAGATGGAGGTCTGTTCCGCAGATCCCGACCAGTTCCGGCGCGATCAGCACCTCGCCCGGCCCCGCAACGGGGCTCTCCCGATTTTCGAGGCGCATTCCGCCCTCGTAACCGCTCGTTCTGCCGTCAAATACCAAAGCACGCATGGCGTTTATCCTGAGTGAACCTATCCGGCAGACAGCGTGATATCCCAATGCCCGTGCTCGAAGAATGCCACGGACGATCGGGATACGCGCGCTGAAGCGCAATCGCAGCTCCTACCTTGACGCCTACATAACAGCGTTCTCGATGCAGACCATCCTGTACGGACAGTACGGATGATCAGCACTTTGTGAAAAGTGCCCAAACTGCTGCATTTTCAAAGACCTCTGCCCGCACCGGTGTACTCGAACACCGGTGCGAGCCGATTTTGCCGGTTGACCATCACGGGAAAGACGCGCTTCTTTCGACCTGTACGTACAGACCGTACAATTCATCGGGCTTCTGTAGAGGCGGCCCGAATGAACCCGTATCGTCCAGTCCAGGAACCCGTTTCATGTCCATGACCTATCGTTTGCGCCGCACTCTTCCGAGCCACCGCGCCGCCATCATCATGCCTGTCGATCATGGCCTGATCTTTGACAGGATCGAAGGGCTCGAAACCCCCTCATCGCCTTTTGCACGATGGGCCGGGCTGGGTGTCACGGGCTTCATGCTGACGCCGGGCCAGGTACGACAGACAGAGGCATTCTTCGCCGCGCATCCCGAGCTGACCCGCGTGCTCACCATCGACACCTATTACGATTACCGCCAGCTCGATGGCGGCGGAGCGCATGACCTGATCACCTCCGTCGAAGACGCCGTGCGCCTGGGGGTAGACGCGGTCAAGATGCTCTTCCCGTGGAACATGTCGAACAAGGAGCGCGTCGCGCTTTGCCATCGGGCCGGGAAGGTCATTTCCGCCTGCGATCGCTGGGATATTCCTCTCGTGCTCGAGCCCGTCCTGATTGGCGCGCCCCGCACCGAGGAAGTGATCATCGAGGAAGAGAAGATCGCTCGCATCGCCTATGATCTGGGCGCACACGTGGTCAAGATCGCTTTCCCTGGAGAGGCCCGCACCAAGCGCCTTGTCGAGGAATTGCAGGTTCCGCTCGTGATCGCAGGCGGTCCGCTGGCCGGCACCCCCGAAGACACACTGGACGCCGTAGGCCAGACCATTCGCGCCGGGGCACGTGGCGTTATCGTTGGGCGCAATATCTGGCAGCGTGACCAAAAGACCGCGACCCGGCTCCTGGACCAGTTGAACACGCTCGCGCAGTCGGTCACCTTCAACGACTGATTACAGCTCAACCGCATGATCGGCCCGAAAGGGGCGGAGAGATCGTCATGGGAATCGAACATGTGGCTGCCGGTCTCGATATCGGCAGCACCAATCTCAAGGCCCTGGCCATCACGCGAGAGGGAAGAATCATCGGGCGGGCCTGCCTGCCAACGCCCCGGCGCACGGCCGACAGAATGATCGATGCGCGCATTCTCGTGACGGAGGCAACATCCCTGCTCGGGCAGATTTGCGGGACTGATTATCGCATCGCCGCCATCGCCTCGGCAGGTATCGGTGAGGATGGCATGCTGGTTGATCCGTCGCTTGCCCCGCTCACCCCGGCTTTGCCCTGGTTCGATACCCAGCGTCACGCATTATTCAAGCGCTTCGCGTCGCGCCTCCCCCCCTGTGACGCGGCAGGCATCGTCGCCGATCCGTTTCGCACCCTGACGGGCTGGTACTGGGCCCGGCAGCAACCCGGCCATGAACGGGCAAGGCACTGGCTGTCCGTCACGGATTACGCCGCATGTTACTGGAGCGGCAGGCCATTCATCAGCGATACGATCGCCGCCCGGAGCGCTGCCTTTCTGCCCAGAACACGCCGCTGGGCGGATGACCGTGTGGCTTTGACCTTGGGCAATGTGGCATGGCTCCCCCCCGTCCTGCCCACGGGGAGTGTCGTCGGTCCCGTCCGGCACCCGGCACCCGGCGTCTCTTCCCCCTTTGCGGCAGAGGCGGTGGTGGTGGCAGGGGGACATGATCACCCCGTCGGAGGCTGGGGAATCACCCAGATCAACGCTAACGCCATTCTGGATTCGATGGGCACGGCAGAGGTCGTGGCCATGCAGATGCCAGAATATCCAGCGACTGAAATCAGCGCCTTCGATCTTGCACCGGGCATTCTGTCCCAGGGAGCAACGGTCATGCGTGTCGAGGAACTGGCGCGCAACCTCGCCTGGGCTTCTGAGGATGAAGCCACAGGCAACGCGATCAAGGCACTTTTCTCGGGCGCCCTCACGCCCGATTCCTGTCTCGATGAGACCTATTTCACGCCAGGAGGTCATGGCGGATACGCGCCCGCCTATGCGCCCTCTCTCCCAAACTCCCCGCTTTCGCGCGCCTCGGCGGTCACGGGCGCCCTGGCACGCATCGGCAATCAGGCGGTGGAGCGTCTCGCGGCTTTGCGGGATACGCCGTCATCCTTGTATGTTTCGGGAGGCTGGTCCCGTGCGCCAGGCTGGATCGCCATCAAGCGACGCTTTTCTTCTCGGGCGTTCGATGTCGTGCGCGAGCCGGAGTTGACCGCCGCAAGCGCCGCCCTGCTGGCCGCACGCGCCATCGGCTGGGCGCCGGATGTACCTACCCTTCTCATGCCAGGGTGAATGCGGCGCTCTTTTGACACGTCCAGCACCGCAGCCGATGAAGGCGCGGTGCCGAGGCGGGCCTGATCGCGGGCCTTGCCTAGAGTTCAAGCGCATCCAGAAGGGCTGTGACCATACCGAGATAAGACGTTCCGAAGAGCCGGTAATGCACCAACGCCGGGAACAGGCGATACACGCCAATGGCGCGCTCATATCCCTCAGGGAGGGGGCCGTAACTCTGCCAGAACCCCGCAGGAGGCGCCGAAAACAGGGTCAGCATGGCGAAATCGGCACTCGCATCTCCGATGACACAGGCCGGATCGATCAGGACGGCCTCCTCCTGTCCAGAGGATGCAGAAGAAATGAGGACGTTCCCCCCCCAAAGGTCACCATGCAGCAGGGCGGGACGGGGTGTCTGGGGCAGGAAACGGTCGAGCGTACCCGCAAGATGGTTCACACGCGCAGCCAGTTCCCTTGGCAGGAAATCCAGACATGAACGCAGGCGATGCTCTGCCCAGAACAGGCGCCAATCGGCGGTCCAGCCGTTGCGCAGCGCCATCGGACCGAAAGCGTAATCCTGATCCCAGCCATAACGGGGCGGCTGTGGGGCCTGATGCAGACGCGCCAGGCTTCGCCCGAGCACCCGCCAGCCCTCCTCGTCGAGCCTGCGGGGCGTCACATATTCCAGAACGAGCAGATCTGCCTGCACCGCCAGCACCTGCGGTGTTCGCGCGCCTGATTGCCGAAGAGCCTCAAGCATGCCCGCCTCAACCGGCGAGTGCGCACCCAGCTTGACCACAACCGAGCGCTCATCATCAAAACGGAGCTGCCATATCTCGGACAAATCTCCCCCACCCAAGGGGGAGGCTTCGAAAGACCCCGCTTCGCCGATCAGCCTCGCGGCCGTCTCAAGCCGCGTCATGCTCAGGAATCGAGCGTGAAGCTGGCCAGATGCGCGCAGCCCAGCGCGATCTCCTGCCACGCCGTCTCGAAATCAATATCCTTGCCGTAGAAGGGATCGGAGATCTCCTCACCCACGCGCTCAGGCACATAATCGAGCAGGAGACGTATGCGCTCCTGTTCCGCCTTGGGTGCGAGGCGGCGCAAGGCTCTCATATGGCCGGAATCGAGGGCGATGATATGGTCAAAGCGGCTGAAATCATCTTCCTGCACCTGACGGGCCACGTAGGAGTCAATGTCCAGACCATGACGTTTGGCCACGCGGCGCGCCCTCAGATCCGGTGCCTCGCCCACATGCCAGACACCAGTCGCGGCGGAATCGATATCGAGCGTCAGGCCGCGCTTGGCCGCCTCAGCCCGCATGGCGGCTTCTGCCAGGGGAGAACGGCAGATATTGCCTGTGCAGACGAAAAGGAATGAAGGCAAAGGCATAGGCTCTATCCCGCGCGGTCTTTGTTTTGCCCAAAACCAGAATTGGCGTACCGGCCTCGGGAGGAAAAGCCAGAATAGACAGCCCGACGCGGTTGAAAATGCCACACCCTATCAAGACTTTGCTACCGGAGCGGTCGGGAACTATTCGCAATTATCGACGCTACGCGCCCTCAAAGAGGCGCAGGCGTGACGCCCCCCTCAACTCGTTTTATCCTAATGGGCCCATCCAGCCAGGCAATCCTCGCGCACCGCCTCCGGGACCGGAATATAGTCGAGACGTTTTGCCTCCTCATTCCCTTCTCTCAGCCCCAGTTCGAAAAAACGTTTGACCTCAGGACGGGTCTGACTGGGGACGATGGCATAGGTTGCGCTCATGATCGGCCAGGCATTCGCGCCCGCGCTATCGAGCAAATCGACCACATGCCCCTGTGCGTGCTGCCAGTCGGCCTGCGCAGCCGTGGCTGCAAAACTGGCCGGGGTCGCCGCCACATAGGCGCCGTCATGGCTCCTGAGCTGCGCCATGGGGATATGATTGTGGCTGGCATAGGCATATTCGACATATCCTATGCCGCCGATCGTCTCATGCACGCTGGCCGCCACCCCGTCATTACCTCGTGCGCCTGCCCCCTCTGTCCAGGCAACCGAAGTGCCCGCACCGATTTTCGCTCTCCATTCCGGCGAGACATGCGACAGGTAGGAGGTGAATACGAAACTCGTCCCTGACGCGTCGGCGCGGTGAATGGGGGCCACATCGGCGTCAGGCAGTTTGAGCCCCGGATTTTGCGCCTGAATGCGCGGATCGTTCCATTCAGTGATGCGTCCGTCATAAAGCGCTGCCAGCGTAGGACCGTCGAGATGAAGCACCCCCGGAGGCACATCGGGGACATTGACGATCACCACAATAGCTCCGAGCGCGGTCGGAAACTGTAGAAGCTTGTGCTCCTCCAGCAGCGCCTTGGACGCAGGCTTGTCAGAGGCTCCGAAATCGACAGTACCTGCCACGACCTGATTGAGCCCGGCCCCTGAGCCGACACTTTGGTAGTTGACGCTGATTCCGGCCTTGTCACGCGCGAGCGTGCCCCAGCTTTCGTAGAGCGGGGCTGCAAAGCTGGAACCGGCTCCCGTGACGCTCTGCGCCTGCGCGCAGGAGAGGGAGAGCGAGGCAGCGAGACCCAGAAACAGCACAGGGCGCGAAATCGAAATCATGGCACCGATCATTTTTCTTTATCGACATGAACCTGCATCGGGATATTCTGCCCGACGCGACCCGACCTGAATTCTAGCACAGCACAGTAAAAGGACTGAAATCGCCCATGCAATCCGGTTTCACACAGGCCTGGCCGACCTCTCCGCGCGCTGAGCGCTCACGACGCTGGGCATGGATCGTCCATATCCTGTTCATCGCCTCCTTCTTCTGCGGCATCACCAGTATTCCCGGTGTGATCGTGGCCTATATGAAGCGTGGTGAGGCGCAGGGCACGATCTATGAGAGCCATTTCATCTATGCCATCCGCACGTTCTGGCTAGGTCTTCTCGGCGCGGCAATCTCGGGCGTGCTCTGCTTCGTCATTGTCGGCTATGTCCTGTTCGGCCTGCTCTTTGTCTGGTGGCTCATCCGCGTGATTCGCCCCGTCATTGCCCTCGTCGATGAAGCACCCATGCGCAATCCGCGCGGCTGGTTCTGAGTACGCTTTTATCAGTCCGGGCGGAGTTTCGCCCGGCTTCCCTGGCCTGACTCTCTGCCCCATCCCCGTGGACTGCTTGTTTGACGGGGAAGCAGGCCGTTCCTTCCCCCCAACAGATGCGCTTCCCGAGACCGGTCCCTAGCTGGTTTTGGGCAGCCAAATGCGGCAGGTCATCCCTTTGCCAGGGGCACTCTCGATGCGCAGCCGACCGCCATGCCTGTCAACGATATGCTTGACGATGGCAAGCCCCAGCCCCGTGCCCGATTGTGCAGCGGTCGCGCGCCCCTCTACACGATAGAAGCGCTCGGTCAGTCGGGGAACGTGCTGACTGTCGACGCCGCGCCCATTATCCGACACCGAAATCTCGACGCCCTTGCCATTCTCGGGCACGATTCCAACGCGGATTTCCACATCCGGTCCACCATATTTGAGAGCATTTTCGACCAGATTGAGCAGCACCTGCACGATCTGGTCCTCATCGGCCGGAAAGAACAGATCCTCCTCGGTCGGCATGAGGATCAGCCGTGCTTCCGAGGCGCGTATCAGGATCTGACTATCTTCCAGAAGACGGTCCATCAGGTCCTGTGCCGCGACTATGTCGTGCGGGCGCATGTGCTCAAGACGCTGAACACGCGACAGATAAAGCAGACGCTCGATAAGGCGTTCCATACGCGCTGCCTGCGCTGCCATGATGGCCAGAAATTGCTGCTGGGCAGCAGGATCATCTGACGCTGGTCCCTGAAGGGTCTCAATGAACCCGATGAGCGATGCCAGAGGCGTCCGTAATTCATGACTCGCATAGGCCACGAAATCGGCGCGCATGCGGTCCACGACTTCGAATTCAGAGCAATCTTCCAGGACAGCCAGAACGCCCTCATGCCACCCGATGGCGCTCGCAAAGCGTTCAGGCCACTGGCGGAACGTCACCTGAACGATGCGGCGCACCGGCACATCCAGCTCCACACGGGTCACGACACCGGTTTCGGGCGTCAGTGTGGAGAGCACCGACTGCACAGCCGGGTGGCGAATGACAGCCCCCAGCGCATCGCCGAATATCGAGTGCGCCACACGGTTGGCATGGAAGATACGCCCGCCACCATCGAGCAGGACCGCCGGTATCGGCAGCAACTCGCAAAAGGCAGGCGCTGCTGGCGATTCATGCGGCCTCGGAGCAGCGGGCAGAACCGAATGCCGATCGAGACGTGCCCTGCCGAGCCAGTATCGCCACGAGATGAACCACCCGACCAGGGAGAGACAAAGGAGGGTGGCGAGAAAAAGAGTCAGAGGCGCGTTTCCTCAGGCCTGATCGTCAAGCGCATAACCGGCAGAACGGACAGTCCGCACATAATCCAGTTCGTCGTCCAGATTGAGTGCCCGACGCAGACGACGGATATGCACATCGATCGTACGCAGCTCGACATGGACATTCGAACCCCAGACCTTCTGAAGCAGATCCTCACGCGAAAAAACTCGTCTCGGATGACGCATCAGAAACTCGAGCAGCCGGAATTCGGTCGGACCGAGAGTCAGGGCCCGCCCGTTGCGCTCGGCGCGGTGGGTCTGCAGGTCGAGCTGAAGATCAGCGAAGTTCAGCACGTTCTGCTTGACCGGCTGAGTGCGACGCAGCAAGGCGCGCAGCCGGGCATCGAGCGCCTCGATACTGCAGGGCTTGGCGATATAGTCATCGGCTCCGCTATCAAGACCGCGGATACTATCCTGCTCGTCGGCACGCGCCGTGAGCATCAGCACTGGCAGATCGTGGAGAGTCGACGTTCCCCTGATGCGCCTGCACAGATCGATGCCCGACATGCCGGGCAGCATCCAATCGAGCACGATCGCGTCGGGGCGGGCGCGGGAGATGAACTCCCAGGCCTGCTCGGCTTCGGGAAAGGCCGAGACGTCATAACCGAGCTTGTCGAGGTTATAACGGATCATCAGCTGCAGCGAGGGATCGTCCTCTACGACGACTATCTTCACCAGCGAACCACTCATCGTGAGACCACATCATCCCCTGCGGCCAGACCGCCACGCGGGCGTACCGCAGGCAGGTTCTCGCCTGTCACGGCGTAATAGACGCGCTCGGCGATGTTGGTCGTGTGATCGCCGATGCGTTCGAAGTTCTTTGCGATGAACAGCAGATGGGTGCACGGGCTGATGTTGCGCGGGTCTTCCATCATATAGGTCACGAGCTCACGAAACATGGCCGTGTAATACTCGTCGACCTCGCGATCGGCCTGCCAGACTTCGGTCGCGCGATCGGAATCCTGCTGGGTCACGGCGTCGATCACGCGGCGCAGATTTTCCTGCACCAGGCGCCCCATGCTGCGCAGCCCGGAGAGCGAGATCTGACGATCAACCAGATCGAAACGCTGGCTGCGCCGGGCGATAGACGCCGCATAATCGCCGATACGCTCCAGATCACCCGTGATCTTGAGTGCCGCCACGATCTCACGCAGATCGCCCGCCATGGGGCTGCGCAAGGCAAGGAGACGAATGGCCAGCGCCTCGACATCGCGTTCCAGCAGATCGACCTGCGGGTCCTGTGCCGGTGCGGCCTGAGCGGCATCCTCGTCATGTTCGGTTACTGCGGCGACCGCCTGGGCTACCTGACTCTCAACGATCCCGCCCATACGCGCCATCATGGCGCGCATACGATCGAGTTCCTGCTCGTAGCTCTTGACGGTGTGAAGGCTGTCCGCTGGCATGATACCTTGTCCCTACCCGCTTGGGGAAAACTTAACCGAAACGCCCGGTGATGTAATCCTGAGTCTGCTTCTGACGCGGATTGGTGAACATCCGGTCAGCACTATCCATTTCGATCAGGGAGCCAAGATAGAAAAACGCTACCTGATCCGCGCAGCGCGCCGCCTGCTGCATGTTATGCGTCACAATCGCAATGGTGAAATCCTGCTTGAGCTCGTCGAGCAGTTCCTCGATGCGTGCCGTCGAGATCGGATCGAGAGCCGAAGTCGGCTCATCGAGCAGAAGCACCTCTGGCTTGGTCGCGATGCTGCGCGCGATGCACAGACGCTGCTGCTGACCGCCCGACATGCCCGCAGCGGGCTCCTTCAAGCGATCGCGCACTTCCTTCCAGAGTGCCACACGGGTCAGCACGTCCTCGACGCGCGCATCCATCTCGGCGCGCGACAGCTTTTCGTGCAGGCGCACGCCGAAAGCGATGTTGTCGTAAATCGACATGGGAAACGGCGTGGGCTTCTGGAACACCATGCCGATGCGCGAGCGCAGCATGTTCAGATCCAGCGCCGGGTCGAGGATATCGGCCCCATCGAACAGTACCGATCCCGTGGCGCGCTGCCCCGGATAGAGGTCGTACATGCGGTTGAAGATACGCAGCAGGGTCGACTTGCCGCAGCCCGAAGGCCCGATCATGGCCGTCACGTTCTGCTTGCGAAAATCCATGGTGATGGATTTCAGCGCCTGCTTCTCACCGTAATAGAAATCGAGCTCGCGCACGGCCAGAGCGGCCTCGGGTGTCGCAGGCTGTGCGGCCCCCTGGGCCGACGATGATGCGGAAAGATCCTGCAGGGCTTCGCTCATGAGCGTGTCGTCCTCTTGCTTATGACTGTTTGCTGCGGAAGCCGAACCGCACGATGATATTGATACCGAGAACGCCAAGCGTGACCAGCAATGCACCGGTCCAGGCCAGACGCACCCAGTCATCATAGGAGGCGCCTGCATATTGATAGATGGCGATAGGCAGGCTTGCCATGGGTTTATCGAGACTGAAAGACCAGTTCTGGTTTCCGAGCGAAGTGAACAGCAAGGGTGCTGTCTCACCACTCACGCGCGCCAGGGCGAGCAGGATGCCAGTGAGTACGCCCGGCGCTGCCGAGCGCAGGCACAGGAACAGCACGACGCGCCAATGGGCGGCGCCGAGCGCCGAACCCGCCTCACGCATCGCGACAGGCACCAGACGCAGCATGTCTTCGGTGGTTCGAACGATAATGGGGACTGCCAGAATGGCGAGAGCCACAGAACCGGCGAAGCCGGAGAAGTGCCCGAAGGGCGCCACCAGAACCAGATAGACAAAAAGACCAATCAGAATGGAGGGTGCCGAAAGCAGCACGTCCGACACGAAACGCACGGCAGTGGCAAATTTCGATCCGGTACCGAATTCGGACAGATAGATACCGCATCCCAATCCGACCGGGGTGGCGATCAGAAGGGCCACAGCGGTCTGAATAAGACTGCCGAGAATGGCGTTGGCCAGACCACCATTGCTGCCGGGCGGTCCCATGGGATGCAGCAACGCAGCGAGCGACAGCCCTGCAAGCCCGTTCCAGAGCAGTGTCCAGAGGATTGAGGCGAGCGCGAGGACCAATATAGCCGTAGCCGTCAGGCTCATCCCGGTCGCAAGGCGGTCCATCAAGAGGCGCTGCGTAGCGCGCGGGTCCTTGCGCCAGCCCTGTCCCATCGACTTGCTCATGCGCGTTTCTCCCTCAGCAGCCAGCGCGCAATGGCCAACGTTGTGAAGGACAGAAGCATGAGAATGAAGCCCAGAGCCAGCAGGGAGGACAGCTTGAGACTGCCGGCGGCACTCTCGGGAAATTCCAGCGCCACGAGCGAGGCCACCGTGTTGCGCGGGGCGAAAAGCGACCAGCCGATGGTATTGGCATTACCGATCACGAAGGTAACAGCCATAGTCTCGCCCAGGGCACGGCCCATGCCCAGCACCACACCGCCAATCATGCCAGCGCGAGACCAGGGCACGATCACGCGACGCATGACCTCCCAGCGCGTCGCACCCAACCCATAGGCGCTCTCCTTGAGCATGGGCGGCATGACAGCAAACACATCACGCATGACTGCGGTGACGAACGGAGTGATCATGACAGCCAGAACGAGACCGCCCGTAAGCAGGCCGTATCCGAAGGGCGCGCCATGAACGAGCCAGCGCACACCGGGCACATGACCGAAATGATGCCGGAAAAAGGGCTGAACATGCTGCGCCATGAAAGGCACGACCACGAAGAAGCCCCACATACCAAAAATGATCGAGGGCACTGCGGCCAGGAGCTGCACCGCTGTCCCCACCACCCCGGCCACCATGGGTGGCGCAATGTTGGTCAGCCAGAAGGCGGCCCCGAATGCAAGCGGCACACCGATGGCAATGGCAATCAGTGTCGAGCCGATCGTGCCGAACACCGGTGCCAGAGCGCCATATTCGTTGGTGACAGGATTCCAGACATTGCTGAACACGAACCCCGGGCCGAACGCACCGAAGGCCTTGCTGCCGCCGAACGCCATGGTCAGAACAAGACCGCCCAGCGACACCAGAACGAGCAGGGCGCACGCCCCCACGAGCAGACGAAACAGCCGGTCACCCTTCCAGAAGGGAGTTTTGCGGGCTTCCTGGATCGGTGCAGGCTGGGTCCGCGAAGCGGCAGCACTAGTCATACGGTCGTTGCGTCCTGGCTCAAACGAGGAGGGATCAGGGTGGTCAGGCATCCTGTGCCAGTTTGTCGTGTAGCTTTCCAGCCCGTGCGAGACAACAAGCCTCGCCGCCGCCAGCCTGTGAATATTTCATGACACTCTCAGAATTGACGCCCTTCTGCCCAGCCATGAACCAGAAAATGCACGAGTGCCCCCGGTGGCCACCCCGCGACATCGCCATTCATCTCCAGGTATCGCTGCCCGGACCACTGTCTGGAAACCCGGCCATCCGCCAGAAGTGAAGGCCCGTTCTCGACGTGAACCGGGAGAGCGGAGGGCGAACCTGCCCAGGGCAGATAGAGATGCAGCATGCCATTATAGCGGTCGCGATAATGCGCTTCGTCCTCGAGTAGAACACTCACCAGATGACGACCGGGCAGATTGGGCGTGATCGCGTAGCGCATCAGCGCTGCCCGATCATCGGGGTCAACCAGAGAATTGCTCAGCTTCACCCGAGCACGCCCACGCATCTCGGCATAATCGTGATTATGCCAATGAAGATAGACAAAGCGTGTCAATACATAGCCGGGCGCCACGCGCGAGGCGGGATTATGCTGCCCGTTATCGACCACGCCTACGGTCCGCGCCGCCACGAAGCCCTTGATGAATTCGGGATCGAAGGCAAACCAGCCCGGCTTGCCCGGGACATTGAAGAAGGACCCGCCGATCCGGAACGCGCTTTTCTCCCCGTGTAACCGGGCAAATTCGGCGTGTATCTTTGCCGAACTGGTCGAAATCCCCTCCTCATCCGCAACCACCAGAAACTCGTCGCAATCGACCGGCAACGCAAATTCGTAATCGTGGAGGCGGTCCCATTGCCTGATCTCACGGGCAAAATGACGCCCCTTGCCGTGAAAGTCATCGGGCAGTTTGTGGTCGCGTCTGATCGTGGCGCCACAACGCGCGGCCTGATCGAGCAGATGCAGGGTCAGCGGATCAGTCGATCCGTTGTCGAAGATGACAAGATTTCCAAAACCGAAAATCTGGCCATAATAGGAGAGCCATGCCATCAGCATGGCGCCCTCGTCACGCTGCATCATGACCACACGAATGCGGGGCGAGGTCAGAATGAGACTTCTCCGCGCGTACGGTTCTCACCGGCGACGCATATCAGGCCCTGCGTTTCGCTACTCCCAATCCAGTATAAATTGGGTTTTCGACATAGTTTTTCTTGTATCGGGATTTTTTCATGACGAGTTCCCAGGGAAACAGCCCGTTTTTGGGCTATTGCGACGGTATTCATAAAGAAATACTGATCGGCTGGGCAGTCAACCGTCTGGATCCCTATCAACCGGTGCGCCTGCACGTCCTGATAGACGGCCAGGAAATCGCCCAGATCCTCGCGGACCAGTCCCGATCAGACGTTCAGACCGCACTGAAGACCCCCCATGATCGCCTCGGATTCAGCTTCACCATTCCGGTTCGCTTTATGGATGGCGTGGCGCATGAACTGTCGATACGCCTGCCGGATCGGACGATCCTGCCGATTGCCGAGCAGAACGGAGAAAACGCCCGCACGTCCCAAAGCTTCAAAATAGATGCGCGACCGGAATATACGAGCTGTGTCGACGGGGTCAAACAGGGCGCTCTGAAAGGCTGGGTTCTCCAGAAGATGCCGGGGGAGAGCGAATGGCGAGGCGATTGCATTGTCTCCGTGACCGCCAATGGCGTTCTGGTGGCACAGGTACGGGCCGATCGCTATCGCGGCGATGTAGCAGCGGCTGTGGGCTGCAACCCCAATTGCGGTTTCGACATTCCCATCCCGCAGCGCTTCAGAGGGTCTTCTCCGCGCAGCTTCTCGGTCAAGATCCTGCCCGAAGGCGAGGAGTTGATGGGCAGCCCCTTCACCACCTCGATTGCTGATGACGCGCTTGAAACACGCCTGCTCGATATCGCCGAGACCATCGACGAGCTGCATCGGGAACTGACAAAGCTGCGCACCGAAATACGCAATGCGATCCCGCGCGCCGGGTATAATCTCGGCAATTACGATCGCTGGGCCCTGCTCTATTACACGGCCCTGCGCGAACGCACCGCGCTACTGCGCGTGAAGGCCCCCCTGGGGACGGAGCCGCTCGTCAGTATCCTGTGCCCGACCTACAAGCCTCTCAAGGCTGATTACGTGACGGCCATCGAGTCCGTACTGCGTCAGACCTGGCGCAACTGGGAGCTGATTCTGATCGATGACGGGTTGGTCTGCCCGCAGACCACTGCACTGATGCAAGAATATGCTGCCCGTGATGCACGCATCCGCGTTCTGCCTCTCGAGAAGAATCTGGGCATTTCAGGCGCTACCAATGCGGGTATGGACGCCGCCACAGGCCTGTACACGGTCTTTTTCGACCATGACGACATGCTCGTGGATGTCGCAATCGAGACGATGATGCGCAAGGCGCTGGAGACAAACGCCCTCCTACTCTATTCGGACGAAGACAAGGTCGATCAGGCCAATAACTGGCAATCCCCCAACTTCAAGCCCGATTTCAACTACCGCTATCTGCTGGGCTGCAACTATGTCTGCCATCTCACCATGGTCGAAACCGAGACCATGCGAAAGATCGGCCCACTCCGGGCAAAGTATGATGGCGCTCAGGATCATGATTTCATCCTGCGCGCCTGCGAGATCATTCCCCATGACCGGATCGGTCATGTTGCGGAACTGCTCTACCACTGGCGCATGACGCCCAATTCGACGGCTGTGACCGTCGGCAACAAGAACTATGCCATCGCGGCGGGGGTGAAAGCCGTTTCGGATCATCTGGATCGGTGTGGCTATGAGGCCGCTGTTTCCTCCATCAATGGGCTCACCCTGTATCGCGTGGATTGGCGCCTCAGCGCTTCCCCGAAAGTGTCGATCATCATTCCGTTCAAGGACCAGATCGATATCACACAGCGCTGCATCGAAACCCTTCTGGAACGCACGGCCTATGACAATTACGAGATCGTGCTGATCAATAACTGGTCGGTCACGCCGGAGGCCCATGCTTTCATGGAAAGATTCGGCGCACACGAGAAACTGCGCTTTCTGACCATCGAGGAGCCGTTCAATTACTCGCGGCTCAACAATCTGGCCGCTCATGGCTGCACCGCCGATTTCCTGCTTTTCCTCAATAATGATGTCTTCGTGGAAGAGAAAAACTGGCTGCGGCTGATGGTCAACGAGGCCCTCGCCGATCCGCAGGTCGGCGCGGTCGGCGCGCGGCTGCTCTACCCCAACCAGACCATTCAGCATGCGGGCGTGGTCGTGGGACCCGCCGGTGTCGGTGCCCACGCCCATCGCGGATGCGGTCCCGAGGATTACGGCTATATCGGGCGGATCCTGCTCAGCCATGAAGTGACCGCCGTCACCGCAGCCTGCATGCTCGTGCGTCGGGAGGTGTTCGAGTCAGTCGGTGGCTTCGACGAGATCGAGCTCAAGATCGCCTATAACGATGTCGATCTCTGTCTCCGGATCAGGGATGCAGGGCACAGGATCATCTATTGCGCCGAGGCCGTGGCCTGGCATCACGAAAGCCTGACACGCGGCTCTGACGATGTGCCCGAACATGAGGCACGGTTCTTCCAGGAAGGCCAGATCATGCAAAAACGCTGGGCAGGCCACCCGCTTTTCGAGCGCGATCCGGCCTATCCTCGTTTTTTCACTGTCGATCTCCAGCCCTTCTTCGATCTTGTCGACCCCACCCGCAGCTGATTTGCAGGACATGATGCGTCCATAAGAAGCGAGAGCGGCAGGGGGATGATTGGCAGGGGCGAGACTAGAAGGCGACCGACCCCGGGGTGGGACTGACAGACGCAGGATCGCTCCGGTGCGTCCGTTTCCCCGTCGCACTGCCGCTGAATTTTCCCTGCGGAATGGCCTGGCACGAGCCCGTCCTTCTTGCGCCCTCCCGCATCCGGAACCTGTCAGGCCGAGCACCATGATCGCATAAAAGGGGGCCGAAGCCCCCTTTTTCAAACTCTGGGTATGTTGTTCTTCTTCGATTTGAACTCATCGGCGATGCTCAGCACATAGATGCCAAAACCTCCCAGTGAGAGGGCAAGTCCGACCCACCCC
This sequence comes from Asaia sp. VD9, assembly GCF_037150015.1. NCBI lineage: Bacteria > Pseudomonadati > Pseudomonadota > Alphaproteobacteria > Acetobacterales > Acetobacteraceae > Asaia > Asaia sp. VD9. The sequence goes on along the minus strand of NZ_JBBCQM010000002.1, from coordinate 165,060 downwards.
ACCGACGTCCAGCCGAGTCCTGCCGAGATCGCGAGCCCCCCGAGCCAGGGGCCGACGGCATTGGCAATGTTGAACGCACTCTGGTTCAGCGCCGCCGCCAGGCCTTCTGCTCCGACCGCAACGGTAAGCAGGCGCGCCTGAACCACTGTCGCCAGACCGCCACTCGCGCCGATCATGAAGACATTGATGGCCAGCGGGATGAATTTATGGGCCGCCTCGGGAAAGCCCGCCATGGACGCCGCCCCCATGAGCAGCACCCCTGCAAGCGTGGGCATCATCTTGTGATCAGCGAGCCAGGCACAAACCAATGTGCCGATGGTCATGCCGATACCAAAGACAGCCAGCATGATCGGAACATAGGATTCGGGCACTTCGGTCACATGAATCATGATCGAGGCCAGATAGGTATAAACACAGAACACACTGCCAAATCCCACCGCGCCAATGGCGAGGGTCAGCCAGACCTGCTTGAGCTTGAGCGCTGTGAACTCATTGAGAATGCTGGCATCCTTGCGCGGCGTATCGCGGGGGGCAAAAGCCATCAGGAGCAGCGCCGTGCACAGGGCCAGGAAGGCGATCAGCGCGAAGGCCCAGCGCCACCCGACAATCTGCCCGATCCCATTAGCCAGGGGCACCCCCCCGATCGTGGCAATGGTCAGACCCAGAATCACGCGCCCCACAGCCTGGGAGCGCTTGTTCGGGGGCACCAGCGAGGAAGCCAGAATACCGGCTATGCCAAAATAGGCGCCATGCGGCAGGCCACTGATGAAACGGCACGCGAGAAAAAGGAGATAATTGGGCGCGATCGCGCTGATACCATTGCCCAGCATGTAGAGCAGCATCATGCTGATGAGCATGGTACGACGGCTGATCCCCGCGCTGAACAGCGCTATTGTGGGAGCGCCCACGCACACACCGGCTGCATAGAGCACGATGGCATGGCCCGCCTCCGGATCGGTCACACCGAAACTATGGGCAATCATTGGCACAAGGCTCATCGCGGCGAATTCAGCCGTGCCAATTGCAAAGGCCCCAAGGCCGAGACTAAAAAATATGATGCGTATGTCGCGCATCGACCGTGCCAGATCGCCAGATCCCAAGCCGCTCATGCCACCCTCAGCAAGTCTATGAATTACTCTCGCAAATAAGGGCGCCCATGACTTCTGCCGCATATCCCGAGACCGTCTCTGCCCTTACTCTGGCATCGGACGAATATGAAGAGGCACTGGCACAAAATGATGTCCCGCGCCTCGACGCCCTGTTCAGCGATGACCCGAATGTGATCCGCCTCGGCGCGACCGAGAATCTGTTCGGACCGGAGGCGATTGCTGCCTTCAGACGGGGGCGGACCGGGGGCGCACCGCCGCGTGAACGCCTCCGCCGGGACATCGTGGCCACCAGCCCCTTGTCAGGGTGCGTCACGATCCTCTTCAGGAACCTCAGCACAGGTCAGACTGGTAGGCAGAGCCAGACCTGGATCAAGGAGGGAAACCACTGGCGTATCCTGGTCGCTCATGTGTCTTTCCTTGTCTGAGTGGCGCAACCGACCCATATCATGAGCGTTCAGTTCTCATCGCTTTCTGCGAATGTCCGACAGCTAAAACGCAAGGGTATAACAATGACCACCAAACACGCGATGCATACGACCCAGAATGCTCTCAAGTCGAACGCCAAGACGGTCTCGATCGAGACACTCAATGCACGCCTGGCCGACCTGATCGATCTCGCGTTGATCACCAAGCAGGCCCACTGGAATCTGAAGGGGCCGCAGTTCATCGGTGTGCACGAAATGCTCGATGGCTTCCGCGACAGCGTCGACGATCTGGTCGACAAGGTTGCCGAGCGCGCCGTGCAGCTGGGAGGGACCGCCTACGGGACGGTTCAGGATGTATCCAAGAACTCGGCCTGCACTCCCTATCCGACCGATGTCTACAAGATCGCAGATCATATCTCGGCCCTCATCGACCGTTATGCGACGGTCGCCAACAACGTGCGCGAATCCATTGACGTAACCGATGAGGCAGGTGACGCCGATACGGCAGACCTGTTCACCGAAGCATCGCGCGCACTCGACAAGCATCTCTGGTTCCTCGAGGCGCACACCCAGGAGCCGACGGGGCAGATGCGTGACGGCGACCATACGGGCGCCCGCTAAGCTCCCGCTCTAGCGGAAGCAGCAAGAGATGAACCCCGTTCTCTTTATGAGACCGGGGTTTTTTCATGCGTCGTACAGCGGCGTCTTATCAGGATAGTCCCCATATCGCCCGAGCGCCCCTTGTCGTGCCTTCAGGTGCGGGTGCTCACCTTTCCCCTGAAAAAAAGATTTACGGCATGCGCTGCGCGGCAATGTAATCTTGCGGCGTACGCGACCTACGACGCTACAATGCGGTAAGCGTTAACAAAAAACGAAATAATAATGATTGTTGATGGTCAAACCGTCACGATTTGCGAGATTCCACTTAAATTAACGTAACTCGCGTTCCGGTTACAGTCTGTTTAACGGCATAACATTCATGGCTCCCCCGGGCTTTCCTCATATGGGTGGAACAGGATGAGTATTGTCACGATTGTCGGAACGTCTGGTACCGCGATTCACGTCACCGTTGACGGTGGACGTGCACAGGGCTTGGCTGAGCTCTACGCGCAGCAGATGGCCGATGCGTTTCAGAAGAACAAACTCGCCTCTGTGCGTCTTGCCCAGGGAGACAGCTCGGTGACTGGCACCGATAGTGTCACTCTGCAGGGCATGATCGCGTCGACCGGCGATTATGCTCCGCATGGCGATTACACATTCATCGGGGTGGGCAACTGGGCCGACAGCACAGCCTATCGCGCGGGCGAGACAGCAGATGGACGCGTCACGATCGAGGGCGCTGGACTCACCTCCACGGGTATCGTGACGATCCTCGGCGGAAATACCGATGGAATCACGTTCAACGCCGGAAGTTCGAATGGAAGTTTTCTGGGTGTCAGTGGCGATAACTATTTCAACGGTGCAAGCCAGTCAGCAAACTGGACGATCGTAACCGCTGCGGGTAACGACACCATCCTGGCGACGAACGGCACAAATGACATCGATGCCGGCACGGGTGAAAACCTGATCATGCTGCAGCGCGGTGTGAACAGGGTTGTCTCTGAGGGAAGCGATACCATCCGCGGGATCAGCGGTGGCCAGGATTCAGTCACATTGCTGGGCGGGAACTCCTTTGTCACGCTCAAGGAAAACGCCTATGTCGCCGATCAGGGTAGTGTGGCCAGCACCATCACACTGGGCGACAATAGCAGCGTCGTCGGAGGATCGGGCTCGATTGTCTTCTTCACTGGTGCCAAGGGAACCTTGACCGGTGCAAGCAATGATACGGTCTCGGCTCTGGGCGATCTGCGCGTCGATCAAGGGAGTGGGCAGACACTGAGTGTCACGGGCGCGCTCTCCTTCATCGCCGGGACGGGGAGCACCCAGGTCCAAGCCAGTCAGGCCACGCTATGGGGCGCGGATCATCTGTCATTGTCACTCGATGTCACCGGAACGGCATTGTGGACGGGCAATCAGAGCGCCTCGAGCACGAATGAACTCGTCGACGCCTCCTCATCGACCGGACACCTCGAAGCCTGGAGCGGTGCTGGCAACCAGACCCTCATCGGGGGCCAGGGAGGTGATCATTTCGTATTCGGAACATCTTTCGGCGATAATAGAGGGGCGACCAACGTGACCGTCACCGGTGGCAGCGGCGCGGCAAACACATTTGGCGTGCTGTCCGGTCATACAGCGGGTGATGTGACCATCACCGATTTCTCGGCGGCCGCGGGCAATACGTTCTTCATGTATAACTATCGGCCTGGCAACGCCCAGAAGGAGATCAACGCCTTGCTCGGTACGGCGACGGTATCCGGAGGTAACACCTCCATCATGCTCGATAATGACATGAAAGTGACTTTCCTTGGTGTCACAGACCTCAAGGCATCTGACTTCTCGATCAGTTGAGGCCCCCCTTCCGCTCCCGCAAAAACAGCCAGATGCCCAATCAGGGCATCCGCACGCAGTATTTCCGGCAACGGAACCGCCCTACCGGTTGACGAGCTTCATGTTGCTCTCATTGTAGCGCTGACCCGTGACCCGCTCAGCGCTCAACGCTGAGTCGAGTGCCGCAAGATCCTCCTGCCCGAGCCTGACCGTCAGGGCACCGAGATTGTCATCAAGGTAAGTCTGCCGCTTCGTACCGGGTATCGGCACGATGTCCGGCCCCTTTGCAAGCAACCACGCCAGTGCGATCTGGGCAGGCGTGGCTTCATGGCGGGTGGCAATAACCCCTACGACTTCAGCGGCTTTCTGGTTGGCTGTAAAGCTCGCCCCCTGGAAACGTGGATCTGTGTGGCGGAAATCGGTCACCGGATAGTCCTCTGCGGGTTTGGCCGTGCCCGTCAGAAACCCGCGCCCAAGCGGGCTGAATGGTACGAAGCCGATGCCGAGTTCGCGTAGAAGCGGCAGGATTTCGGCTTCCACATTGCGTTCCCAGAGCGAGTACTCACTCTGCAAGGCGGTCACGGGATAGACGGCATGCGCCTCACGTATGGCCCCCACTCCGGCCTCAGAGAGGCCAAAATGCAAGACCTTGCCCTCCTCGACCAGCTTGGCCACAGTCCCAGCGACCTCAGCCATGGGAATGGCGGGGTCCACGCGATGCTGATAGAGCAGGTCGATGCGATCGGTCTGCAGACGCCGAAGGGAGGCTTCGACCACCTCCCGGATATGGGACGGGCGACTGTCCACTCCAACGGATTTCCCGTTCTCTATTCGGAAGCCGAATTTGGTGGCCAGTGTCAGTCTCCCTCGACGGGATGACAGGGCGCGCCCCAGGAGTTCCTCGTTGCGAAAGGGGCCATAGACCTCGGCGGTGTCGAACAGGGTAATCCCCCGCTCGATAGCGCGGTCGAGCGTTGCGAGGCTCTCACGCTCATCAGCTTCCCCATAGGACTGGCTCATGCCCATGCAGCCCAGCCCCAGAGCGGAGACGCGCAGTGCTGACGTTCCAAGAACGCGATATTCCATGACCCTCTCCTCTGTCATCGACCCGGAGCAACGGCCGTCGCCCCCGGGGGAGGCGCAGCGCCTTATCCTGCTTTGACGCCGCTCCGGAATTTTCAGGGAAAACTAAAGCCAGGAACGTGTCAGGGTTTCCTGCGCTTGCCCGGCGGTTTGGCCGGTTTTTCCAGAAGGCGGGTGAGATATCCTACCATCATGGCCTCATCGGCACTCAGGGAGGTGCACCCGGTTTCCTGCTCCAGCAGGTCTTCGGCCTGTCGGGCGAAGGCCTTGCGCAAGCTGCCATCGAGATAACCCGTCAGGATCTGGGGGTGAATGTAACATTTGCGACAGACGCTGGGCGTGTTACCCAATCGTGCTGCCACATGCTCAATGGTCCGCAGGATATTCTTCTTCGCGCGCGCCCGACTATCACCCTCCTCGAGGCTGGCCAGAGTCAGCGCTGCCAAATGCGTGGCGGCCCAGGTGCGGAAATCCTTCGCCGTGATTTCCTCGCCGCTGATCTCCTGCAGATAGGCATTCACGTCATGAGAGTGGATCTCGTGGCGCTCTCCCTCATCATCGACGTACTGGAAGAGCTTTTGACCCGGCAGGTCCTGAAGCCGGGAAATCACGCGCACCAGCTTGGGATCACGCACGTCCAGATGCGCCTCGATACCGTGCTTGCCCCTGAAATCGAGGGCAAGCCTGCCGCCCTCGACGGTCGCATGACGATGGCGCAGCGTCGTCAGGCCGAAACTGCGGTTTTCCTTTGCGTAGGTTTCGTTGCCGATACGCGCCATGGTGCGCTCCATCAGCCTGACCACAGCGGCGAGAACACGGGTTCGATTGAGATGCGGGTGGCGCAGATCCTCATCCACACGCTGCCTTATGAGAGGCAGCTTGTCGCCAAAGACGAGCATGCGGGCGAACTTGTCTTCATCACGCACAAGACGCCAACGTGGATGGTAACGATATTGCAGCCTGCCGCGACTATCCTTGCCCACGGCCTGCAGGTGCCCTTTCGGGTTGGGGCAGATCCAAACATCCTGATAGGCAGGCGGGATGGCCAGACCCTTGATACGACTCAGGCTCTCGGGAGTGGTGATCCGCTCGCCGTCCGGCGTGCGATAGAAGAAACCACGACCGGCCCGATGCCGTGTGATGCCCGGGCGGGAACGATCCACATAGGTCAACCGGGCGGATCGGGCGTGATCGCGTGCCTCCTGTTCGGCGCTGCTCATCGTCTGATTGTCCATCGCACTCCCTTCCCGATCCCCTCGCATGGGGAGGAAAAAGCGCGACAGGGGCAGAAGGGTTCCCCCTCCTGCCCCTGCCAGACGAGACGATCATATGGTGCCTTATTCTGCCGGCAAACGAATGAGATAGTCAAAGGCAGAAAGCGCGCTCTTCGCTCCCTCACCGACAGCAATGACGATCTGCTTATAGGGCGTCGTCGTGGCATCACCGGCGGCAAAGACGCCCGGCACGGAGGTCGCGCCGTGATCATCGACCTTGATCTCGCCGAAATCGTTCAGCGCGAGCGTGTTTCGCAGCCATTCCGTGTTAGGCAGCAGACCGATCTGGACGAACACACCTTCGAGGTCGATCCTGTGATCCTTGCCATCGCCCCCGCGATAGGTCAGACCATTCACCTTGGTGCCATCGCCTTCAATCCGGCTCGTCAGCGCTTCGGTCAGTACCGTCACATTGGGCAGGCTGCGCAGCTTGTCCTGCAATACCTTGTCAGCCTTCAGCTTCGAACTGCGCTGCAACAGCGTGACATGACCAACGATACCAGCGAGATCGATAGCTGCCTCGACACCGCTATTGCCCCCACCGGCCACAGCAACGCGCTTGCCCTTGTAGAACGGGCCGTCACAATGCGGACAATAGGCGACACCCTTGGTGCGATACTCTTCCTCACCCGGCACACCGAGCTGACGCCAATGGGCACCGGTCGTCAGAATAACTGTGCGGCTATGCAGGATCGCCCCGCTTTCAAGCGCAATCCCATGCAGCCCACCCACACGGGATGCCGGAAACAGCTCCTTGGCGCGCTGCCCCGAGATGATCTCCACGTCATAGCTGCGCACATGGGCCTCGAGCTGGGCCGAGAGTTTGGGGCCCTCGGTTTCCTTGATCGAAATGAAGTTCTCGATCCCCGCCGTATCCATGACCTGACCGCCGAAACGATCGGCCACGAGTCCCGTGCGCAATCCCTTGCGCGCTGCATAGATTGCGGCGGAGGCACCGGCAGGGCCGCTGCCGATGATCAGCACATCGAAGGCCGGCATGTCCTTCAGGCGCTCGGCTGCACGGCGCGGTGCATCGTCATCCAGCTTGGCGAGGATCTGGTTCACATCCATGCGCCCGGAGCCGAAGGCCGTGCCGTTCAGATAGATCTGGGGCACGGTCATGATGTTCTTGGAGGCCACTTCCTCCTGGAACAACGCGCCGTCGATCGTCGTCACATTGATCGCAGGATTGATCACGCTCATGGCGTTCAGAGCCTGGACCACATCCGGACAGTTCTGGCAGGACAGGGAGACGAAGATCTCGAACCGGAATTCACCCCCGAGCCCCTTGATCTGCGTGGCAATTTCCGGGTCGATCTTGGGCGGATGACCGCCTGCCTGAAGCAACGCCAGCACGAAAGAGGTGAATTCATGCCCCATAGGAATGGCGGCGAAATTCACGCCATGACGGCTATCGCCGCGCCTGATCAGGAAGGAGGGACGACGCTCGCTCACACCGTCTGCCGAGTAGGTCACTTTATCGGAGAGGGCAGCAACTTCCTGGAGGAGTTCACCCATCTCCCGCGCTTTCGCGCTCCCGTCGAGGGACGCTTCAAGCACGACCGGATGGGCCAGATTGGCGAGATAGGTCGAAAGCTGTGACTTGATGGGGTCCTGCAACATCAGGCTGATCCTGCTCTTTCCGATAAACTGCGCCGAAGCAATCCGGCGGGGTTGGCCCGGCGCGAAGGCCGGGCCAGACGACCTCAGATCTTGCCGATCAGGTCGAGCGACGGGGACAGGGTGGCTTCACCCTCTTTCCACTTCGCGGGGCAGACTTCACCCGGATGCGAGGCAACATACTGCGCTGCGCGGATCTTTTCGATCAGTTCGGCAGCGGAGCGGCCAACGCCACCCGAAGTCACCTCGATGTACTGAATTTTGCCTTCGGGATCGATCAGGAACGTGCCGCGATCGGCCATGCCTGCTTCCTCGATCATGACGTCGAAGTTACGGCTGATCGTGCCCGTCGGATCGGCCAGCATGACGTACTGGATCTTGCCAATAGCCGGCGACGTGTCGTGCCAGGCCTTGTGCGTGAAGTGCTTGTCGGTGGAGACCGAGTAGATCTCGACGCCAAGCTGCTTGAAGGTAGCGTAATTCTCGGCCAGATCTTCAAGTTCGGTCGGGCAGACGAAGGTGAAGTCAGCAGGATAGAAGAAGAAGACGGACCACTTTCCCTTCACATCCGCTTCCGACACCTTGATGAACTTGCCATCATGGTAGGCATCGGTCTCGAAAGGCTTCACGGTCGAATTGATGCGTGGCATGTCATATGCTCCCTGGTTCACATCGCTGTTTGATGACGGGCTCGTTGTCCCACGAACACGAACGCCTCGGAAATCGTTTCTGTCAATGGCAGATATAGGCAGAACCGTTTTTACCGGCATCACGGATTGGTCCTATCTATGTCCATGACCTATATTCCTCTTTCCGGCCTCTCCCTTCGCGATATCGAATATGTGGTGGCGGTCGATGATCTGCGCAATTTCTCGCGGGCCGCCGAGCGATGTGGCGTGAGCCAGGCGGGATTATCAGAACAGGTTCGCAAGCTCGAGTTACTACTCGATGTCACCCTTTTCGAGCGCTCGCGCCGCCATGTCGCGCCGACTCCGGATGGTATTCGCCTGATTGCCATGGGCCGGGAGGTTCTGGCCTCAGCACGCGCCATGATAGAGGCTGCACGCGCACGCACGGGTCCCCTGGAGGGGCTGCTACGTATCGGAGTGATCGCAACCCTCGGCCCTTACTACGTACCGAGCCTCCTGCCATTGCTGCGCCGCGCCTATCCCGAACTGAAACTGCAGCTGACGGAAAGCCTGACCCAGAGCATGCTGTCACGCTTGCGCCAGAACGAGCTGGATCTCGTTTTCGCAGCCCTCCCCGTTCCGGGCGAGAGCTTCGAAACCTTTCCGCTCTTCGAGGAACCCTTCCTGGCCGTTTTTCCGCGCAACCATCCGCTCGCCACGCGGGACGCACTGACGATGCAGGATCTGGCCGCCGATCACGATGAAAATGGATTGCTGTTGCTGGAAGACGGGCATTGCCTGCGCGATCAGGCACTTGCCGTGTGTGGCATGATGCCGGCACGGGATCAGCAGCGTCTGGCGACCAGCCTGGAAATGCTATGGCACATGATCGGCGCGGGAGAAGGCTATTCCCTCATACCTCAGCTGGCTCTGAGGAACCGCGCCGAGTGGGACGAACTCGTGGTCACACGCCCCATGGCCCCTGCCAGTCGGCAGATCGGCCTGGTCTGGCGCAGTTCGGACCCTCGTGGTCCCGCATTCAGGGACTTCGCGGCTTTTCTGGCAGATAATATCCCCGAGGGTTGCCTGCCACCGAGCGCAGGCTGAGCAACATGACCAATGCTGTAAGGTTCTCACAAGGCGGTGTTGGGCACACGCCTTGAAGTCCGATCAGGCAGATGGCGCGTTAGCGCGCAGGTCGCCCTGCGCTCACAGCGCTCTCTCGTTGATCAGAACAGCCAGCTCCAGAAGCCCTTGTCCTTCAGGTCATTTTCGCAACTCGCATATTGCGCGGCATAGACATTCGACCGCGCTCCCACCTTGCGTGCGACCGTCATGAGCCAGCCCTTGCTGGCATAGGAGCGTTTGCGATATCCGCCCCAGCCCTCATGATAAGCCAGATACTGCCTCATCCCGTCTGTCACGGGCACATGGGCCTGTCTCTTCGTGCTGGTGACATACCAGTTGATGAAGTCGAGCGAATCCGCGAAATCTTCACGACTGGCGCTCGTATCGGTCGCACGCTGGTAATCCTGCCAGATCTCATCCTTGGCTTGAGGATACCCATAGGCGGTCGTGATATATCCCCATGGAATGAACCATAGAATATAGGTGCGCTTGGTGTGCAGATTACTGTGGAATCCTGATTCCTGATACATGATCGCCATCGGCACGGAGAACGGGACGTTCCACTTCTTCTCCTGCCGAAGCGCCGCATGATACCAGCCCCGTTTCTCGTGAAAGACGGAACAGATATCATCCGGATGCGCAGGGGGCGTGGGCGTACAGCCCCCCAGCAACAAGGCCGCAGGGGCAATCGACGAAATCAGTTTTCTGACAGACACTCTCGCCCCAGTTCCTGACACCCGAATGACCCAGCCAGGCCATTCCGGTCCAGTCAGGGACGATACGACCTGTCAGCCTTCGAGCTTGACGTCCCCGGCCCATTCATCGCGCGGGATCAGGGACAAATCGGCTGCGCAGGTCCCGACCATATAGCGATCGACGTCCCAGGACCAGATTTCAGGTGCGTTGACCGGCTCGGCTCCACCATAGGTCGGCAGGGAAAACGAGAGGCCGACCGATCCGGTCTTGATGGCTTCATACAGGCTGTCGAGCGTCGGATACATCATGAGCAGAGTGACCTTTTCCAGGTGAACCGGTTATTGAATTCCGGGTTGCAGGCAAAACCGGCGAGCCCTGTCGCGGTTTCTGTCTCTGGGGGCGCCGTAGCCGTCACTTTTCCGACAGATTTTCGGGGGCTTATCGCATCATGATGTCAACCAGACCGGGCCTCCTCCCTGCCTCGATCTCGGCGGAGGAGGAGAGGCAACGCCGACTCACCCTCTTGCTTGCACGCTTGCCCGAAAAGCTTCAGCGATTGACACGCTGGCTCCTCACGCCCTCACGCTGGTGGGTGAGGATTCCGGCAGGCGTCCTGTTCATGATCGGGGGGTGTCTGGCTTTCCTGCCGATATTAGGGCTTTGGATGCTTCCCTTGGGCTTCTTCCTCCTTGCGGAGGATATCCCCTTCCTTCGCCGTTTGAGCGGAAGACTTCTGGCCTGGATCGAGCATCGTCACCCGCGCTGGATGGGCCTTGCGCCCTGAGAGACCCGATATCTGCGCGACGAGGACCATGTCCCGGCAAGGATGAGGCGGGACCCTTCAAAGGCGTCTAGTGTGCGCCGCGTGTTCCCTGAGCGCCGCCTGGCGCCGACTCGCTACGGACACAGGCACTCTGTGTCCCGGGAGTCGCGCCACATTCTGGCAGGGGGGCGGGCGCCGTCACCGGCCAGAACAAGCGTATGCCCAGCGAGATCACGACAAGAACACCTGCAAGAGCGGCCCAGGGCAGGATCGAGGGCAGCTTTCTCGGAGGCTCGGGGTCGGGGACCCCCTCCTCCATCATGCGGCGAAGATCGGTCACCGCATCACGCCTTTTGCAGGACGGCCTGCATCTCTTCCCATTCGCGCTTGCTGAGCCCCGATTCCGGCTGTGTCACCGCCTCACCGGCCAACTGGCGACGCAGGACGGCCAGCATGCCTGATGAAAAGGTGAAGGCCCCCAGACGATACTCCTCGAAAGCGGAAGCCGTGATGGGCACCCAGGCGCGCAGCACATCGAGCATGGCCTCGGCATAGACGCGGATTTCATACTGGGCGTGGCTGTCGGCGCGCAGGCTCAGGAAATGCAGCAGGTTGTGAAGATCGATCTTCCAGTACCACTGCGTGTAGGTGTTGAGCGTCAGATTCATGCGCGCCAGTTCGCGCGCCAGACCATACCCCTCAGGGTCGAGCATCGTCTCGTAGTTGTCATAGCAGCGCGCCGCATCCTGACGCAGCAGGTCGAGCACCTCAGCCGCCTTTTCGGGAGAAAGCGCCTCGGCGCGGCCCTGGCGGTTCGACACGCTCTGTGCCGACACCTGCTCGGGATCGGGCAGATAGAATTCGCGATCCAGAATCGAATAGCGTGCCGAGTATTCGTTCACATTTGCCATGCGATGACGGATCCATTGACGCGCCACAAAAACGGGCAGCTTCACATGGAACTTGATCTCGCACATCTCGAACGGGGTCGAATGGCGATGCCGCATCAGATAGCGGATCAGCCCCGTATCCTCGGAGACCTTCTTGGTGCCGCGCCCGTAGGAAACACGTGCAGCCTGCACGATGGCCCCGTCATCGCCCATGTAATCGACGACACGGACGAAGCCATGGTCGAGCAGTTCGATGGGGGTGAAGAGAATCGCCTCCAGGGCAGGCACGGTCGGCCGGCTCGTCTGAGAGGGCGTGAGGCGGGAAGCGTCGATCTCGGCGCGTTGTTCTGATGTCAGCGGCATGGGCCGAGGCTTATCACAGGACGGCTTGGGAAAACACCAGCACTTCATGTCACGGGATGATTCGGTCCGCACGCATCCATCCTCCACCCAAGCGCCCGCAAGGCCGATCGCCATCATGGTCCATTGCGATTGCCCGGACTTGGACCGCCTTGCGCGCTCAATCCGCTCCGAGGCCGGGCAGCCCCTTGCCGTGAAAGCGGCGCGCGTCTATATGCATCGGTGCCGGAGGGCTTGCCCTTGGCTATGGCGATAAACGGTAAGTGGAATAATCGTTACGGACCCGGGGGCAGTGCCCGGCGTCTCCACCATTCCTTCCCGAGGGCCCTGCCCAACGGAAAGTCAGGGGACGAAACAGGCTCGACGTGCGTGGTAAAGACTTGCCTTTTGCCCGGCATTGTACCGCCGTTATCGGGCTAAATCACAAGTGCCAATGATAACACAAAGGTGCTCGCTGTCGCTGCATAAGCGATAAGCGCGGTTCGGGAGGGCACCGGGCAACAGAAGCCCTCCCACTTCATTCATCCCCCATCCTCAGAAACGCGACCGCAGGCGTTCAGGCATTTCCCGCCCTTACGCCGAGGGTTCGGGATATAGTCTACCGACACGAGCCCTTGCCATGGGCCCTGAATCGTCGCATCCCTGAGTGATCAGTGTCTCGAAAATGGATCGATTAGAATGAGCGATGATCAGGGTGACGGCATGGATCACGAATTGCCAGAAAGCCTGCTGCCCTATGATGAATGGGTGGAAGACGCTTATCGTGAAGTCATGCTGCGCGCACTCGATTACGCCAGCACAGAGGGTCTCCCGGGCGAGCATCATTTCTATCTCACCTTTCTGACCGATTATCCTGGCGTCATCATTCCCGACCGTCTGCGCGCGCAATACCCGCATGACATGACGATCGTGCTGCAGCATCAGTTCTGGGATCTGAGGGTCGATCGCGAGGCCATGACGGTGTCGGTGGGTCTCTCTTTCGGGGGAATCGGCAGCGTGCTTGTCATTCCCTTCGCCGCGATCACTGCCTTCGCTGATCCCCATATCCGTATGGCTCTGCGCTTCACGGTCGAGCCGGGCGAGATGGCCGCCGAGATCGATGAGGCGGAGCCCACGGCTGAGGACGAGAGCGCGTCGACGCAGACCGGCAGCGAAGATGGTCAGGTTGTCAGCCTGGACGCCTTCCGCAAGCGTCCGCACTGATCTCACCCCTTTTCCCGCCCCGAACTCCATCCCATCCCGGCGTCAGGTTCCATGAACGCGAGCAAAGGGCAGAGAGGCCCATCAAGGCCAAGCGGCCTGGAAGCCTCTCCGCAGCCGAGTATCAACCCGGCTGCGGTTCACGGTCTGTGCGCCCATGCGGGTCGCGAGCTCAGGCACCCCTGACCAGCCCCAGGACTACCTGACGCAACTCCTTCTCGATCTCCCTACCCAGCGAGCCTGTCACAAGTTGCGGGGCAAGCTTCAGGACGTGAAGCACCACGACGCCTCGCGCCGGAGCCGTTTCAGCTTTGTCAGGTGTTACGCGCTCAAGGATACGCACCACGCGCTCCAGAAACTGGCTACGCCATTGCGCTGTGTAATGCTCGGCATCGGAGCGTGTTGCCATGAGCATGGTCGTCACATCGCGCTCTTCACGCTTTTCCAGCCAGGCGTTCATCAGGAGTTCGGCGGCGGCGTCGAGAGCGCCAGGCCCGAGTTCCTCATACATGCGATCGAGCAGATCGAGACGATCCTCGATGAACCGCTCCAGCAGCGTGATGGCAATACTCTCCCTTGTCGGGAAGAAACGATAGAGCGACCCTATGGCCGTTCCCGAGCGCGCGGCGATTTCCGTCATGGTCGCGCCCTCGACGCCCTTCTCGGCAAAAAGCGAGGACGCTGCATCGAGGATCAGGGCCACGCGCTCCCGGCCACGCTGCCTCTTAGGGGCGATGGCATTTGACTTATGCGAGGAATTCCTCGCATAACTGGGCAGTGACGTTTCCATCGATGAAAGGCTCTCCCATGCTCACTCTCGATCCCAAAACGACGGCGCTCGTCCTGATCGATCTCCAGAGCGGCATATTGTCCCTGCCTGTAACGCCTCATTCAAGCCAGGAAGTGCTCGCCAAGGGCAGGAAACTTGCGGAAACCGCTCGCGCCGCAGGAGTCTGCGTTGCGCTCGTTCATGTCGGCTTCGCGCCCGATTTCGCGGATGCCCCGCCCCATAATGTCGATTCCCCCCTGTCCACCGCCACTGCCCTGCCTGCCAATTGGAGCGATCTGGCGCCGGGCTTGCAGCAGGAGGGCGATCTCGTGATCCTCAAGCGCCAATGGGGCGCCTTCACGGGAACGGATCTCGACCTGCAACTGCGTCGCCGCGGTATCAGGACCATCGTTCTGGCCGGTATCGCCACGAATTTTGGCGTGGAATCGACGCTGCGCCACGCCTGGGAGCTTGGCTATGATGTGGTGGTCCCTGAGGATGCCTGCACCTCGCTGAACAAGGAGATGCATGAGATGACGATCACCCATGTATTCCCCCGGCTGTGCCGCGTGACGACCACGCAGGATATCGGGTTCTCGGCCTGAGCTGAGGAGGGATCGACGCTGGTGCAAAGGCAGGGGCCATGAAGAATGCGATAGGCATCCTCGTCATTCTCACGCTGCTCTCGGCGGTGCTCGCCGGAGGGCTGCTTGTTGCCGGTCTTCCCGCCGCTCTCCTGATCGGCCCAATGATTGCGGCCATCATCGTTGCGGTCTCGGGAGGCAGCATACCGCTCGACAGGCGGCTGCCTCCCCTCGCCCAGTCGATCATCGGCCAGTTGATGGCCCATTCCCTGACACTTCGCGTCCTGCGCGAGGTAGTCAGCCATTGGGCCATTTTCCTCGGAGGGGTGTTTTCGGTCATTCTGATCAGCTTCTCGCTGGGCTGGGTCCTCGCCCGGCTGCGCGTCATGCCCGGCAGCGTCGCGCTCTGGGGCTCGTCCCCCGGTGCCGCAACCGCCATGACCCTGCTCTGCGAGTCCTATGGCGCCGATCAGCGCCTCGTGGCTTTCATGGTCTATCTGCGCGTCTTTCTTGTCACGATCGCCACCTCGATCGTCTCGCATATCGTGGTGTCCTCGCATGGGGCGCATCCACTTTTCCCCACGGACCCACATCTGCCAATCTGGCCCTGTTTCATCATCGTGGCGCTTACGGCAGTCGTCACCCCATTCCTGCGCCTGGGTGCCGCGCCGCTTCTGGTCAGTCTGGCGCTGGGGGTGCTGTGCCAGAGCTTTCTGGGGCTCAGCTATACCTTGCCCGAATGGCTGCTGGCCCCGAGCTATGTGATCATCGGCTGGATGATCGGCCGACGCTTCACCCGCGACGTACTTGGCCACGTCTGGCGCGCCCTGCCCGCTGTCACGCTCTCGACCTGTGTGCTCATTGCAGGATGTGCGCTCCTGTCCTGGCCGCTGGCCCGGATCGCGCATGTGGATCTGCTCAGCGCCTATCTGGCCACCAGCCCCGGTGGCGCGGACTCAATCGCCATCATCGCCGCCTCGACACCGATCGATGTGCCTTTTGTCATGGCCATGCAGATTGCGCGCTTCATGGTGCTGATCGCAGTGGCCCCCATGATCGCCACGTCGCTCATGCGCTTCCTGCCGGGTGAGACAGCGGAGATCTCTAGTCAGGCGGGGCGGAACACTGATACTGAACACTGAGGCCCCTGTCAGCGAAAGTCCGGACCTCATGCGTTTTACCGTCGATCGCCTCGACCATATCGTTCTCACGGTTCGTGACCGCGCCCTTTCCGCCAACTGGTATCAGCGCGTTCTGGGGATGGAAATCGAGGAATATGGCCGCAACAATCGCGTCTCGCTCTCTTTTGGCGGCCAGAAGATCAATCTGCGGCCGCTGGATTCAGAAGGCTGGACCACAGCCGGGAAAGCGGCTCCGGGGGTGAGCGATCTGTGCTTCACCACGGCAATCGATTCGGAAAATATCATACGCCATCTGGAAAAATGCGGCGTGGCCATCATCGAAGGACCGGTGAACCGTATCGGAGCGCTCGGGCCGATCACTTCGGTCTATATCCATGACCCGGATCAGAACCTTATCGAGATCGCCTCTTATCAGGGCTGAACGTGCTGCCCGGATCGCCGCGGCCTTTCGAAAGGATGTTTCCAGTTCCTTTTCACGACACGCAGAGAGATGCAGGCGCCACCGGGACAACCCGGATGGCGCAACACTGCGATGTTACCAGTTCTTGCTGATCAGCCAGAATTCTTCCGATGTCAGCGTGACCAGACCACCACCCGGCAGACTCGTCTCGGCGGCCGCACCGGCGAGTGCCTCGATACGCTCGATCATGATCGTCTTGCGCTGATGGGTTTCGGATTGTTCCTTGACCTGCCCCAGAGCAGTCAGAGCGGATTTTGAGGCCTTTGCGACGCGGGCAGCGTCAAGGGCGGCGTAAGACATCGAATTTCTCCAGTGATGATCTGTTCCCTGTCTAGTCGATTTGAGGGCGCAGTTCATCCCCCTCCCGGTTTTGCCCTGTCGAAAGACGTCGCCCAGGGAACTAGTCGGATATCTTATGGAGGGGATTTTTGAGGCGAGGTCAGCGGGAGATGATCACTTCTTGCCATGGGCCACGAGGTCAAAGGTTACGCCAACCTCGAGTGCCACCCATTGCCCTGAGGCCCAGGGCCCCTGCCCGACGCCGAATGCCGTTCTGACAAGATCTGCCTGACCTTGCGCGTAAGCACTGCCATCTTTCGCCTCGAGAGTGAAGCGCAGGGTGACGGGCTTGGTGACGTCACGCAGCGATAGCGTTCCCAGTGCCTCATAATGCTTCTCGCCCACTGAGCGGATGGCAGTTGAAACGAAACGCGCTTTCGGGAACTGGGCCACATCGAACCAGTCTGCGCCCGGAAGGGCCGTGTCACGCTGCGTGTCCCCGGTATGGGCGCTCGCAAGATCGATCGTCACCTCGATATGCCCGCTCTCGGGATGCGCGGGGTCCAGCGCGATCTCGCCATCATATCGCCCGAACTCCCCGGCGAAACGTGTCCCGGTCTGGGTTCCAGTGAAGCCGATATGACTTTGTGCCTTGTCGAGCACCCAGTCCTGCGCCCGCACGGGGGCGGAGGCGAGGAGCACGAGAACCGGCAAGGCCAGAGCGTGTAAAACGAGTACTGGCTGGGCGCGACGCGACATTCTGAGCGTGATCATCGATCTTTCTTTCCCAACTGGGGCAGCATGCGCTCAAGCACGCCATCCTTGAGGATGAGCTGATGCCGCAACGCCGCGAGCACATGGAGCGTGATCAGGGCAATGAAACCATAAGCCCCATAGCTGTGCAGGGCGGAGAATGCGTCCTCGACCGGCTGCTTGTTCGCCAGATGCGGCAGGTAGGGCAAATCCGGCCAGGGTATGAGGCCATAGAGGACGGTCGGAATGGCGTAGACGGAACTCGACACCACGGCCCATCCGCTCAGAGGCAGCAGGATCATGGCCGCATACAAAACGGCATGGGCGAGCGCCGCGAGATGACGCTCCATGCGCGGCATCGTTCCGACAAAAACGGGAGGGCGGTGTGCAAGGCGCCACGCCAGACGACACAGCGCCGCGAGCAGGATCGTGATCCCGATCGATTTATGCAGCTGAAATAGCCGGAACATCGTACCGGGAGGTAACCCGCCATGCACCATGGCCAACCCGATCGCGATCAGCGCCAGTATCCCCAGGGCCATGAGCCAGTGAAGGCCCATGGCCACGAGGTCATAACGCGACTTCATGCCAGATCGATCGCGCATACCGCCCATCACTTCCGATCGCCCCTGTTCAGGAGGCTTTTTCGAAAGCGCCGGCGATATGCAGTGTCACCTGATCACCCACCAACGGCACATAGCGCGAAACGCCGAACGCGCTGCGCGAAATCACCGCGGTGCCTTCGAACCCAACCGTTTCCTTCTTGTCGAGCGGGTTGACGCCGCTTCCGATCAGACGCGCCTTGAAGGTGACGGGCTTGGTCACGCCATGAAGCGTCAGATCGCCCGTGATCGTCGCCATGCTGCTTCCGGCGCGCGTGACGCGTGTGGAGACGAAATGGGCCGTGGGGAATTTCTCGGCGTCGAACCAGTCAGCGGATTTCAGCTCGCCATCGAGCTTGCCCACAGTAGTCTGGACCGAGGCGATGGGCAGGGTGACATCCAACTTCGTCGCGTCGATATGCGCTGGGTCGAGGGTCAACGTGCCTGAGGCCTGCGAGAAAAAGCCTGAGAAATTGGTGAAGCCCATATGCAGGAGCGTGAACGCGACCTGGGTATGATAGGGCTCGACGCTGTAACTGCCAGCCTGAACCGCCTTGGGGTCAGGCGTGCCGCCCTTTTGGGCGTGCGCGTGCGGGACAGAGACGAGAGCCGCGAAAAGGGCGGCGCTGGCGAGAATGGTCTTGTTCATGGAAAAGAGCTCCTTCGTTTCGAATTGAATCAGAGTGTCAACGCGGCAATATCGGCCTTGGCGGCGCTCATGGCCGCATCACGGGCCTCTGCCCCGCGGCTCAGCCCTTCAGCGCGGATCCAGGTTATGTCGCGCAGTCCGATGAAGCTGAACACAGCCGTCATGTAGGGCTCCTGATGGTCCATCGGCGCCGCCGGAGTACCCGGCGTATAATTGCCGCCGCGGGTCGAGATCAGAACCGCCTTCTTGCCCCCGGGCACCAACCCCTCGGGACCGTTCTCACCATAGCGGAAGGTCTTGCCCGCTACCGCAATACGGTCGATCCAGTTCTTGAGCTGGACAGGAACGGTGAAATTGTACATCGGCGCGCCGATCACCACGATATCGGCGGCGAGCAGTTCCTCCACATGGGCGTTGCCTCGCGCCAGATCGGCCTGGATTGCCTCATCGGTCACCTCCGCGCCGAAACGCGCCGCCATATGACCGGCCGAAAGATCCGGGATCGGATGGGCGGCCAGGTCATGATAGGTGATCTCGGCTTCGGGATGGGCTGCCTTGAGATGGGCGATGGTCTCGGCCGTCAGGGCGCGACTGGCAGAATTGTCACCGAGAATGCTGGAATCGATGTGAAGGATCTTCATGATGGGCGCTCTCTGCTTCAGGGCCTGATGAGGAAGCAGGAAAACCCCGTGATGGGGCGTCAACCTGCTGTTCCCGCATACCGTCCCATACGTTAACCCATCTCGACACTCGATATCTTCCGATGGATAGTATCGCTCTGGACTATGGATGGGGGGATCATGCTGGACCGGATTTCGCTCGATCAGCTCCGTGTCTTCATCGCGGCAGCCGATGATGGCAGCTTTTCGGCAGCGGCGAGGCGCTTTCGACGCTCGCAGCCTGCGATCAGCGAAATGATCGCGACACTGGAATCCCAGATGGGCGTGGCCCTGTTCGACCGTATGGGACGCTATCCACAACTGACAAAGGCGGGCCAGACCTTGCTCGCCGATGCGCGCGGTATCGTCATGGGCGTCGATCACATGAAGGCGCGTGCCTATGGCATGGCGTCGGGCATCGAGCCCGAGCTTTCCGTGGTAGTGGATGTCTTCTTTCCCATGGACCGAATGACCCGCGTGGCGCGCGGCTTTCGCGAGACTTTCCCCCAGACGCCGCTGCGTCTCTATGTCGAGGCGCTGGGCGGGGTCTTCCAGCCTATTCTCGAGTCACGCGCCCAGATCGGCATTGCAGGTCCCCTGCCCGATCTGCCCGATGCCCTTTCCTCGGAGGCGCTGGGTGACATCCGATTCATGATGGTGGCCTCGGCGGAGCATCCTCTCGCCCGCCATGACGGCCCGATCCCCAAGGAAGAACTGGCGCGCCATGTGCAACTGGTCCTGACCGATCGGACCGATCTTTCCGCTGGTCGCGAGCGCGGTATCTTCTCGCCCGCTACGTGGCGTCTGGCAGACCTGTATGCGAAGCATCATTTTCTCCTCGGCGGGCTTGGCTGGGGCGGCATGCCGGTGCACAGCATCAGCGCCGATCTCGAAGCAGGTCGTCTAGTGGAACTGCAGATGGATGGGTTCACGCCCGGTGGTTCGGCCATGCCCATGACGGTGGTCTACCCTACGGCAGAGCCCCCTGGCCCGGCAGGACGCTGGCTGATCGATCATCTCAAGCTCTGCCCCGGACGGCACGGCGTGACCGGACCCGATACGGGCCAGGCGCCCCCAGAGCCGCAAATCGCGCAAACGATCTGCCGTACCAGGCAGCCAGCCCTATCCTGAAAAAGCCGACAGGCGTGATACGGGCGCGGCACGCGCCGTTTCCACTGCGGATCGCCTCCTCATCAGAGCCGTATCGTCTGAAGATATCCGAGCCGCCCACCGCCTGATTTGCACTGGCATTGACGGGCGGTTCTGGCCTAAACCGAGCCGCCCATGCAGATATCCGATTTTGATTTCGATCTTCCGCGCGAGAATATCGCCCTGGAACCCGCCCGACCGCGCGATTCAGCGCGCCTGCTGCGCGTGGCTGCCAGCCAGCCCCTGAGCGAGGCGCGTATCAGCGATCTCCCCTCCCTGCTGGAGCCGGGCGATCTGCTGGTGGCCAATGACACAGCCGTCATACGCGCTCAGCTCGCGGCACGACGCGGCGAGGCAAAGATCGGCATCACCCTCGACCGTATCCTGAGCGATGGCAGCTGGCACGCGCTGGCGAAGAATGCCCGCAAGCTCAGGCCCGGCGACACGCTGCATTTCGGCAGCGATCCTGTCACGGCTGACGTGGTGGAGAATGAGGGAGATGGGGCCATCTCCATGCGGTTCTCGGCCGAAGGGGAGGCCTTCGACGACTTCCTCAAACGGGCCGGTGTGCTGGCCCTGCCCCCGTATATCGACCGCCCCACCGGCCCGACCGCGCAGGATGACAGCGACTACGCCACAATTTTCGAACGCCATAAGGGTGCCGTTGCCGCCCCAACGGCGGGACTGCATTTCACCCCCGACCTGCTGTCCGCGCTCGACGCACGCGGTGTGAAGCGTCACACCCTCACCCTGCATGTAGGAGCGGGCACCTTCCTGCCCGTCCGTGATGAGATTGCCAGCCATAAGATGCATGCCGAATGGGGCCGCATTGACGCCCAGACAGCGCAGCTCATCAACGACACCCGCGCCAGCGGCAAGAAAATCGTGGCCGTAGGCACCACAAGCCTACGCCTGCTCGAAAGTGCTGCCGATGAGCAGGGCATCGTGCATCCGTGGGAGGGCGAGACCTCCATCTTCATCAAGCCCGGCTATCGTTTCCGGGCGGTCGACAGGCTGATGACCAATTTCCACCTGCCGCGCTCGACCCTGTTCATGCTCGTCTGTGCGCTGGCCGGAACCGAAACCATGCGCGACGCCTATCGCCATGCGATTGCCGAGGGCTTTCGCTTCTATTCCTACGGAGATGCCTGCTTGCTGGACCGCGCCCCATGACCGAATCCGCCACGAAAATGCAGTGGAAGGCCGAGGCCTGTTGCGGTCAGGCGCGTGCGGGCCATCTGAATACCGCCCATGGCACGATCCCGACGCCCACGTTCATGCCGGTCGGCACGGTCGGCACGGTCAAGGCCATGACCATGGATGCCGTGCGCTCGACGGGTGCGGGTATCATTCTGGGCAATACCTACCACCTCATGCTGCGCCCGGGTGCCGAACGCGTGCGCAAGATGGGCGGCCTGCATCGCATGATGGGCTGGTCCGGGCCGATCCTGACCGATTCAGGCGGGTTCCAGGTCATGTCGCTTGGCGCGCTGCGCAAGCTCGATCAGGACGGAGTGACGTTCAACTCGCATATCGATGGCTCGAAGCATCGCCTGACGCCGGAAAGCAGCACCGACATCCAGCACGCGCTCGATGCCACCATCACCATGTGTTTCGATGAATGCCCCGCCCTGCCCGCCACGCCGGAGCGTCTCGAATCCTCCATGGAATTGTCCATGCGCTGGGCAGCGCGCTCGCGTGAGGCCTTCGTGCAGCGCCCCGGCTATGGCCAGTTCGGCATTGTGCAGGGTGGGACCGAACGCGATCTGCGTGCCCGCTCGGCGAAGGCCCTGACCGATATCGGCTTTGAAGGCTATGCCATCGGCGGCCTGGCGGTGGGCGAAGGTCAGGAACTGATGTTCTCGACGCTCGATTTCACCACACCACTCCTGCCGCAGGACCATGCGCGCTATCTGATGGGCGTGGGGACGCCCGATGACCTGCTGGGCGGTGTCGAGCGTGGCGTCGACATGTTCGATTGCGTCATGCCCACGCGCGCAGGCCGCACGGCACGCGCCTATACTGAGCGCGGCACGCTGAATATGCGCAATGCGCGCCATGCAGAAGACAACCGTCCGATCAGCCCCGATTGCGATTGTCTGGCCTGCTCACGCCATAGCCGCGCCTATCTGCATCATCTCTTCCGTGCCAATGAAATTCTGGGGCCGATGCTGCTGACATGGCATAATCTGGCCTATTACCAGCGGCTGATGCGCCAGATACGGGTCGCCATTGTCGACGGCACCCTGCCGCAGAAAGCGCTCGCCCTGCGCGCCGACTGGGCCGCCGGAGACTGGACGCAGGACGAGTTCCCCCAGCCGGACTGGCCGCCGGTCCCATGACGCCTCTCTCCCCATGAGCAAGAGCATCGAAGACCGCATTGCCGACCATGCGCGGCATCTCGGTTTCGATGCGATCGGCTTTTGCGACGCCTCCCTGCCCGAGGAAGCCCGCACGCGGCTGCGCCAGTTTGTGGAAGACGGGCGGCACGGCACGATGAGCTGGATGGAGCAGCGCATCGGACAGCGCGGCGACCCCAAGGCGCTCTGGCCTGAAGTCCGCAGCGTGATTTCACTCGGGCTTTCCTACGCACCCGAGGCCGATCCTGCCGAAACGCTCGACCAGCCCGATACGGGCACGATCTCGGTCTATGCCCGCCATCGCGATTATCATGACGTGCTCAAAGGCATGCTCAAGCATCTGGCGCAATTCGTGGTGCGTCAGGATGTTGGCGGCGATGGCACACAGGTGAAGGTGTTTGTCGATACGGCGCCGGTTATGGAAAAGCCTCTGGCCGAGCAGGCCCAGCTTGGCTGGCAGGGCAAGCATACCAATGTCGTCTCCCGCGATCACGGGTCATGGCTGCTTCTGGGTGAAATCTACACCACGCTCGACCTAACCCCGTCACCACCACGCGCCGGGTCATGCGGCAGCTGCACGCGCTGCCTGACCGCCTGCCCCACCGACGCTTTTCCGCGCCCTTATGCGCTCGATGCGCGACGCTGTATTGCCTATCTCACCATCGAGCATGACGGGCCGATCCCGGTAGAATTCCGCAAGGCCATGGGTAATCGCATCTATGGCTGCGATGACTGCCTCAATGCCTGCCCGTGGAACCGTTTCGCTGCGACGTCGCGCCACATGAAACTTCAGCCCCGTGCCGATCTGATGGCCCCCAAACTGGATGATCTGGCCCGGCTCGACGATGCTGGATTCCGCAGCTTTTTCTCCGGCTCGCCTATCAAGCGCATCGGGCGCAACCGCTTCGTGCGTAACGTCCTGATTGCGCTTGGGAATTCCGGTGATCGCGCGCATCTACCCCTTGTCGCGCATCTGACGCAGGACGAAAGCCCGATTGTCGCTGACGCTGCCGCATGGGCACAAACCGAATTGCAGGAAGCCGCATCGAATGAGTGATCTCGTCAAACGCAGCTTCACCTTGTCACGCCATCGCACAAGCATCGCCCTCGAGCCTGAATTCTGGGCCGTGCTGGAAGAGATGAGTGCGGAGAATTCCCTCGCCTCTCTGATCGCCAGCATCGATGCGACGCGCCCACCGGAACGCCCGCTCGCCTCGGCGCTGCGCGTGGCTTGTCTGGTTTTCCTGCGCAGCAAAGGACCATGATTCGACAAGACATCTGCGGCCTCGATCCGTCGAGATCCGTCCCACCTCCTCATGCTGCCGATGTCATCTAGCCGCGGCGGCGGCCTATCAGCGCGCCTAGCCCCGTCACGATGCCATAAGCCAGAATGAGGCTGACGAGCATCATGGTCGCCATGATGATGCCGGCCTGACTCAGATCCAGACCGAGAGCGTCATTGATATAAAAGACGGGCGATAAAACCTTCCACCTTCGGCCTGACCAGGCAAAATAGTGATGGGTCGCATTGCCCAGAGCAAGATAGACAGCGACGGCGACTGGCAGGGTGATGAGCGCTTTCATTTGACTTCCAGCGTCCCGTAAGACCGCATTCCATTCAGGTAGGCAGGAGGCTGCGCGAGCAGGATCTCGCGCAGGCGATAGAAATCATGGGCATCGGGCAACGTGATGCATCCCTTGCTGATCCCCCAGAAGCCGACTGGATGCAGCCGGAATGCCCCACGCCTGATGCCGTCTATCGATGTCTGATCGTCTATGACGCCATCATCGCGGTAGAGGGCGAACCAGTCTTGACGATGGGTGCCCGCGAAGAAATCACCGACATGGTCCCTGACGACACCCAGCCGCCCCCCACATTGTC
The DNA here is from genome assembly GCF_037150015.1 of Asaia sp. VD9. Lineage (NCBI taxonomy): Bacteria > Pseudomonadati > Pseudomonadota > Alphaproteobacteria > Acetobacterales > Acetobacteraceae > Asaia > Asaia sp. VD9. The sequence goes on along the minus strand of NZ_JBBCQM010000002.1, from coordinate 140,168 downwards.
GATCGAGAATATGGTACAGCCCCCGCGGAAGAGGACCATTATTCCTGTTATTGGTCGCGGCAGGGCGATTGGTTAAGACGCCGGACCCGGAATAGGCGGGAAACGAACCAAATCCCGCGCAGGTAAGCACCGACACATCTTTCTCGTTGAGGTAAAATACGCAATGCGCGGGCAATCGAGTTCTCTCCGATCTTGATGCAAAACCTGTTTCTTATACTGGTCTTGTCTTTTGCATTTTCCTGATCGAAAAGCCATTGCGGGAGGACGTTAGACGCCTTTGTGCCAATCGTGATGCGGTTGAGTTCCGAGCCACTGAGCCGCCACTCACCCGATCGTGAGCGAACCCCTAGCCAATGACGATTGTTGTCGATATTTAACGACAACATCATCATGCTCACCTTTGTGACGCTGAGGCTTCATCGATCCATGACGTCTTGCCCATCTGGCGCTGCCACTTCTTCTGACAGCCTCGAAGCCTTCATTGAGGCCGAGATCACGCGTGGCAGTTTTGCAGACGAGCGCGCCATGATCGAAGCCGGGCTCACCCTGCTGCGTGAGAAAATGGCCAGCGCGGCGAAGAAGGAGGGGATCGCTTTTCCGCCTGCTGGCGGCCAATGCGGTGCGCTCATACGCGGACTTGACTGGACACAGCATGACGTCGGCCCGACACGCACATGGTCCGACCCGCTGAGAGCGACGATCACCAATATCGTCAACTCTCCCGTGGCCAAGATGCTGCTCTGGGGGCCGGAACAGATCCTGTTCTATAACGACGCCTTCAGTATCATCGCAGGGGACCGCCACCCCTGTGCGCTCGGAAGCTCGTTCGCACGGGCTTTCCCTGAACTCGATGACTGGGCAAGACCTTTTCTCGAAGCGGGGTTGCGCGGGGAGGCCGACAGTCTTCTCAATCGGAAGATCGCACTGAGCCGGAAGGATCAGATCGAGACGCTGATCCTCGATTTCTATTTCACCCCCGTCTACGAAACGAACGAAACCGCCGGGGGGGTGCTTTGCACCATCGTCAACAACACTGAACGTGCTCTTGCCGAGAAGCGTCTTGCCTCGAGCGAGGCCGAATTGCGGCGCGTGACCGATGCGACGCCCATGCTTGTCGCCTATGTCGACCGGCAACACGTCTATCGTTTTGCCAATGCGCATTATGAAACCTGGCTCGGCCTGCCGCTTGATCGCATCGTCAACCGGCCCGTGACCGAGGTTCTGGGCGAGCGCGTCTATCAGGACCGCCGCCCAGATCTGGAGCGCGCCTTGTCCGGCGATCATGTGGTGGCCGAAACACGACTGCCGCAACAGGACGGCACCTGCCGCCATACTGAATTCCGCTATGTGCCGCATCTCGCCGAGGATGGCTCGATACCCGGCGTGCATATTCTGGGCATCGATATCGAGGAGCGCACGAGACGAATCGTCGAAGTAGCCGCCAGCGACCGGCGCTTTCGTACCGCCATGCAGGCCGTCCACGGCGTACTCTGGACCAACAGCGCTGATGGCCGCATGACGGGCGAACAGCCGGGATGGGCAGCCCTGACGGGTCAGACCTATGAGGAGTATCAGGGATTTGGCTGGGCCAATGCCGTGCATCCCGATGATTCTGCCGCAACGGTAATGGCCTGGAACGCTTCGGTCTCGGCACGCACCATGTTCGTCCATGAGCATCGTGTGCGCAGCTGCGACGGTCAGTGGCGGAACTTCGCCATACGCGCCCTGCCCATTCTTGACCCGAGCGGCATCATTACCGAATGGGTGGGCGTTCATACCGACATCACCCATCAGCGCGCAGCCGAGGCTGCCTTGCGCGAGCACGCGGAAGATCTTGCCCGTCAGGTAAGGCATCGCCAGAGGGCCGAGGAACAACTGCGCAAATTCAACGAGACGCTCGAAAACCGGGTAATCGAGGAAATTGCGGAGCGCCGCCAGGCCGAGGCCCGTCTGGCGCAGGCCCAGAAGATGGAATCGATCGGCAAGCTCACCGGGGGCGTGGCCCATGATTTCAACAATCTGCTGCAGGTCATCAGCGGCAATCTGCAGTTACTTGGGCGCGATGTAGCCGGTAACGCACGTGCCGAGCGCCATATTGCCAGCGCCATGGGCGGGGTGCAGCGCGGATCGCGCCTGGCCAGCCAGTTGCTCGCTTTCGGGCGGCGGCAGGCGCTGGAGCCCAAGATCGTCAATGTGACGCGCTTCGTGCGCGGCATGGATGACATGCTGCGCCGCGCCATCGGCGAGGGGATCGAGATCGAGACTGTGGTGTCTGCCGGATTGTGGAATACGTTCATCGACCCCGCTCAGATCGAGAACGCGCTGCTCAACCTCGCCATCAACGCACGTGATGCCATGGAGGGTCAGGGCAAGCTCACCATAGAGCTGGGCAATACCCATCTCGATGATGCCTATGTGCGCCAGCATGACGACGTGAAGGCCGGCCAGTACGTGCTGCTCGCTGTCAGTGATACGGGTTCGGGCATGACGCCCGAGATCCTGGCGAAGGTGTTCGAGCCCTTCTTTTCCACCAAGGCCGAGGGCAAGGGCTCGGGGCTTGGTCTGTCCATGGTCTATGGCTTCGTCAAGCAATCGGGCGGTCACATCAATATCTACTCCGAACCCGGCGAAGGCACGACGATCAAGCTCTATCTGCCGCGTGCCATGGATGCTGAGGATGTCGAGATTGAGCACCATATGGGGCCGGTCACCGGCGGGACCGAAACCGTGCTCGTGGTCGAAGATGATGACGAGGTACGCGCGACGGTAGTCGAAATGCTGTCGGACCTCGGCTATCGCGTGTTGAAAGCGACCGATGCGGCCAATGCGCTCGTGGTGATCGAGAGCGGCATGCCCATCGACATCCTGTTCACCGATGTCGTCATGCCCGGTACGCTCAAGAGCCCGGAACTGGCGCGTCGTGCCAAGGAACGCCTGCCCGATATCGGGGTGCTGTTCACTTCTGGCTATACCGAGAACTCCATCGTCCATGGCGGACGTCTGGATGCCGGGGTCGAACTGCTTTCCAAACCCTACACGCGCGACGCCCTCGCCCGGAAGTTCCGCCACGTGCTTGGCAATCGCGCCCAGCGCAGTGCTGCTGAGACACGTGGCATTCAGACGTCAACGGGTAACGCGATGCCACCGGAGGCGACGCAGGAGGCGCGCGCGCCGTCACAGGCCCTCTGTGTCACAGTGCTGTTCGTCGAGGATGACCGGCTTATTCGTCAGACGACGACCGAAATGCTCAGGGACTCAGGGTATCTGACCGTTGAGGCCGCCGATTATGACGAGGCCCTGATCGTCCTGCAGACCATGCCTGTCGATGTGCTGCTGTCCGACGTGAATCTCCCCGGCAAATCGGGCAAGGAACTGGCCGAGCAGGCCAGATCCCTGCGTCCCGATATCGGGATTGTGTTCGCCACTGGGGACAGCCACGCGGTGCAGGGCGATCCTTCCGTGACGATCCTTCCCAAACCCTATGACCTGCCAGCGCTGATCAGCGCGCTGGGTAACTGCCTGCCGCGTCTCGCACCCGGTCGGGCTGCCAATGAGGAGAGGGATACCGCAGCGGGCAGTGCTGCGGATCGTCCGGCCAGCGTTTGAACTCCGCCCTGCCCTCATGCTACCGGTAGGTCATGGCATTCTGGGGTAAAATGTTCGGTGGTGTGGCCGGCTTCGCGGTAGGTGGGCCGATGGGCGCGCTCATGGGGGCAGCTCTGGGGCATGCGGCCGACCGGGGGGCGCTGCTCGAGACGCCTGCAGGCGGCTGGCATGAGCACTGGCGTACCAAGGGCGCACCTGACCCCAATGGCGCTGCCTTCATGGCCGCTGCCAAGATGTCCACCCTGCTGGGCAAGACCGACCAGCTCTACGCTATCGGTCTTGTCGCGCTCTGCGCGAAGATGGCCAAGATCGATGGTCCCGTGAACAAGGCCGAGATCTCTACCTTTCGCTCTCTCTTCCAGTTCCCGGCCGATAACATGCGTGAGGTCGGCATGCTGTTCGATCGGGCACGCGACCGGACCGATGACTACGAGATGTATGCCCGCGAGCTCGGTAAGGGCTTTGCCAAGGATCGCGCGCCACTCGAGCAACTCCTGATGGCGCTGTTTGTCATTGCCCGTGCCGATCTTCCTCCGGGCGCGCCGCTCCATCCGGCGGAGACCACATTCCTGCAAAAGGTGCATGCAGCATTCGGCCTGCCTCCCGGCGCGTGGGACAGGGCGGAGAGTGGGCGCTCAGGCTCGGCAAGCAACGAGAACGACGCCTATGTCGAACTCGGACTCACGCGCTCGGCTACGGATCAGGAAGTGCGCACCCGCTGGCGCGTGCTGATACGCGAACATCATCCCGATGTGCTAAGCCAGAAAAACCTGACCCCCGACGCCATGGCCAAAGCCGCCGATCGCGTGGCGCGCATCAATGCGGCCTGGGACAGGATCAAGCGCGATCGCAAGCTTTGAGCTTGCGCCCTGCCATCAGCACAGCACCTCGCACCCTCCCCCGCCGCAGGCAGACATGATTTGTCAGATAGCTGCGAATAATTCTCAGCTAACCTCCCGGACCGAAACTCCCGATGCCGCGAGACATAGGGGACCACGGAAACGGAAAGCCCTGCAATGCTGCTCGTCCTGCTCCTTTTCATCCTGTCCTGTGCCGCCTTCACCATCTCCTCGGTCGCTGGGGGTGGGGCCGGGCTCGTCATCATGCCCGTGCTGGGGTTGATGCTGACGGCGTCGCGCATCCCGGCGGCCCTCTCCATCGGCACGATGATCAGTACGACAGGCAGAATCGCGACATTCCGGCGCGCCATCATGTGGCGCGTGGTGCTTCTGTTCCTGCCCGCAGCGCTGCCAGCCGCCGCTTTGGGGGTGTACTGCCTGCGCCTCATGCCACCAGTCTATCTCGAACTGCTTCTGGGACTGTTCCTGAGCGGCAATGTCTTGCTTCTCCTGCGCCCGCAGGCAACGATCCAGCCCGATCCTGCCTGCTGGCGCAGCCTGCCCATCATCGGTTTTGCAGCCGGCTTCATCTCGGGATTCACGGGCGCAACGGGCCTCCTGTTCAACCGGTTCTACCAGAAGCTCGGCCTGCAGAAAGAAGCCATCATCGCCACACGCGCCGCCAATGAGGTGCTGCTTCACGCAATCAAGCTGGTGCTCTATGCGCGTTTTGGCCTGTTCGATCATTCCGTGCTCGTGGCCGGGCTGGTTGTCGGGGCCTCGGCCATCGTCGCGCTTCAGGTAACCCGTCTGGTTCTACCCCTACTGACCCACGCCCAGTTCTGCCGCATCGGTCACGCAGCCGCCGCCGTGGCCGGAATGTTCATGCTCGGCAGCGCCGCTCATCAGATCGCGTTGAAAGATGCCATGTCCCTCAGCTATGGCCGCGCCCATGGCGAAACCGAACTGGCGATGACCTGGCGCAGCCACAGAGTAGCGCTCGAACTCGAACGCCCTCTCGAACTGGAGGTAAAGCATCGCGTCGCTCTGGCCTCAGATCCAGGATCGGGACGGCATGGCGCCACATTGACCGTGCTGCATCTGGCAGCGGATCGCGGCGTGTTCGTGACGCGGCGTGTTCTCGGAGGTCATGACGGGAAAAGATGGGGGGGCGATGGGGCGTTCGGTCACCCTCACCACCGCCATGATGCGTGATCTGTGCCCCGAAAGCGGGGCACAGGCATAAGACCGGCTCAGCGTGTCCCGAGCTTGAAGATTGTCGTATAATCGAAGTGCTGACCCGGGCGGAGTTCCGTAGTCGGGAACGCGGGGTGGTTGGGGCTGTCCGGATAATGCTCGGCCTCGAGCGCGACAGCGTCAGTCTGACGATAGGCGCGATGCGAAATGCCCGCGTATTTTCCGGTCAGTGAGTTCGAGGTGTAGACCTGCAGACCGGGCTGGTTGGTCGATACCTCAAGCGTACGCCCCGAAGCCGGGTCGAAGATCACCGCAGCCGGGCGGGGTGCCTTGCCATAAGCGCCATCCACCACCCAGTTATGGTCATAGCCACGGGCGATGAGCATCTGCGGGAAATCGCTGCGCAGGCGATCGCCGATGCGCATGGGCTTGCGGAAATCGAGCGGCGTATTCTCGACTGGAGCAAGTTCGCCCGTCGGAATCGAGGTGCCGTCAGTCGGGGTATAGCGCGCAGCATTCACCTGCAGCACTTCATTCTCGATCGAGCCCGAGCCTTCGCCATTCAGGTTCCAATAGGAATGATTGGTCAGGTTCAGAACGGTCGGCGCGTCGGTGGTCGCCTGGTAATGCAGGCTGAGCGCGTTGTTCTCATCAAGCGTGTAGGTCACGTTGGTGGTCAGTGTGCCGGGGAAGCCCTGATCGCCATTCGGACTGACGAGACGCAGTGTAACCGACGCACCCTTGGCATTCTTCTTTGTATCGACCAACGTCCAGACATGCTTGTCAAAACCCACCTTGCCTCCATGGAGCGCGTTCGGCGGATCGGTCAGATCGGTATGGTAGCTCTTGCCATCGATGGTGAACGTGCCATGCGCCAGACGATTGGCGTAACGGCCGATCATCGCGCCGAAGAACAGGCCGCCCTGTGCGGAGTCCTTGGTATAACCGTCGAGCGTGCCGAAGCCGAGAACGAGATCCTGCACATGACCGGAACGATCCGGCGCCTCGACAGACTGGATGATTCCGCCGTAGGTGATGACCCGGACGGTCATGCCATGATCGTTGGTCAGGGTGACGATCTTCACCTCCTGACCTGCAGGGGTCTGGCCCCAGGATTGTACCGTCACAGCGGGCGCTGCCTGCGCCGCACCGTCCATTAACCCGGCAAGCGCCGCCACACATACGGCGCTCTTAACTAATGCTCTCATGGACGAGGTGCTTCCATCTGTTGATTCGGGGCCACACTGATCGGAGAAATGCTCTGTGTCAAAGTATATAAAGCCTCTCTTCGCCAACCGCGGGCCTCTTCAAACGCTAGAGAGACAGCATGAGTTGGCATCTACGGTCTGGCGTCTGGCAGACATCGTGCTAGAAAACCACGATGCTGCGTCTCTTAAGGGACAGCACGCGCCTCTTCTCCCCTAGGGTGGTTGGTGTCATGCTGCGCTTTCGGGTGACGCGAGAAAGTAACGAGACCGGGGCTGGATGCCAGCTTCGTACAAAACGATCGTGGGCAGGTGCGCAGTTTCTGGCGCGACCGAGCGCGCTGACACGACTTGGGGATTGCGATGACCGCACCGCTAGGTGATTCCGATAACCGGCAAGACGCCGGATCTGCCGTCGAGAGCCGAACGACACGGCAGGAGAAGCGCAAGGGCGGCCGTCTTCTTGTCGGGCTGACAGCCCTTCTTTCCCTGAGCGCCTGCGCGAGCTGGCGTAACCCGCCCCCGAAGGATCCGGAAGCCCTGGCGGATTACAAGGAAGCCAACGACCCCTACGAGCCGGTCAATCGCAAGATGTACGGCATCCAGATGTGGGCCTATCATCATGCCCTGCGCCCGGTGGGCAAGGCCTGGGCCTGGGCAGTGCCCAAGCCGATCCGCAACTCGATCGATAACCTGAACCAGACCTGGTACATGCCCACCGTCTTCTTCAGCGATGTCGGTGCAGGCAAGCCGCGTCGCGCCGGTGACGATTTCATGCGTTACGTCATCAACATGACGCTGGGCGCCGCCGGTTTCATCGATGTCGCAACCTCGCTCGGTTATCCGCACCATGACAGCGATCCCGGGCTGACGCTGGCCACCTGGGGCGTTCCGAGCGGTCCGTATCTCTTCCTCCCCGGCCTTGGCCCGAACACCCTGCGCGACGCAGGCGGTTACGCCATTGCTCAGGGCCTGTCCCCGATCAACTATGTGCCTCGTGGCTACGGTCTCCTGACTTTCAACTGGGCGTATAATATCGCTGGCGTTCTGGGGGGCTTTTCGAGCCATATTGACGAGATCGATCAGGTCGAACAGGATTCGCTCGATCCCTACGCCTTCATCCGTAGCGCCTGGCAGCAGAACCGTGCCAGCCAGGTCGAGACCATGCGCAACGACCACCGGGCGACCGTGCCGGACTGGTACAATTAAGGACCTCCCGACATGCTCAAGACCTGCCTCTCCTTTTCCCGCCGCACGGCTCTGGGTGTCCTGACCACGGCACTTGTTTCGGTAGCGGCCCTGTCCAGCCCTGCTCATGCGGAAGATGCTCAGGGCTTTGTCACCTCTTTCGGCGGCAAGCTGGTCGGGATCATCAACAGCGACAAATCCCTGTCCGAGAAGCGCGCCGAAGTGCTGCCGCTGCTGCAGGATAACGTTGATATCGCCACCATCGGCAAATTCTGCCTGGGGCGCTACTGGCGCACCGCGACGCCTGAACAGCAGGCACAGTATCTCAAGCTGTTCCATCAGGTTCTGGTCAATGCGGTAACCGACAAGATCGGCGATTATCGTGGCGTCAGCTTCAAGGTCACCGGCACATCCAATACGCCCAACGGCGAACTGGTCAGCGCGCAGATCATGCGTCCGGGCCAGCCCGTCGCCGATATGGGCCTGCTGATTGCCCATGATGGCGGCATGAAGATTGTCGACATGATCGGTGAAGGCACAAGCCTGCGCCTGACTCAGCGACAAGACTATAGCTCCTACCTCGCGCGCAATGGCGGCAATGTCGCCACGCTGATCAGCGCTCTGGAGCGTCAGCTCTCCCACCGTCACTGACGGTAACGCCTTCTTCCGCCGGGTCGCGCACCCCGCGGGAGAAGGTTTGAACGTCCCTGAATCGCGAACGTGACGTGTCAGTGTGGCTATGTGGATGCCCTTGAGGCAATCCCGGAAGACTCTGCGAGTCACGACCCAGATCCTACTCCCCGTGCCGGATGATCATGCATCTGCCCCCTCCCCCTTAACCGCGTAAGGGTGCCCTAGGGCTCTTGGCGCTCGATCCATTGGCGGTCAGGGATAACTGTCGGAGCCGTCGACAGATCATGTGCCTCATGGACTATGGGGGTTGGTTCGCCATGCTTACGGCACCTTCAATCGTGCGCGTCTCGCCGGAATAGAGGCTTCCCGTGCCTCGCCAATTTCCTGCCCATTCAAGGCATCCCATGATGCGATGCTGCTTATCGGCCCGCGATACAAAGCTTGTGCCATCGCGCAGGGAGTCGAAGCGCGAGCAGATCACCGACCCTCCCCCTTCATCCTGCGCGCGCACCCATGCCCTACGCCTCACGCTAGGCTCGGGTCTAACCGGATCAAGACAGGATAGCTGCACCTGCGTATCACGCTTATGCAAAACTGCGCCGAAGGACCGGCAGCGGATTGGAAAGCGTTATCAGTGGCTGAAGGAGTGCTGCGCAACGCGCAAAGGGGAACATCGTCCGGACCGAGCAGCCCTCGTAACGGGTCATATCCGAGTGGTGGAATCCGGGATGTCCTGCGTGATCTCGTAAACAAGCATCAGATAACCGTCGCGTTCGAAGCTTTCGACATGATGCATACCGATACTGCCCAGCACGATGCGCGAAGCCATATTGTCCTCGCGGGTCACGCCGACGATGCGTTTCACCCCGGCATCGAGAGCGAAACGCATGGCAGCGGCAGCGGCTTCACGCGCAATACCGCGCCCCGCCGCTTCCGGCACAAGTGCGAAACGCAGCCCGAGACCGCGCCCATCCGGACGCTCATGCAGCCCCGTAATTCCTACGAAGCGATCATTCTCGCGAATGGTGAAAATACCGATGCCACGCTTTGCCCAGAAAGCGAGGTCATCGGCCATTTCGTCCTCGACCTGCCTGAGCGAGCGAACCCCGCCCAGCATGCGCCCAAATGAAGCGCCATTGGTCTTTAGACGGATCATGTCCTGCATGTCGTGCCAGGAGACCGGCTGCAGCACGAGCCGCTGGGTCCGTATCTGGCGCCCAAGGGTCATGGCACTGACCCCTTTCCGACATCGACAGGAGAGATGTCAGAGAAACGCCACTCCGACATCCTCATCCCTTAGCGCGCGATGGGACGATACTTGATACGGCTCGGCTCGGTCGAATCCGGGCCAAGGCGGCGACGCTTGTCTTCTTCATAATCCTGGAAGTTACCCTCGAACCATTCGACATGGCTATCACCCTCGAAGGCGAGGATATGCGTCGCCAGACGGTCGAGGAACCAGCGATCATGCGAGATGACCACGGCGCAACCGGCGAACTCGGCCAGAGCATCTTCAAGCGCGCGCAGCGTGTCGACATCGAGATCGTTTGTCGGTTCGTCGAGCAGAATGACGTTGCTGTCCTTCTTGAGCATCTTGGCCAGATGCACGCGGTTACGTTCACCACCCGAGAGCACACCGACGCGCTTTTGCTGATCGGAGCCCTTGAAGTTGAAGGCCCCGACATAGGCGCGTGACGGCACCGTGCGCTTGCCCAGCTGGATGACATCCGTGCCGCCCGAGATTTCTTCCCAAACCGTCTTGCTGTCATCAAGCGAGTCGCGTGACTGATCGACATAGCCGAGCTTGACCGTGTCACCGATCTTGAGCGCACCACCATCCGGCTGGTCCTGACCCGTGATCATCTTGAACAGCGTGGATTTACCCGCACCGTTCGGCCCGATCACACCCACGATGCCACCCGGCGGCAGCTTGAAGTTCAGGCCGTCGATCAGCAGTCGATCGCCAAAGCCCTTTGAGAGGTTCTCAGCCTCGATCACAGTGCCGCCCAGACGGGGGCCGGGGGTGATGACGATATCGGCCGTGCCACCGGCACGCTCCTGACTGGCGGCCAGCATTTCCTCGTATTTGGTGATACGGGCCTTGCTCTTGGCCTGACGGGCCTTGGGCGAGGCACTGATCCATTCCTGTTCGGCGGCAAGGGCGCGCTGGCGCGAGCTCTCTTCCTTCTCCTCCTGAGCAAGACGTTTGCGCTTCTGGGTCAGCCAGGAGGAGTAATTGCCTTCGAACGGATAGCCGCGACCGCGCTCGATTTCGAGAATCCAGTTCGTGACATTGTCGAGGAAGTAGCGGTCATGGGTGATGACCATGACGGTGCCCTGATAATCGCGTAGGGTCTTTTCGAGCCAGGCCACGCTCTCGGCATCGAGATGGTTGGTCGGTTCGTCAAGCAGCAGCAGGTCGGGCTTTTCGAGCAGCAGGCGGCACAGCGCCACGCGACGGCGCTCACCACCGGAAAGCATGGTGACAGGGCTATCGGCAGGCGGGCAGCGCAGGGCTTCAAGAGCGATCTCAAGCTTGCGATCGAGCTCCCAGCCGTCGCCAGCGTCGATCTTTTCCTGCAATTCGGCCTGTTCGGCCAGAAGGGCAGTCATTTCATCGTCGGTCATCGGCTCGGCAAAAGCCATCGAGATCTCGTTGAAGCGATCCACTGCGTGCTTCAGGTCACCGAAACCGAGCGCCACGTTCTCACCAACGGTCAGGGACTCGTCGAGCTTGGGCTCCTGCTCCAGATAACCGATGCGTGCGCCTTCCGCGCCCCAGGCCTCACCGCCATATTCCTTTTCAATGCCCGCCATGATCTTGAGCAGCGTCGATTTACCGGCACCGTTCACACCGAGCACACCAATCTTGACGCCGGGAAGGAAGGATAGGGTGATGCCCTTGAAGACTTCGCGCCCCCCGGGATAGGCCTTCGTCAGGTCCTTCATGACATAGACATACTGATAGGCGGCCATGACGGATCTCCTGATGAAATGGTCGGTCGGAAAAGACGAGAACGCGGCTCGAGTGCGCTCCGTTCTGGAGCGAAAACCCCTGCGCCCGGCAGGACTCGAACCCGCAACCAAGCCGTTATGAGCGGCCTGCTCTAACCAATTGAGCTACAGGCGCACAGGTTAGGCTCGAAATCGCGCAATTCCCGCCGTTTTGCAAGACGGCGCGGCAAAGAAATCCGTATTCGCCCCAAATTTGCAATGTTAGGGAAATCCTGTGTCGGGTCGCCTGGGATAGGCGACCCGATTATCCTTCACAGCCTGCTGCAGCGGGAATACGCCCCATGTCGACACAGCCCTCCCCTCCCGATCGCGATCCCAAACCACGCGTTGCGATCCGTTACTGCACGCAATGCAACTGGATGCTGCGCTCCGCCTGGATTGCACAGGAATTACTCTCGAGTTTCGGCACCGATCTCGGTGAGGTCGCGCTGGTGCCGGATACGGGAGGGCATTTCAGTATCACGGCGGGTGACGTGCTCATCTGGGAACGCAAACGCGATGGGGGCTTCCCTGGCCCGAAGGACATCAAGCAACGCTTGCGTGATGTCATCGCCCCGGAGCGCGATCTTGGTCATGTGGACCGATGAGAAACGGGGCATGATGACGCGTATAGAACACATCAAAACGGAAAAAAGTGGCGATGTTAACAATATGTCCGGTACATAACGTTACCGCGTCTGTGCAGCGTCCTGTCAAACCGCTAGGATCGCACCATAAATGCAACCCTTCCAGGAAATGAAGTGATGGACGTCACCAAAATCTCCCCCGGCAAGTCTGTTCCCGACGACATCAATGTTGTCATTGAGATCCCGCAGGGTTCTTCGGTCAAGTATGAGGTCGATAAAGAGAGCGGCGCAGTTTTCGTCGACCGCTTCCTGTTCACCCCGATGAACTACCCGGCAGCCTACGGCTTCATCCCCAACACGCTGGCCGCAGACGGTGATCCGGCTGATGCTCTCGTGCTGGCTCCCGGCCCGATCGTTCCCGGTGCGGTCATCCGTGCACGTCCGATCGGCATGTTGAAGATGGAAGACGAAAGCGGACAGGATGAAAAGATCATCTGCGTGCCGCATGACAAGATCCATACGCAGTACACTGATGTAAAGACCATCAATGATCTGCCGGAAATCACGCTGAAGGCCATCGGACACTTCTTCGAACGCTATAAGGACCTTGAACCCAACAAGTGGGTGAAAGTCTCGGGCTGGGAAGGCCCGGAAGAAGCCAAGAAAGCCATCATCGCAGCTCTTGAAGCCGCCAAGTAATCGGCCTGCGCTGTAATAAACAGTGACCGGAAAGACACAGCGTCCTTCCGGTTTTCTGTATCACAGGGCTGTGAGGCGTTATCCTGCCTTGGTCATGTTGCCAAATCTAAATCATATGTAATAAAAGGGTCATGTTGGGAACAGGAAGCGCTCCTATTCCCTCAAAGCACTGGAACCCTGCGTTATCCATCCGACTGGCGGACTGCCCTCATGTCTCTTCCCCGTACTTCCCTAAAGGCGCTGGGTGTCGTCACCTCAGCTCTCGCTACGTTCTCTGCCATCCCGTCGGCCCAGGCGCAGTCGCCTCTGGCAGGTGGTGCTCCAAACGGAACGGGCCTTGCTCCTGCCGTGCGCGTATCGAGCCCGATCGGCAGCGTCAATCTTCAGAATTCTACCGTGCCGCCCCTACCCCATCCTGAGGCGATCTTCGATGATCCCTGGGGCTGGAACACCTGGCTGCGTCAGCATGGTGTGGCCATCCTGCTCGACACGACCAATGAATTCGCCGGTGCCATTACCAGCCCAACAAAGGGTCTCGGTCTCCGCCAGGGCAGCAGTAATGCCGGTCAATACGGCTTCGAAAACGATATCGACTGGGAAAAGCTTGCCGGTATCCGCGGCTTCTCCACCCATGCCGTTTTCGTTGGCCGTTACGGCATTCCCGCCAGCCGCATGTTCGGCGATAATCTGAATCCCAGCCAGGAAATCTACGGCGGTGGCGGCAACGTGGTCGTCCATCTCGTTTATATCTATGGCGAGGAGACACTGTTCAACGGCCATCTCGATATCGCGGCCGGTCGTATTCCGCTTCTGACCGACTTCTCGTCGAACCCGCTGTATTGCAACTTCATGAATAATGCTTTCTGCGGTAATCCGAAAGCATCTTCCGACAATACCAGCCATTCGTCCTATCCGGACTCGAACTGGGCAGCCCGAGTCCGTGTTCGTCCCTCACAATACACCTATATTCAGGCCGGCGTTTACTTCAACACGATGGGCATCTACGGCGTGAAGCAGATGCGTACGGGCTTCAAGTGGAACGGCGCGGACATCAATGGTGAGGCCGCACCGGTCGAAGCCGGATGGGAACCCATCTTCGGCAAGGACAAGCTGCCCGGTCACTACAAGATCGGTGGGATCGTCGATACCGCACCGCATCCCGATGTACTGTATGATCTGAACGATAATTACTGGGCCGTGACAGGTCAGGCCCGCAAGGTGCATAACAACTCGTGGTCGGCCTATGCACTGGCTGACCAGATGATCATGCGCCACAAGGGCAATGGCCCTGATGCCGGCATTACTCTGCTTGGCGTGTTCTACAACAACTCACCCGTTACCCAGACCCGTGAGCGTCAGTTCTCTCTCGGTGTGCTCGACCGTGGTTTCTGGAAATCCCGCCCGCTCGATGCCTGGGGCGTGAACTTCAGCTATATCCAGGTCTCCAAGAAGGTGAAGACAGCCCAGCAGATTCAGCAGAGCCTTGGCTATCAGACCCTTCTGAACGGATCTTTCTTCCCGCAGACCAACGGGATGGTGATCGAAGCCATGTATCAGATCCGTGTCTGGCGCGGCATCACCTTCGCTCCTGACTTCCAGTATTTCATCCGCCCCGGTGCGCAGCAGGGCCTAAAAGACGCGGCAGTTCTGGGCTTCAAATCCCATATCGAAATCTTCTGATTACTTGCTGGCCCGAAAGGGCCGGTATCCCGAGCGCGATTGGGCCTAGTCATCTCGGGCCTGATCATCGACGGCAAAAAGGCCGGGTCGCTGAAGCGATCCGGCCTTTTTTCACATCTGGATTCCCGGTCGCTGGCGACCCTCAGGCCTGGCCTACAATCGACGCGATCAATCTGTCATAATTGGCGAGATAATGATCGAGGGACAGGGCATTCTCCGCAAATTGACGCGCGTTTTTGCGAAGCCTGCGCGCAAGCCTGCGGTCCTCAAGTATCTCAAGAATGGCGCGCGCAATGGCGTCAGGCTCCAGGAAGGGAGCCAAAAGCCCGGTCTGCCGATCACTGATGAATTCCTCGACCGAGGCTGTCTCGCTACCGATCAGCGCACAGCCTGTCGCCATGGCCTCACGCAACGACCAGGAAGCGACGAACGGGTAGGTCAGATAGACATGCGCGTCGGATCGCTTGAGGGCGGTACGGAAGGTGTCGTAATCGACTTTCCCGAGGAAATGCACGCGATCCAGATCGATCCGGGACGCCACTTCCTTGAGGAACAGATCGCGCCAGCTCCCCACCTCGGCCGGAGGGGGAGCGCCATAGCTCGTGCCGTCGCCCCCGATCAGAACGATACGCGCATCCGGTCTTTCCTCCAGGACGGCAGGGAGGGCGCGCAAGAAGCTGTGGATGCCGCGATAAGGCTCCAGATTACGTGCCACGAAGGTGATCAGCTTGTCCTTCGGGCTGATCACGTGCGGACCGATCACCACCTCTCCTTTGAAGATGGCAGGATCTGGCGCACAAAGATCGAGATTGACCCCTTCACGGAGCAGGGTGATCCGCTCCTGTGCCCAGTCGGGGTAGGTACTGCGCTGGAACAGTGTCGGGGTCTGGCCATACTGATTCAGATTCAGCGCCAGAAGATTGATAGCATTCTTGACCCGAACGGTGGGGAACAGATCGGTTCTCGGCGGGAATTCCGGATCGAAATCGACGTCATTTCTGTCGGTATGATAGAAGAACTCAAAGTATCCCAGGATAGGTGTCGAGGGATAAACATCGACGATATTGAGCAGTTCACCCCATCCGTGGTGGCCAATGATGATATCGGGGGTATAGCCAAGACTTTTAAGCGTTGCCGCCGCGCGGGCCACCGCCTCTGCGCGGATGAGACCGAGTTCCAATTCACGGAGCGAAGGATGGGTGTGCGCGGAAACCTGCCGATCCTGACGATAGAGGACACGGCGCACACCTGGAAGATGGCCTTCATTGGCCTCCGAGATGAAAACGATCTCATGGCCGCCCTGCTCATGCAAATGTCGGACCAGATGGAGGAACTGACCCGGGAAATTCTGATGCACGAACAGGAAACGCACGATCGGGAGACTTTCAGATAGTCGTTCATCATGAAGCTGGGGTCACCGGATTCGGTCATCCGATGCTCCTGCGTCGAAACGATCCTACCCGATTTCGGGTAACCCTTCACAGGGACGGACCGCCACGGCCTCAACATGAGAGGAGAGGCCAGCCCCTGTGAAGGATCCCGGCCCTTTCAGCCCTTGGGCCGGGGCGCGTTGCGTCCCTTGCCCGATCGGCTTGGATCAGCCCGCCTGTCCCTTGCGACGGCTCGGGCTCTTCTTGCCCGCCTTGGCAACGGCTGATGCGCTATTCTTGGGGACAATCGCGATATGGAAGGCTTCCAGCGGCGCAAGAGACTCTGCCTCAAGCGCCTCACCTCCGGCCACCGGACCGAGACGGGTGCCGTCGGTAAAGCTCGCACTGACGGCGAGATCGAATTTGTCCTCTGCCCCGTTCTTCAGACGAACGCAAAGCCCGAGAATAGGCAGGGCCATGCCGCGCGATCCGCAATACTGACCGGCCTCCGCCCAGGGAGAGAGCCAGCCCTTGCCCAGCACGGCCTGATACTCGATGTCTTCCGGCGCGATCAGGCTCTGCGGAGCAATCCCGAATCCCTCGATCCAGTTATGGCTGCCTGGTTCACCCATCCACTCGCCGATCTGGGCAAGCACGTCACCGCGACGCTGTATATGGGCTGCGAGCTCCGGTTTGGCATCGCTCTGCGGGGCTGCAGCAGCTTCTTCCTGAGCGCCCGAGGGAGCGGCCGCCGCGGTGGAAGCCGAGGGCTCATTGGAAAGTCGCGCGACCTGAATGCCCGGTGCGGGCATCGTGCTGTCAGGGGCCTGATAGGTCGTGACAAGAATCTGGGCCGGACCGCGCGCGATGCGAACAAGAGCCGCGCCAGCACCAGCGCCGCGCGTGCTGCTGATCAGCCCGTCATCCTCGAAAGTCTTGATCGTGACTACACCTGCCGGCATGTTCGGTGCCTGCGTCACACTGACAGCCGGATAACCGTTAACGCAATGCGCCGCCTGGTCGGGGGGCAGGAACACGCAGAATAATCCTGCGTCGAAAGTCATCAAGGATGCATGAACCTTGAGTTGGACAACCTGTTCCTTTCCGGAGGAAGTCACTGCATTAGACATCTGTATTTGTCCATCATTGATATAGGCTTGCTCAAGAGATGCTGGCCGGAATAAGCCTTTTACATCTCATACGATCGTTAAACTTGTATAACAGCTGTGGCCTTACGGTAAAAGTGCCGAGGCTCAATGTGATAAGTGTAGCAGCAGATTACTAAGTAACGGCACGGGCATTCCAAGCGGCACGACGGCGCCCTGTCCGGACTTCTGAATACGTTCGGATTGCGCGCCAATATCGAAGCTCACGGCACGCAGCCCCGCTTTCCAGATGTTCGACAGGGCAAAACACCATGTCTCGGGCCAGAGAGAGGGGATCAGACCCAGACTGCAATCGAATTCGCGGATCAGATCCGTCGCCTCATCCTCCTTGTATTCCCCTGTGATCAGCACGTGCCCCGTTGCCATCAGACGATCATCGTCAATTGTGTAGCCGACGATGACATAATCCAGGGGCAGGTCGCGTTTGGCCGCCTCTTCCGCCAGTTGAAGCACGATTTCGTATCCTTTCTCACGACCGATTGCGCCGGGAATACAGATACGTTTGCGCGCCCGGGCCGTGCCCGCTGAAACACGCGGATCAAGCGGGGCCAAAGGCGCCTCGAAGGGTTGCAGACTGATTTCGAGCCCGGGGAAATGGCGGGCCATCCGCCTTTTGAGATCATTGGACCCTGCGATGACCTGACGTGCCTCACGCAGGGCGCGATCGGACTGGGCCACGAGTTCCGCCACGGACAGATGCTCCTCCACAAGAGCCCCCTGCTGCGCCACGCAGGAGACACAGCCTGCGAGGGCGGGCTCACCGCAATAATGTCCATTGGGGCCAATCAGACAGATACGCGGACAAAACCAGACATAATCATGCAGAATGATGTCCCACTTCATGCCCAGAGCGGAAGCGAGATCATGCATGGCCGGCGCATGGCCGATCAGGTGATGCCACTCGAGACGCTCGGCCTTCATGCGCTTCAGCACTGCGACGAAATTGAGCCATTCATGCGGAAGGTCGAAAATGAGATTGGCCGTGTCTCCCCCACAATCCTCGATCCGGCATCCTCTTTCATGGGGGCGCAGGATCAGAACCTGACTTCCCTCCGCCTGAGCCTTGCGCAGACGATGCTGGACCACACGCTCCACACCGCCCCCCGAATCATGCGTGACCATGATAAGACACGAGCGCGCCTTGGCGCGGCGGATGATCATGCGGACAAGCCCCGCATTACGGCGAACGGCCCCCAGGGGATCGGATTTGACGAATGCGGCGATCGTATCCTCATAGCCTGGGTGGCGGCAATTCAGTAGGCGCAGATTACGCTCCAGCAGCAGGCTGCGCGTCCGGCCAAATGAGACAGATCCTATGTGCAGAACGAAGAGATCACTCGCCGCGATATGGCGCCACCCCAGGGCACTGGCACGACAGCAGAAATCATTCTCCTCTCCGTAGCCTTGCGCAAAGAGCGCGACATCGAGCAGACCTGTCTGCACGAGGCAATCCCCTCTTATCCCCATGCAAAATCCGATACCTGTAGGCAGATCGACCGGCTTCTGTCGGGGCAACGAGGCAAAGATCCTGTCGAGCGCCCTCGCCTGGGCCAGATCCGGCGTCGGATTCGGTTTTTCGACCGAGGGGTAGGACAAAATAGTCGCATCATTCGAGAAGGGCGTGACGGTTCCGATCTTTTCTCCCACATCGAACCAGGCGCGCAGGCGTGCCAATCCCCCCTTCGGAAGGAGCGCATCACTGTTGAGGAGAACAACGTCACGCCCGCGCGCCTGCTCCAGACCGGCATTGGCGCTCGCCGTGAAGCCCAGATTTTCCTCATGCCTGACGAGAGTAATCCGCCCGCCCTGTTCGAATTGGTCGAGCATGGCGCTAAGCGCCTCTTCGGGTGAGGCGTCATCTATGACGAGGCATTCCACATCGTCGCCCGCCTCCCTGAGCACCGCCTCGATGCAGCGTCGCGTGAGCGCAGCATCCCGGTAGGCGGGTATGATGACAAGACATCCTGACGCGCGGCCCGGCAGTGGCCGTGCACCCTCCGGCCTGCGCGCTGAAGGGGCTGCAGTACAGGACGATTTACCCGGCGGAGGATCGAGCATCGCAATCACGGCGGGGCCGAGCGGGCTACCCGTCAGCGCCGTGCCATATCGGTCCCTGAGGGTGATGATCCCCTCCGGCAGGGCGTCAAGCGGCAGCCCGAAATGACGGGGGCGTGCCAGAGGCTTGTCGAGATTGACCCCCTGCTCGATCTGGGACGCCGTCAGATCGATCATCTCCCCGGCGACCTCGATCACGGCATGAGGCGTGAAATCCGGATCTGCCGGATACCAGATCCATCCTTCGAGATGGTGATTCCTGACAGTGACGAATCCCTGAACCTGACGAATGGCGGGCAAGGCGATCGGGCTGCCATAGAGCGGCCTTCCGTCACTTTCGACCACCAATCGGCGCGCCTTGCGCCATGTTTCCGGCAGGGAAAAAGGCAGGGCGACATCCTGGGCAACCAGCCCATCATCAAGCCGGATTGTTACCGGGCCCGGACAGACGCCGAATACCTCCCCGGCATTGCTGGTTGCGCACCAGCCGTCAAACCCGGCATGGCGGGCGAAGACGTCAGCCCAGCTGAATACCTCGGGCGAGGGCGCGTAGTGCCCCAGCATCCTGCCGAACAACGCGACGGCTTCATCCCATTGACCGAGATGAGACAAAGCGATCGCCCGCCCGACCAGTGCCTTGCGCATGATGAATCGCTCAGCGATCCATGCCATCCGCTTCGCGGCGTCCTGCCAACGGCCCGCCGCCAGAAGCGCCATCGCATAGGCGAAGATGACATTGGGCTCATGACGCGCCATGCGCGCGGCCCGGCCGAGCCAGTAGACGGCCTCGTCCTTTCTGCCCTTTTGACCGGCCTCGGTCCCGCGGCGATAGGAATCCTGCGCCTTGGCGTCATGCCATCTTTGCCAGTTCTCCCGATCTTTGGCCGTGACGACATGTCCATAACCGGAGGCTACGGGGCGCGGACGCCGCGAGGGGGTATTGCGCCTCTCAGGCACGCGAACCCATGCGTCGATCGAGCTTGGCAAGCTCCTCCTGGGCTTCGGCCACGCCTTGAGAATGGGCACGCTCCAGCCACAAGCGCGCCTCGATCGGATTGACCTCTCCGGCCAGGCCGCGTTTCAGATACCGCCCGAGCATGAGTTGTCCAAGGCCATGACCGCATTCGGCTGCGCGCCTGAACCAGAGCTGCGCCTCGCGCCGATCGGCCGGCACTTCATGCCCGCCTCCCAGCATGGCCCCCACAGAGAACATGGCCTCGCTGCTGCCAAGCGACGCAGCGTCTTTGTAAAGACCGAGCGCATAGGTGTGATTGCGCCCCCCTACCGCATGGCCAGAGACATGCAACTGGGCCAGAAGCGTCATGGCCTCGACCATCCGCGCCTGCGCCGCCTTTTCGAGCCATTGATGAGCCTGCGCCATATCAGGCGGAACACCGCGCCCCTCAAGATACATGCGGCCCAGCCAGTACTGCGCATTGATCACGCCATCGGCGGCGCGCTGCATCCAGAACAGCGCACGCGTGTCATCGCGCATGGTCCCCACGCCTTCGGCATAGCAGACCCCCAGATTGAAGGCGCCGACGAGATCGCCCTCCTCAGCCGCCTTCAGGAAGCGCGCCTGCATGGCCTGCCTGTCTTCTTCCGTGCCGATGCCGGTCAGAGCCAGATTACCCAGATCCGCGTCGGCCACGCGATCCCCGCACTCTGCCGAGATACGGAACCACCTGGCTGCTTCGTCGGGATTACGCGCGACCCCTGTTCCTGTAAGGTGCAAAAGTGCCAAGCCACGGGCGGCGGCCCCATGCCCCAGCTCCGCCGCGATCTGGTACCAGGTCGCCGCCTCGAGATAATTCGGCGCCATATCATCGCCGCGGATATGCAGGTCGCCCAGCAAGGCTGCTGCTTCGGCATCGCCCGACATGGCTGCGCGGCGCAGCCAGGTTTCAGCCCGGTCGAGGCGACGCTTGACGCCCTTGCCCTGCAATAGATAGAGCGCAATACGGGTCTGCGCAGCGGTAACACCACGCTCGGCAGCTTTCTCGAAGTAATGGGCGGCCCTGGCGAAATCCTGATCCTGGCCGACACCCTGCTCATTGATCCAGGCAAGATAATAGTAAGCCGTCGCGAGCCCCGCCTCGGCAGCGTGGCTCAGCTCGATCGTACCCTGCTGGCGATCCGCCTCGGAACGGGGCCAGGTATGCATGGCAATACCCAGGCCCAGATGCCCCTGGGCAGAGCCCGCCGCAGCGGATTTCTCGTACCAGCCTCGCGCCTGATCCAGATCGCGCAGATCATCCGGTCCGTTCGTCAGCACATAACCGATAAGCGCCTGAGCGTCGGGGCTTCCTGCCTCCGCTGCAAGACGGCCCCATCGGGCTGCATTTTGCAGATCGGGAATGCGCCTCGCTTCGGTCGCATCCGTTTTCTCGGTCAGGATTGCCCCACGATTCTCGTCGAACCCTTCAGGGAAACCCATGAGATAGAGCGTGGCCAGAATGAGCTGAGCCTGAACATGCCCGGCCTCGGCGGCCTTTCTCGTCCAGCGCGTGCCCTCCTCCAGGCTTGGGGGCGTGCCCCATCCCTCGAGATAGGCCTTGCCCGTGCGATACTGAGCCTCGACGCTCCCTTGCTGGGCCAATTGTCCCAGCTGGGCAAAGCCGCGAACCGCATCCTCGCCGGACTCGATCTGACTGATCGCGTTCTTGAGTCTGGCCTCACGCGAAACGATGCCTGCCAGACGTGTCTTCAGTGCCAAACCGCTCTCCCTCCCGCTCGTCCTTACGGGGTCATGACGGCTCCCGCAGGCCGGTAGTTGCCGCCGGTATCGCCTTGCTGAAGAAATACTGCATCATGGTGCGCTTGCCGACCTGGATATCAGCCGTGACGGGCATGCCCGGCGTCGGATGGAAGAAGCTCGGGACACCATGCAGCGTATAGCGATCGATCCGCAGACGCACGCGATAGAAGCCCGATTGCGACGGATCCTGATCCCCTGCCGGGGGCTCACCCGAAGCTGCACTTTTCATATCGCCTGCCGTGAAGGCATCGGCGCTGATCAGACGCACCGTGCCATCCGCCCCGCCATATTGCGTGTAGGGGAAGGTCTGAAACTTCAACAGCGCATGATCGCCCAGCTTGACAAAGCCTGCATCATTGCCGCGAAGCACCGCCTCCATCTCAAGCGCAGCTCCCGTTGGCACGATAGCCATCAACATCTGACCCGGAGATATGACCGAACCTACCGAAAGCTTGGCAATATTCAGGACCACGCCATCATCCGGAGATCTTAGTTCGACAAGCTTGTTACGCAACTCGGCTTTCTTGTATTCGCCAATCGCATCATCGGCGTGATGCTGTACCTCGGCGAGCTGGGTATAGATCTGCCCTTTCCAGTTCTGCACATAGGCATCGCGTTCCGCCTGGGTCGCTGCCAGTTTGGCCTTCGTGGCCGAAGCCGTCTGCTGGGCTTCGATCTGCGCGCGTTCGGCATCCATGAGTTCGCTTTGAGCCGCGAGCGTGGAAAGCTTGCTCCCCACCTGATCTGCCTGAAGGCGCCGGCGCATCTGAAGCACTTCATTCGCCACGCGTCCACGGCTCTGATGCATCGCAGCGCTGGCGAGTGAACCAGTCATCTGGCTCTGAAGAGCCGCTATTTCCTGATCGTATTGATTGATCTTTGCTGTGTACTCGGCGCGACGGCGCTCGAATGACGCAGCCTCACGCACCGAATAGCTGTTGTTCAGATCAGGCGTGTAAGCCTTGCCCTCGGCCTCGGCATGCAGACGATCGATTGTTGCGACATAGGAATCACGCTGTGCCTTGAGATTGACGATATCCGCCTTCGAGAGTGTGGGGTCGAGATGAGCAAGAACCTGACCCTTCTTCACATACTGCCCCAGCTCAACATCGATCGAACGAATGATCGAGATTTCCAGCGGCTGGATGACCAGATCGCGATCGACAGCAACCAGACGTCCGGGCGTGCTCACCACCTTATTGAGCGGGAACACGGAGGCTGCGGTCAGACTTGCAACCATCAGCGCGCCGACGATCCAGATGATATAGCGCGCCGTAGCCGTGGGGGGCAGGTTGACCAGCGCCGCACTGGGTGAGTGAAATTCCAGGAGTGCGAGGGGCATGCCCTGCTGCGCAAAGGGATCATCGGCCGGGCGCGGGATATGCTGCTCGACTTCCTTGTGATCTTCGGTTCCGTTTTCCGGAACGATATCCTTGTTGCTCATGGCTTATTCCTCATCCATCAGCATGGGATCATCTTGGGGACCGGCATTGGCGCTGCGCGCACTGTGTTCATGCCGGTTCTGTTGCATCCAGAGCATGCGATAGATCTCACAGCGTTCCAGGAGCACCGCATGGGGGGCCACATCCACCACCTTGCCCTTGTCCATGACGCAAATCTGATGGCAGTCCACCAGCGAGGAGAGACGGTGCGAGACGATCACCATCGTGCGACCCTTGCCGATACGCTGCAGGTTGGCATTGACCAGAGCCTCGCTCTCGGGATCGAGTGCCGAGGTCGCTTCGTCGAGGATCATGAGCTTGGGATCGCTGATCACCGCACGGGCAATCGCGAGGCGCTGTCTCTGACCGCCCGAGATATTCGTCGAGCCTTCTTCGATCGCGGTATCATAACCCGCAGGCATGCGATCGATGAACTCCTCGGCACCCGCCAGACGCGCTGCGCGGATCACGTCATCCATCGTATAGCCAGGCCGCCCGGCCGTGATGTTGTCACGCACGGTACCGCGGAAGAGGAAGTTGTCCTGAAGCACGACACCGAAGGAGCGACGCAGATGGCTCAGATTGATCTCGCGCAGTTCGACGCCATCGAGGCGCAGATAACCGGTATAATTCCGGCTAACCCCCTGCAACAGGCGCGTCACGGTAGATTTGCCAGAGCCTGAGCGTCCGACGAGGCCCAGCATCGTACCAGCCGGAATTTCGAAATTGACGTCGTTAAGCGCCTTGATGGTGGACCCGGGATAACAGAAATCCACCTGCGTGAAAGAGAGCGCCCCCTTGATCGGGGGGCGTAGCCCCGAAGTCAAGGCCTTGGTCTCGGTGGGCTGGTTCAGCACCAGCCCTGCCTCACCCAGCGACGTCATGACTTCGTTGACGTCTTCCAAAATCTTGGCCAAGCCAACCAGAGGCGCCGCGACGCGACCCCCGAGCATCATGAAGGCCATGAGAGCGCCGGGTTGGATGGAACTCGATCCTGTCAGGATCAGATAAGCCCCAACCAGAATGATACCGCGATTGATGAACATCTCGAGCGGCATGACAAGGGTGGAGGGCCAGCTCTGCATACGACCGGCAGCGAGCTTCCAGCGGATTACATCGGCCGTTGTCTCGTCCCATTTCTCCCGTCGGGTGGGTTCCAGCGCCAGCGTCTTGACGGTGCGGATACCGGCCACTGTCTCATACAGCACCGAACTGCGCTCCATCTCGGCGCGGATGAGGCGGTTATACACGCGCGTCATGGGCGGCAGGAAGATCACGATGATCAGCCCGATCAACCCGGCACAGGCCACAGTCAGCCAGGCGAGCGTGGCGCTCATATAGAAGAGCAGCGGCAGGATCACGAAAAGCGTGAACATATCCAGGAAGGTCGACATGAGCTTGCCGGTCAGGAAGTCACGTACCTTGTAGATCGCCATATAGCGACCGAGAATGCGCCCGGTCTGCTCACGCTCGTAGAATTCGAGGGGTAGAGCCAGAAGTCTGCTGAAGGCGTGCAGCGAGATACGCGTATCGACGCGGGTGGTCAGCACAAGCATGAGCTCGCGCCGTCCATAGGTCAGCAGGACCTCGTAGAAACTCAGGATCAGGACGATGGCGGTGATCGAGACCAGCGTCGACATCGAATGGTAATTCACCACGCGATCGATAACCTGCATGACGATCAGCGCTGGGAAAATCTGCAGGATAGCCAGAACCATCGAGGCGAAGAGCACATCGCGCAGCGAGTTCTTCTCGCGCATGACGATGCGTACGAACCACATCAAATCGAAAGGCGCATCGGCCTCGGAAAGGTCACGACGGCGTTTGATGAGCAGGATATCGCCTGTCCAGACCTGAGAGAGACGCAGCTCATCCACGGCCACAGGTACGCTGCCATCATCCCCAAGGGGGTCACGCAGCCAGACGATGTTGCGCTCCGGATCGGCACGCACCATCAAGGCCGCCGAGCCATCGCGGAACATCAGCACGATCGGCGGCGTATTCTGCATACGCACAAGAAAGCGCCATTTAATGCGCATTCCCTTCGCCACAGCCCCGTTTTCATTGAGCCAGCGTGCGAGAGAAGCAGGGGAAGGCGATGATTCACCAGGTTCCGCAGCGAAGTCACGGATATCCAGATCGAGCCCGTGATATTTGGCGGCCGCCATGGCGGCGCGCAGCCGGATATAGACTGGATCCTGGGTCTCGCTGTCCGCAGCGACGCCATCACGATGCTTCACGAAGCTTCCTCTTGCTTACCTCTGAGCCGCCCGGATTCCAGGACGCCAGAATGAGATGGGATCACCGCCCCAGATCGGGCGCACCCTTTCATCCTCGACCTGAACTTGTAGAAATCACGGAACCGCGCCCCGAAACCCCTCTTATTCCCTTAACGATACTGTGTAAATTCCTAAGAGGATGATGAAAAAATACATAGAATTTAAAATTCGTATCGCGCCATGATCATTCCATCACTCTTGAGCTTGGCTCTGACTTCATTTTCCGCGCCTCCGTTACAGAGACAGATTACAAAGCCGAAGTCGGGACAGGCACCGCGCACATGATCAAGGAAGAGTTGATGCAGAGCCGTGATCAGAGGATCCCGCCCGCCGCAGCACCCGCAAAAACGTCCATGCGCCCCATACCCGGGCATCATCGGGGCGACTGACCTCCTCAGAGCCCAGTCCGGCTCGTCCGGCGGGAAGATGCCCTCAGCCGTCATGCCTCCCCCATAAGAGAGAAAGGCCCCCTCGCGACGACGCGCCTGCCACGGCATAGCGAGCGCCCGAGTGTTAGTGATCAGGATGAGCGGGATACGACCGCCTGAAGACATGGCTGAAGACCCTCCCTGTTCGCCATGGACATTTATACGTATCGATCCCTACTCTGGACAGAATCCATTGCCTCTGAAAAAAGCGGGCTGCCGCGACCTCCCTGGCGGCGCAATCCCGATCGTGCCCGATCCGAACGACGAGACCCATTGCCATCATGACACGTCCCCATCTTCTCGACGCCCTGCGTGACCATGTCCTGCTTTGCGACGGCGGCATGGGATCGCGCATCCAGATGCTGGATCTGGGGGTCGAGCGCGATTACTGGGGGCAGGAAAACTGCACGGAAATCCTGACCCTCTCCCGGCCCGAGCTCATCCGCGAGATTCATCGCGGCTATTTCGAGGTCGGCGCCGATATGGTCGAGACCAACACATTCGGTGGCTCGATCGTCACCCTTGCCGAATTCGGGTTGCAGGACCGCGCTCGCGAGATCAACCGCAGATCTGCCGAGCTGGCGCGCGAGGCTGCCGAGACCTTCAGCGACGGGCGTCATCGTTATGTTGTGGGCTCCATCGGTCCAGGCACCAAGCTGCCCAGCCTCGCCAATATCGACTACGACACTCTCGAGGCCGGGATCATCGAGCAATGCCGTGGCCTGATCGATGGGGGGGTCGATGCCTTTCTGATCGAGACCTGCCAGGACACGCTCCAGATCAAGGCAGCCGTCAACGCCGCCAAGGCTGCACGGCGCGAGCTGGGCTCTGACGCCCCCATTTTCGTGCAGGTAACGGTCGAGACCACCGGCACGCTTCTGGTCGGCCCCGATATCGCCGCAGCGGCCACCACCATTCATGCGCTGGACGTGCCTCTCATCGGCATGAACTGCGCCACAGGACCGCAGGAAATGGCGGAGCATGTGAAATGGCTGTCAGAGAACTGGCCGGGGCTGATTTCCATCCAGCCCAATGCGGGGCTTCCCGAGCTGGTGAACGGCACCACGCATTACCCTCTCACCCCCGGTGAGATGGCGAGCTGGGTGGAGCGCTTCATCGTGGAGGACGGGCTCAATCTGGTAGGCGGATGCTGCGGCACCTCCACCCCGCATATCCAGGCGCTGGACGGGATGCTTCGCAAGCGCGGCGGGACCAGTCACCGCCCTGCCCCGGTCAAGCGCATCCACCATTGGGTGCCCTCCGTTGCCAGCCTATATACCCAGACGCCGCTGCGTCAGGAGAACTCTTATTTCTCCATAGGCGAGCGCTGCAACGCCAATGGCTCCAAGAAATGGCGTGAGTTGCAGGAAGCCGGCGACTGGGATGGCTGCGTTGCCGTAGGGCGCGAGCAGGCCACCGAGGGCTCCAATGCGCTCGATCTCTGCACGGCCTTTGTCGGACGCAATGAAATTGCCGAGATGAATGAGGTCGTCACGCGCTTCACGTCTTCGGTGAATGCGCCTCTGGTGATCGACTCAACCGAGACCCCAGTCATTGAAGCTGCGCTCAAGCTGCATGGCGGCAAACCCATCATAAACTCGATCAATTTCGAGGATGGCGAAGGCCATGCCGAGGACCGCATGATCCTGGCGCGCAAATTCGGCGCTGCGGTGATTGCGCTCACCATCGATGAAGTGGGCATGGCCAAGACGCCGGAAGACAAGCTGCGTATTGCCGAACGTCTGGTCGATTTCGCCTGCACGAAACATGGTCTGCCGCAATCCGATCTGATGATCGACCCGCTCACCTTCACCATTGCCACGGGCGTGGAAGACGATCGCAAGCTGGGTGTCTGGACGCTCGATGGCATCCGGATGATCCGCGAGCGCTTCCCCGATATCCAGATCATCCTGGGGCTGTCGAACATCTCCTTCGGCCTCAATCCGGCGGCGCGCGCCGTGCTGAACTCGGTCTTTCTCGATCACGCGGTCAAGGCTGGCATGACCGGCGCCATCGTGCATGTCAGCAAGATCCGCCCGCTGCATCTGATTGCCGCCGAGGAAGTGAAGGTGGCCGAGGATCTGATCTTCGACCGACGCAGCGAGGACTACGATCCGCTCCAGAAGCTGCTGGAGCTCTTTGCGGGCCGAAAAGCTGCCGATGCCGTGCAGAAGCGTCGCGCCGAAACCCCGGCCGAACGTCTGAAGGATCGTATCGTCGATGGCGACCGCAAGGGCATCGAGGACGATCTCGCCGCGGCAATGGAAGAAATGCCGCCACTCGACATCATCAACACCGTGCTTCTGGATGGCATGAAAGTGGTGGGCGAGCTGTTCGGCGCGGGCAAGATGCAGCTTCCTTTCGTGCTGCAATCGGCCGAGACCATGAAGACCGCCGTGGCGTGGCTCGAGCCCTATATGGAGCGTGTAGAGGGTCAGGCGCGTGGCACGATGGTCCTCGCGACCGTCAAGGGCGACGTGCACGATATCGGCAAGAACCTCGTCGATATCATCCTGACCAATAACGGCTACCGCGTCATCAATCTGGGCATCAAGGTCCCTCTGGCCGATATGATTGCTGCAGCGCGCGAGCATAACGCGCAGGCCATCGGCATGTCGGGCCTGCTTGTGAAATCCACCGTGATCATGCGCGAAAACCTTGAGGAGATGGCGCGGCAGGGTATCGATATTCCTGTCTTCCTCGGTGGCGCAGCACTGACACGCAACTACGTGGAAGATGAATGCGCCCGCTCCTACGGTATCGAGACAGCAGGGCGCGTCGCCTATGCGCGCGATGCGTTCGATGGGCTGTCGCTCATGGACAAGGTCGTGAATGACCAGTTCGACGACTATCTGAGCGCCATCCAGACGCGCCGGGCGGGCAAGCAGCGCAAGGTCGAGCGTGCGCCCGAGCTGGCCGAGACTCGCGGCTTCGCGCCCATCGACAAGGATGCCGCGCGCATCCGCCGTGCCCGCGTGGCCGGAACCCAGCCCGTACCCGTGCCGCCTTTCTGGGGTGCCCGCGTGGTCGAGGCCACGCCCGCGGCTGTGCTCCCCTTCCTGAATGAGCGCTCGCTCTATCAATTTCAATGGGGCTTTCGCAAGCAGGGGCGCTCGCTCGACGATTTCATGACCTATGCCAAGCAGGAGCTGCGCCCGGTGCTCAAGCGTATGCTGGCGCTCTGTGCGGAAGAAACCATTCTCAAACCCCAGGCCATCTATGGCTACTGGAAGGCCGCGGGCGAGGGCAATGACCTGGTGCTCTTTCATGAGGATGGCGTGACCGAGGCTGCGCGCTTCACCCTCCCCCGCCAACCCCGTGAGGATGGCGAGTGCATTGCCGATTTCGTACGTGACATCGACGAAACCGAGCGCGATGTGGTGGGTCTACAGGTCGTGACCGTGGGCCAGAAGGCATCTGATCTGGCGCGGGACTGGTTCGAGGCCAACCGGTATCAGGATTATCTCTATCTGCACGGGCTGTCGGTCGAAATGGCCGAGGCCATGGCGGAATACACCCATAAGCGGATCCGCGCCGAACTGGGTTTTGCGGGCGAGGATGACCGCGACATGGAAAAGATGCTGGCGCAATCCTATCGTGGCTCGCGCTACTCCTTTGGCTACCCGGCCTGCCCGCGTCTGGAAGATCAGGAGCCCATTCTGAAGCTCCTTGATGCAG
This sequence comes from Asaia sp. VD9, assembly GCF_037150015.1. Lineage (NCBI taxonomy): Bacteria > Pseudomonadati > Pseudomonadota > Alphaproteobacteria > Acetobacterales > Acetobacteraceae > Asaia > Asaia sp. VD9. Next base: position 110,364 of record NZ_JBBCQM010000002.1, on the reverse strand, counting down.
AGCGCATTGGGGTCTCGCTTTCGGATGGCTATCAGCTGCATCCCGAGCAATCGACTTCCGCCCTCGTCATGCTCAACCCGCGGGCCAAGTATTTCACGGTCTGACCCGAGTGTGATGCCGCGTTCCAGCCGGCACGGGGCCATACTTGTCCGCAATGAAAACCGGCGTCGCATTTCCCCAGTAGGTGCGGCGTCACCCTACCCGGTCACTCCCTCGATCGGTTCGGGAGAAACGAAGGCGATGGGACAGAGATGACACATCCGGATTTTACCGCTCTGGAACAGCCCGAGATCAGGGAGGCCTCCGATCGCATTGCTGCCTATCTGGCTCTGATCAGCAGCGATGATGCGCCAAACCGGATCGACCTCGTCTGCCTTGCTGGCAATGGCGTACTCGCCTGCGTGGATCATGCTGCGAGCCTGGCGCGCCAACATGGCTGCCTGTTGATGATTACCGGCGGCATCGGGCATTCGACTCCGCCGCTGGTAGCGGCCCTCGCTTCACGTCTCGATTGCGCGCCGTCTGCCCTTGCCGATCTCTCCGAGGCCGAGTTGATCTCTCGCCTGATTGCAGCGGACTCCCTCATCGCGAGTGACCAGATCATCCTGGAAACCCGCTCGACGAATACGGGCGAGAACGCGGCTTTCACGCGCGACACGCTCGATGAGCTCGGGCTCAGGCCGCATCATGTCGTTCTGGTTCAGGACCCGCTCCTGCAACGCCGCACCGATGCGACGTTCCACCATGTCTGGCGCGAGCGAACAACACGCTTCTTTTCCTCCCCACCCTTCGTGCCCCTTCTCGGGGAAGCGCTCACATCAAGATCGTGGACGCAACAGCGGTATTTGTCTCTGCTCCTTGGGGAGATCACGCGCCTGCACGATACGCCAGATGGTTATGGTCCCAAGGGGAGAGGATTCATCGGCCACATAGATGTGCCTGATCACGTTATATGGGACCAGGAGTTATTAGCGGACTCATTTCCTGGTTTGTGTCGCTATTGCTGAAATCAGAAGAAGGCGGTTCTCAAGCGCTATACCCGCCCACTACGAAGGCTGAAAGGTGGATTGAGACACCAGCGTATTGATTCACTCTATGAAGCGATAGATCGTAATGATACAGGGCATTGAACGCAAAAAAGGGTTACCGCAAGTGGTGCATGTAGACGTTTCCGTTGTACTCAATGTGCACCGCGAGGGTGATCTCATATATCCCACCCTACGATCCCTGGAAGCAGCAGCAGAAAATGCTTCTGCGAATGGCATAGTTTGCGAATTGATAATCGTTGCTGATAATATCGACAATATAAGCGAAAAAATAATCAAAGAATACACGTTCGTAAGCTTCGAGAAGATCTCTTACTTGCAGGTTGATCTCAGATCCCTGGGCCTCTCGAGAAACGCCGGAGTGAAAGAAGCGTGTGGCAAGTATATCGCCACCGCGGATGCCGACGATCTCGTCTCATCCAACTATTTGACGGCGCTTTATAACAAAATTTCTACAAACTCTGAGTCGAGCATCGTATTTCCTGAGTACTATCAAGCCTTCGGTGACCGTCACTACGTCTACAAGATGTTCCCCTCTCAAAAAACGGGTATTCGCCGGCTATTTAGTGAGCATACTTATGTCTCACGTTTGATGGTCAGTCGCTCAGCCTTGCTGGAAGAACCATATCACGACTGTTCATCCCATCAGGTTTACGCATATGAAGACTACGATCTCAATCTGCGCGCGGCAGCTCGAGGGTTCGAGTTCATCATCGCTGAGGACACCATAGTCTTCTACAGACAGCACCAGAAAAGCATCATGGCTCTGCTGAGCAAATCTGCACGGCTCAGCCCACCCATCTCGCATTTCTTCAGACCGGAACAATACATGCGTCTCGCCAAGGAAGATGCCCTTGGACTAATCGAACCGCCTCATCACGTCGAGTATAAAAAAGAATATAGGTCGTCCTATCTCATTACCAAATTCATGCAAGAGGCCAACCTCATAGAGCCCGAGATAAATTGCGCGAAGCTTTCATCTGCCGAATTTTTCAGCAATCTCGGTGCGCCCATGAAGCCAGGCGAAGTGTATTTCGATATATGCAACAAACTTCGCAACCGGAAATACTCCGATGTTTTCTTCTTGCCTTTTCTGACGAAGGGCGGAGCGGAAAAGTACATTATCAATTTTATCGCTGCCGCCAATCGAGACCCTTCCCGCTCATGCCTGTTGATACTTGGCCAGGAGTTTGATGCAGACAAGAGCCGGTTTGAAGTTCCCGCGGATGTGGAAGTCCTGGATCTTTTCCCTATGCTCGGAGCTCAGCACGCGCACCATATTCTCGACATTACGTTTAGAGTGATCAAGACATTCGCTCCTAACGCACGTCTTTTCTTCAAATGCTGCGCTTTCTGCGTCGATTTTATCCGCGCGTACCATAACGCTCTAGCAGAATACGCGTTGTGCTACTTCTATTTCTGCCCGAGCTTTTATCTGAGCAACGGTTATTTGTTCGAAGACGGCTATGAACATCGCTTCCTCCTCGAGTATGCCGACACTTTCGATCTGGTAGTCTCTGACCATTCACAAAATCTCATTCAACTTCAGAGCCGGATCCCATCGTGGTCCGGGCGCACCTTTGCACTATATAATTACGGCGTCAGGGGGGATCGCATTCCTGGTCCTTCGTCAGGAAAGCGCCTGATCTGGGCATCGCGCCTGGACGCCCAGAAACGGCCAGACCTTCTGTGCCGCATCGCAACAGAGCTGGAAGCATCAGGGATCGATATCGAGATTCATGTTTATGGGGAGTCGGTACTCGATAGTTTCTGTATCGACTTATTTAACGCTCACCCGAATATTTCCTATCGCGGACCATTTTCAGGATTGAAAAGCATACCACTCAATGATGGTGATGCATTTATCTATACCTCTCTGTTTGATGGGATGCCAAATGTTGTGCTGGAGGCGGCAGAACTCAATCTTCCTATAATAACCGTGGATATCGGCGGAGTCCCCGAGCTTCTCAATGACGATTGCGCCTATATCGCGAGAAATACGCCAGATGACGGCCAGCTCGCTTTCAGGTATGTGGAGAAGATACAGGAATACCTGCAGGCGGATCAGGAAGTGATCGACCGAAAGGTTACACTTCTTGGCAAACGATTTGCCGACAAGCATGCACTCAGCATTTATAGGAGTAAGGTACAGGAAATCTTTGGATTTCTAGACCTGGCAGCAGAAAAGGCTTCGCACTGAGATGGATACAGACTACCAGAGCGTAAGAGCAACAATCCGAGACGAAATTTGGAATGATCCGGCTCTGACAGGAGCGATCCGAGAATTCGCATCCAACAACGCAGCCTATTATCCCGGGTATGGAAATCTTGGTGACGCCTTGATCCAGCTAGGCACCCTGGACTTGTTCAACGACTTAGAATGGTCACCTCGGATTATCGAGGGAAGAAATCCAAATGTCTTTATCGGCCATAACCATGTGGTGATGGGCGGCGGCGGTGGCTGGACACGCGGTTTGTGGGAAACCTACCTGGATCAAGTGCTCGCATTTCTTGAGACTGGTGGACAATTGCTTATCCTCCCCTCGACTTTCTCAGGCTTTGGGTCAGAATTTGTTCCCTATGCGGAGCAGGTCACGCTGTTTTGTCGCGAGGAGAGGAGTTATGAAGACCTCATCCGTAATGGCTTTCCGTCAAACCGGATATTCGTGTGCCACGATCTCGCGTTCTACGTTCACCCTCGCCATTTCTCACAGTTCGAGATTGCGGGGGTATATCCAGATCTAAAAATGCTTCGTCGCGACGAGGAAACAACCCAGTCTACGGTTCCTCGTCATAGCTTCGATTTTCCTCTACTTTTCAACGATATCCAGTGGCAGACAGCAGCTCAGTGCCTCGCCCCCCTCCAAGCTGCGGCAACCTTGATTTCCCAGTTTGATCGTATCGAAACAGATCGCCTGCACATGAGCGTCTTGTCTGCCTTGATTGGCCGCAATGTCAAGATGAGTGCGAATAGTTACTTCAAGAATCGAGCGGTATTTGATTACACGCTAGCCCGCTTCCCAAATGTCATGTTTTCAGAACCAAGTACGTTGCGCTCGCGCGAAGATATGGGTCGCGACGCCGAACTCCGTCTACTGCGGGACATGTTCAAAAAAACCCGAGTTCAACTGGAGCATGAAAAGGAAAGCCATCAGCGCACGCTCAAACAGAACGACAAGTTATTACAACGAAGCGAAGAACTCCCCCGCGTCGCGGCTGAAAAATATCGCTCCCGAGAGGAAGCTCTGAACCGGGAGATAATTTTGAGAGATATCGAGCTTTCTGCGATAAGGTCATCGAAAATAAATCGATTGCAGCGCAAGTATTACGCCCTTTTCGATAGACCTTTGATCGGCCGCCTTTTCCGCAAGCTACGGAAGCTTGCCTCCGCCTGATTTCCAAAGCTATTGACTGAAAGTGTTCACAAAACTGGCTAGTTGTGGCGAGTTGCTGCGCGACGCGCTCACTCACACGTAGTGGCCCTGTCACGCTGCAGTTTCGAGAACACTTTGAACGTTGAGCGCCCTCTCCAGAGCTTAAGAGAAGACAGGTCTGATCTGCGAGGGATTTTGCACGTTCCTTCAGCCGATCTTGGTGCGCGAGGCAGGCCTCGGCGCGTTATGAGCTTTTCCGCGCGATAAGATACGTCCTGCCTTCGCATCCTAGAGCGTTTTCCTGTCAATCTGGCTCCTATCCAGCGGCGGTGAAGAAGTTGGCGTATTCTGCGGGCGCGACCTGATTGATGAGTTAGCCGATCCTGTCCCAAAGCCCGTCGCGGGTGCGGGCGGCGGTGCGGCGGAGATGGGCCTTGAGTTTGGAAAACGCCATCTCGATTGGGTTGATAATCCGGGCTCTAGGGTGGCAGGAACCGCAGGCTGGCTCCGGCGGCCTCGATCGCCGCCTGCACGCCCGGCCCCTTGTGCGAGCCGAGATTGTCCATGACGACGATGTCGCCGGGGCGCAGATCCGGCACGAGGACGCGTTCGACATAAGTCAGGAAGCTGCGGCCGCTGATCGGTCCGTCCAGCACCATGGGCGCCACGATGCCGGTCAGTCGCAGTCCCGCGATGAACGTTGTGGTCTTCCAGTGCCCGTGCGGCACGGTGGATCGTAATCTCTGCCCCCGCCGACAGCGACCATGACGTCGCGCCATATTGGTCGAGGCCCAGGCTTCATCGATGAAAACCAGCCGCTCGAGGGCGAGATCGGGCTGGCTATCGAACCACTCCTGCCGTCGGGTCAGGATATCGGTGCGACCCTGCTCCGCCGCGTGGGCGGACTTTTTCTCCATGCGATCCGGTGGCGGGCGAAGAAGCGCCACAGCGTGCCAATTGCGAAATGGTGGCCATCCTTAGCCAGCTGGATACGGATTTCGGCGAGGGTCAGGTCGTCCTGCGTCGCAATCATCGCATGGATCCGCGCGGCCTGTGCTTAGAACCTGTGTGACAGCCGATCCCCACCGCGTGGCTTTGCTGCGGGGCTGCCAGTCGACGCGGCCAGGGCCCACCAGCGAACGGCACTCGCCGGACTGACGCCGAAGCGCTCGACAGCCTGCCGGCGAGACAGGCCCTTTGAAACCGCGGCGACAACGCGGGCACGTAGATCCAGAGATAGCGTGCGTGACGACATTCAGCGTCGGCCTCCATTCCGGCCGTCATCTCGAATCAGATCACAGTCAGATTGGGAATCTCTCGCGATTCAGTTCGCGCAGAAACAGCTTTAGCCGGGCACTGAAACGACAGTCCGGCGTGAGATGAGTGCCCATGCCGGATTATCCTGCTGCGATCTCAGTACGCGTAGGCGAGACCTGCACGAAGGGTCAGGCCGTTCTGGATGCCGCTTGAGGTCCAGCGTCCTGCGACCTGCCCCTCACTTACGCTCTGATAGCGATACTGGTCTTTGTCATGGCCATAAGATGTATAGGCGTAATCCCCCCCGGCTGTCAGATGCCAGTGGCGCGTCATGCGGTAATCCGCCCCGAGGCTGCCTTCCCAGCGCGGCCGCGTCGCAGCGCCCTTAACACGATAGGTCTGCGTATCGAGAATCTCGGCCCAGCCAAACCGACCGCGAAGGACCAGGCGATCGGTGAGCGCATAATCCGCATTCACGCCGAGACCGACAAAAAAAGCATTCTGCCCGCCGAAGCTATCGTAGCCATAGGAGTCATATCCCCCCTGGACGAAGGGGGTGATGAGCGCCTTATCATGCAGGAACAGGAAACCCTTGCCGATTTCGCCTCGACTATAAGTCGAGTTAGCACTTTCCCCGCCATTGCTCTGCCAGGCGTCGCCTCCATAAGCCGAACTGTAGCGACGCGCATATTTGTCATTGCGCGTTCCTGATCCGAGCCGGAAAAGTGCCGAAGCATAGAGGTTCTCTATTCGCCCCAGAGACACCATCGTCGAGGCGTCCACCTGGAACCCCGGAACCCAGCCGATACGACGGGAGCGGGATTGCGACGCAGAACGATACGGGCCGTACCACCGGCCGCCGGTCGTCTGATACTGGTCGCCATAGCCCCCTACGAGATTATCGAAAATCCCGGCCATCGAAAGGCCAATTTCCCGATTAACAGCAACCACAGGCAGCGGGTCGGCCAGCGCCGTCGAAACCGTGAGAACTGAGAGGAGGGCTGCGGTGAAAATGGATGTTGCGCGCATCAAGGTCCCAGGAAGAAACGAAATGTATCTTCCTGAAACCCGAACGCGCGATGACGTCAATGTTGTCTTATCGAAATCAACATCAAGTCATGATTCGTTATAAAACGGGTAATCGATGTACCCCTCATCACCACGGCTGTACCACGTCTTGATATCGTCCGACTGAAGCGGAAGATCCTCGGCCAGACGTCGCGTCAGATCAGGATTTGCGATGAATTTTCGACCAAAAGCAATGGCATCGGCAACTCCGCCAGCCACCGTTTCGATCGCTTCCTCGCGCGTATAGTCCTGATTCAGGACCAGAGGATTCCGGAATACTTCGCGAATCGGCCCATGCAGCTTGGGCTGGTCGGTCTTGCCGAAGGTACCGTCCGGGCCAGGCTCGCGCAGTTCGAGAAAGCCGATCCCCAGATCGTTCAGCATTCTCGCCGCAGGAACGAACACGGTCTCAGGCGCGCTGTCGATGCAGCCTTGGGTGTCGCCGTTCGGCGAGAGGCGCACAGAGGTACGCTCTGCGCCGATCGTCGCAATCACACGCTCGGCAACCTCACGCAGCAGTCGGATACGGTTCTCGGGCGAGCCACCATATTCGTCCTCACGATGATTGGTGCCATCGCGCAGGAACTCGTCGATGAGATAGCCATTGGCCGCGTGGATCTGCACCCCATCGAACCCGGCGGCAATAGCGTTGCGTGCAGCAACTTCGTATTCGCCCAGAATCCGCGTGATGTCCGCCTTGGTGAGCGCGCGCGCCTGCTCTGGATCCTGCTTGCCGTCATAGGTGTGCAGCGGCGCGGGAGCTGAGGTGGGCGAGCTTGAAACTGGCTGCTGGCCGGTTACGCTGGAATGAACCATACGGCCCATGTGCCAGAGCTGGACGATGATCTTGCCGCCCTTGTCATGAACGGCCTTCGTTATTGGCTGCCAGGCCTCGACCTGCTCCTGCGACCATATTCCGGGCGCATAGGGCCAGCCCAGCCCCTCGCGGCTGATTCCAGTCGCCTCGGAGATGATCAGTCCGGCACTGGCGCGCTGGGCATAGTATTCTGCCATAACAGGTGTTGGCACATGGTCACGCGTGCCACGGCCGCGGGTGAGCGGCGACATCAGGATCCGGTTCTTCGCATGGATAGCGCCAAGCTGGATCGGATCGAACAGAGTTGTCATAATGCTGTGTCCTCATGAACCCGTGGGGGTTTAATTCGATTTTGATCGAACAATATCAGGAATGGGGATGTCCATGGCTCACGACAACCCCTCCCCCGAGTTTTTTGGAATCGGACAGCGCAAATGCCTGACTATGACCACCCCGCTCCGGATGCTCTGACCCTGCTGGGTGTTCTGCGAGGACTAGCCGATCCGATCCGACTTGAGATCGTTCAGCACCTCGGGAAGGTTCCCGAAGCAAGTTGCGCTGCCTTGCTTGGTGACCGCCCCCGATCCAGCATGTCCCATCACTTTCAGGTGCTGCGAGAAAGCGGGCTGTTGCACACACGGGTTCAGGGTGTGCAACACTTCAACTCCCTGCGGAAAGCGGATCTGGATGCCCGTTTTCCGGGTCTGATCGACGCCGTGCTCGCCTGCTGAGTGAAGGGGGAAGCAGTGTTCACCCCGGCGCAAGGCAAGAAGGAGGAAACCCGGATGGCACGCATCTTACTGACCTGGCATGGAGCGGTCGTTTGTTGGTCGGGTGGCTTACTGGCCCCAGTCAGTCCAGCCGCAGTGGCAGCCGGCGATGCAACTCCCCTTCTCCTTGATGAAAATGATCACCTTCTCAGTGGTCCCGCCTGCATTGCGATAGACCCTGCCCCCGGAGATCCTGTCCCGACGGGGCACAAGGCGTCGGCTTTCGTGATCCGCACGGGATCGCTCTATCTGAGCTGCCGAAACGACACCGAGTTTCATCTCGTACCCCATGCGCAGGCATGGGAGTTTTTCGTGTCTTTACCGCAAGCGTGCATTCCCCTCATCGCCCGCGTCGTAGCGATGCGCTGGCTCGTGCAAGGAAAACAGACGCCACGAGGTCGATGTGCCGAGTTCTCGGTCTGGCTCGGAGAGGAACGCTTCGACCCCTCTGCCCTGCTTTTGTCGGAAGATGGGCAGACCCTGACGCTTCCGGATGGCCGCGTTTGCCCGGCCTATCCTGGCCCCGCCCTGTCTCATGCTATCGCATCGGTAGACGATTTGATCCGAAATCCTCTGGTCACCTCAGAGGAGAGAATCTGGGCGCATGGCGGTGATCTGGCCGCCCAGATGCTACACGTGATTACCGCCCCCCACCATGCACCGCATCTGTATCACCTTGCTCGCCTCTGTGCGCTGCTCGGGCATTATGACGCGGCCCTTGCCTGCCTGGACGCGTTGGACGGGCTCATGGAGCCAGCAGAGCTGCTTTGGGCCCGCGCCACTATCGCGTATCGACAGGAGAGATACGCTCTTGTCCGGCCGCTTTTGCGCGACGCAATCGAGGACGCTGCCAAACGCTCACCACGTCAGCAGCTCATCATAAAAACCAGCGAGAGATTTCTTCCCGAAAACTGTCATCCGCTGGCAGCCGCCCGTCTATTCCGCGAGGTTTACGACGTGCATCTCGACGGCGAATTCTGCAGGGTCCTCATGCCCTCTCCCCTGCTTGCAGATGCAACGTACGAGACACGCAGCGTCTATCTGCAGACCCTCGAGGAAATCTGGGGGCAGTGCCCCCCCGCTCGCCGTCGCCTCTTTCTGGAAGCCGAGAAGGCCTTCAACGAAGAGTCCCATGCTCTGAGCGTGGTAAGCGGACATGAGGCGTGGTATCGCGGGGATGCAGACGGTGCGAACCCCCATTACGAACGGGCACGACAGCTTTCGATCGAAACAGGCATGCAGTTCGTGCATTTCAACTGTGGTGCCTATTCCTGGCTGACCGGCTTCCCCCGCAAGCCGGAGCCCGCGCCGCTCGATCTCTCGGGGTGGGAATGGCACTGGACGGGGACGGATGCCACAGCTGCCCAGCCCGATCTTTGCATCGTCGCCGGCAGCGATGAGCGCTATTTCCGCTTCGTGCCAAGGCTGGTCGCCTCTCTCATTCAGGCCTGCGCCGCAGGCAGCCGCCCCGGCATGATCCATCTGATCCTCGGCTTCGCGAGTCCCAGCCCCGACCAGATCAGCTTTCTGGAACGCGTCGCAAAAACGTTGCACGCCGCCCGCAGCCCCGTCGCCCTGAGTTTTACCTCCGGGCGTCTGGCGCATAATGACGGCGCGACCTATTCCTGCATTCGCTATCTCATGATGCCGGAAATTGTCGAACGGTTCTCCTGTCCGGTCATGACAACCGATATCGACGCCATGTTCCCGACCGATTTTCTTTCCCTCTCGGAAGCTCTGCGCACCAATTATGATTACGGATTCCGGCTCTATGCCTTTGACTCGGAGGGCAGACAATTCATGGGCGAGCCCTGGGGCTTTGGTGCCGGTGTCTCGTATTTTGGTGAGACAGCATTGCTACCCGTACTCGCACACGACCTGCATGACTATTTGCGTACGGCCTATCTGACGGCAAACCCGACAAACTGGTGTATCGACCAATGCGCATTGGCCGCCATTTTTCACCGCCATATTGGGCCGCGATGGGCTGATCTGCGCATCCGCTTCATGGATACGCCCCCCGCTATCGTCGTGATGCCCCACCACACCGGCATGGACAAAAGCAGCTTTGCGGCATGGGAGGGGCTCGTTGACATGGCTCAGGTCTATGCTTCTCTGGGCCTCAACCCCGAAGAGGCCAGTGCGCTCGTGACATGACAGGATGCGGTACGCGCTTTTGTAGCGTCGGGGCTTTGCCCGAACTGACGCTCCTCCAGCTCTGACCGCCTCTTTGGGCACCCAGCGCGTCGCCCTTAGGGCGTGACCGAAAACTGCGCCGTGACAAGTCCTGTATCGGGATTCCAGACCACGACCTGCTCTCCCTCGGGATTGCTGATAAGCAGAACGACAGAACCATCCGGGCGTACGGATTGCGAGACGATATGGCCGGTAGCGTGATAGACGAAACCGGGCCGGGCACCACCTGATGACGCGCCTCCCGTCTTCGGCGGGGTGGATACGCCATGATGCGCCGCCGTGCCACCCGAGAGCGCCCTATGGGCGATCACCCCGATCAGCCCCGCCACCCCTACTACGATCATCACACCCATGATGATAACGGCCGCCATGAGCGCACGGGAAACGGGAGGGGCAGGCGTGGTCATGGCGAGACGCGATCCTAATTGCTAAACGGGCGCATGACCGAAGCCCACGCACCCCATGACGACCGATTCGATTTTGATGTCACGCCCGACCAGGCGGGGCAACGCCTCGATCGCTTTCTGGCGGAATCGATCGGCACCCTTTCCCGTTCGCGCGTCAAATCCCTGATCGAGGCCGGACAGGTCTATTGCGATGGCGCCATCATACGCGAGCCCTCGGAAACCACCAGAGCGGGGCGTCATATCACGCTGATCCTGCCCCCAGCAGCCCCGGCCCGCCCGCAGGCGGAGGATCTCCCCCTGCCCATCCTTTTCGAGGATCGCGACCTGATCGTGCTGGACAAGCCTGCCGGCCTGGTCGTGCATCCCGCCCCCGGGAATGAGACCGGCACTCTGGTCAACGCCTTGCTCGGCCATTGCGGTGAGGATCTTGAGGGGATCGGAGGAGAAAAGCGCCCAGGGATCGTGCATCGCCTCGATAAGGATACCTCAGGTCTCATGGTCGTGGCCAAGACCCCCACGGCACATAATGCCCTCTCCGAGGCCTTTGCCGCGCGTGACATCGATCGGGCCTATCAGGCTCTCGCCTGGGGGCTGCTTCCGCCGCAAGTCAGCTATGACGGGGCCATCGGTCGAGACAAGCGCGACCGCAAGCGCATGACCGTGGTTACGCAGGGCGGCAAGCATGCCCTGACGCATGTGCGCTGCCTCGAGGCCTTCGACGCTTCGGTGAGCCTTGTGGAATGCAAGCTCGCCACCGGGCGCACCCATCAGATCCGCGTTCATCTATCACAGGCTGGCCATCCTTTGCTGGGCGATCCGGTCTATCTGCGTCGCATCCCCGCTGCGGCACGAGGACTCGGAGAAACCGCAAAACGCGCTGCACTCGATTTCCCGCGCCAGGCACTGCACGCAGCGCGCCTGGGCTTCACCCATCCTCGAACGAAAGAGACACTGCTCTTTACCTCCGAACCGCCAGAGGATTTCCAGACGCTGCTGCGCACCCTTCGGGGGAGTTAATTAGGAGTAATGTGGTACGTTTTCTTGACTCGAAATTCGGTGTATGATCCACTCATGGTCGATCCGACGAAGTGACGCGCCGCCGGAATGGACGTACCGCCTGGCATTGCTCATGCTGAGGATGCTGTGCGGGGACGCTGGTCCTTCCCTCATCAAGCGTCACCCGGTGTCGGGAACCCTGACGGGGTCATCCCCGTAGATAAGGTTCCTCTCTGCACCGGGCGAAAGGAGTTGCAGCCCAATGGCCTCTTCCGCCGTGTTGTCTCTTGGTCCTGAAAACAATCTTACCCGTTACCTTCAGGACATCCGCAAATTCCCTATCCTGACACCGCAGGAAGAAGGTGAACTCGCTCGCCGCTGGCGTGACCGTCAGGATGACGCCGCAGCCCACAAGCTGGTCACCTCCCATCTGCGCCTCGTCGCCAAGATTGCCATGGGCTATCGTGGCTACGGCCTGCCGCTGAATGAGCTAATCAGCGAGGGCAATATCGGCATGATGCAGGCTGTCAAACGCTTCGATCCTGACCGTGGCTTCCGACTGGCTACTTATGCCATGTGGTGGATCCGTGCCGCGATGCAAGAGTACATCCTGCATAGCTGGTCGCTCGTCAAAATGGGCACCACCGCGTCGCAGAAAAAGCTCTTTTTCAATCTGCGTCGCCTGAAGGGCCAGATGCAGGCGATTGACGATGGCGATCTGAAGCCGGAGCAGGTCGACAAGATTGCGACCACGCTGGGCGTACCCGAGCAGGACGTGGTCTCGATGAACCAGCGCCTTTCCGCACCAGATCACAGTCTGAATGCGCCTCTGCGCAGTGACAGCGAGGGCGAATGGCAGGACTGGCTGGTCGATGATCAGGAGAGCCAGGAAACAACGCTGGGCGAGGCTGAGGAAATGAGTGGCCGCCAGGCGCTCCTGACCGAAGCTATGAAATCGCTCAATGAGCGTGAGCGCCACATCCTGACCGAGCGACGCCTGAAGGACGAGCCTTCCACCCTGGAAGAGCTCTCCCATGAATACGGTGTCTCGCGCGAGCGTATCCGGCAAATCGAGGCCCGTGCTTTTGAGAAGCTGCAGAAAGCCATGGCTGCCGAGGTCGAATTGCGGCGCAAGCAGGATGAAGGTATTTCCCTGCACCACCACATCCAGTCCTGATGGGCTGGCCGGGAAGGCGAAACTCCGGGGGAACGTCCCCTGTTTCCCTTCTCATCGTCCTGAGGTCTCGTTTTCAGCCCCAAGTGCCGTGTGAGGCCCCCACCGGATCGCGGGGGCCTTTCGGGGCCGTTTAGGCGGCTACGACCCTCTCCGCTTGCAGGTGCACGACATCCTCATCGGGGCAATACGGCCCTGCCGCCAGGATTTCGATCGTCAGTACGCTCTCTGACGTCGAGGCTGTGTCACCCAGGGTAAGGGTGGCGTTCCCATCGGTCCAGCGCCCGATTTCCGCTCCTTCGTGCCAGCCCAATTCACGCGAGGCGCTCGTATGGGTAGTAATCACACCGTGCCCTGACGCCGTGAAGTGATTGACTGCGCCCACCATGACGCCGAGACGGCGGCGATCATCCACATAGGGTCCAATCATGTCGCAGGGACGTGCCGTGCGTGACGCGATTCTGACCTCGGACAGACCCGCAGGCAGCTGGAACACGTAGTTACTGCCTGTCCTGCGTGTTGGGCTGAGTGTCGCACCACTCGGACAGACAAGCTTCAGATCGGGATCATGCATGACCGATATGTTCTGACGGGGCGCCTGCTCTCCGGCAAAACGACGATGCAGGGCCTCGGCGAAATCGCGATCGACGCAGAGCGGCAGCGCCCGCTCCGGCAAAGCGCCATGGCGAAGGATGGAGACATTCCCCCGGGCGGTCAGTCCGTCGCGGTTACCAGTATCGAGATAGCTTTCCGCCGGGGTATTCTCGGCCAGAAGGATCGCATGGTCAGCCAGCTCGATATGGAAATACTCGTAGCTCTGGATCGCCTTGTCGTAGAAAATCGTTCGCCCGTTGACCAGCATGCGGATCGGCAGCAGACGCCCCTCGAACGCAAAGCAATGCTCAGGCGTCACCAGCAGATCACGCGAAGGAATGCCGGGCTCGAAGGCATCAGCCAGGATGCGCACCGGATATCCGGCGAGGTCGTCCGGCTGATAGGGCTCAAGACGGTTGAAGCGGCTGCCGATCCAGAGGATAGGGCGATAGAGGATCTCTCCGTCCACCACGCACGCCACTGCCTCGCCGATCTCGAGTTCCTCCACACGGACCTCGCCGCGCGCTGTCAGGATATGCGTGCCTTTCACGAAGCACACCTCGGTAACAGCCTTGTTGACCACAAGATGCCCGCCCGTTCCGACTGAGGGATCGAGCACGACTGAACTCGTATAGGCCGAGACATTGCCCCCGGAACCGACCTGCGGGCTGATCAGCGAGCCGCCAGCCTGAACCGTCGCGAGATCGACGTTGTAGCCATTATTGTAATAGAGGTCGCTCACGGAGCTGCCACCCGCGAGAACATTGACCGGTACCGAGTTGAACATATTGCCACTCGTGATGCCCCCGGCGCTGACATACACCGCGCCATTCCCGACATAGGAGCTCAGCAGCGTTCCACCATTCTGCACATACACTGTGTTGGAGATACCCGAGAGGCCGCTCGCAACCGCGCCACTCATGATCGTCAGGACAGCACCCGTGCCGAGCGTTGCCGGTGCCTGCACGATGGTTGCCCCACTCTGATACACTGTGGTGCTTCCCGATCTGACTGCGCTCCACGTACCATTGAGAACGGTTCCTGTTCCTGTGGGCGGGGTCGTCGGCGGGGTGATCGTGCCCCCCATCGAGGTGTAGGTCTCGAGATAGGTATTCGCCTCGGCATGCAGATCGGACAGATTGACGCCGGAACCGATATAGGCCGATCCGCCCGAGGTGATATCGAGACCATTCACCGTCGCGCCCGTTGCGGCGCTGATCATGGTGTTATTGTTGACCGTCGCATTGGTGATCGTGGCACCGCTGCCTACCGTTACGGATTGGACCGCATAATTGTACCAAGAATAGCTGTCATCCGTGGAGGTTGCGCCGGGATTGAGGGTAACTGCACATCCATCGAAGCGGTTGTCGCTCACAGAGGCCCCGCTATTGACGCGCACATAGGTGCGCGTCACGTGGGAGTCGGTGAGCGCGCCCCCTGCATAGATGCTGATCGTGGGGATGGAGCCCTCGATGCACCCAAGCCCGGTCACCGTGGCACCTGACATGATATAAAGGGTCGCAGCGTTGAGAATGACCGGTCCGCTGACGGTCATCGTCGTGTTCTTGTAGACCGTCTGCCCCCCGACATTGACTGCAGACCACGTGCCGGTGAGCACCGCGCCATTACGGATATTGTCGCCATTGCCCATATAGCCGGAATAGACCATCCCGCCATTGCTGATATAACCACCGCTGACAGCGCTGGTGCCCGGCGCACTTGTCTGGATCATGGCTGACCCGCCACTGGTCGCCAGAATGCCCGAGGCAGTCGCCCCGGCCCAGACATTGAGGGTGACGCCCGACATGACCGTCGCCCCCAGAATCGTCCCGCCACTGCTGACATAATTCGTGACAGCGCCGGAGGAGGCGAAAAATGTGTCATTGACCGAACTGGCCCCGGTGCTGACGGTCAGAGAGACACCGTTGAAGGCATTCGCACTGGTGATACCACCCGCCGATACACGCACCACACCCGCATTCAGTTCGGCGCCAGACAGAACGCCACCGTTGAAAAGGGTCACGGTCAGATTTGTGCCGCTCAGCCCTGTGACGACAGCACCACTCGAAATCGAGAGATAGGTTCCGTTCGAAAAGGATTGCGGCGGCTCTACGGTGACCGTACCGCTCTGATAGACGGTTTTTCCGTCAACATTCCTTGCAACCCAGCTTCCTGACAGCGGCGTAGCCATCCCTCGTTCCTTTCCGGCGATCCCCAGGATCCCCGATGCCTCCCCTCCGCATGGCTGAAGAAGAGAATCCCATCCGATAAAATCTGCGGCTTTCGAAAGCGGCGTCTATCGCCCTGCCGATAACCCTCGCGGAAAGGAAATAACGCCTTACGAGGACACGTATCAATGTGAACAATATTTCAAATGAACAAACAGAAGAAATACTCCGTCGCATTCATGAAGTATGACGAAATAGTAGATATTCGTACAATCATAAAATTCTCAAATATACTATATGTGGTTATAAGACTGTCATTTTGAGATACATTGCCATCAACGACAGAAAAACGTATTTCCCTTCCTAACATTCGCGATTCCATTATCCCGACTCACCAACCATTGCGGCACATCTTGGGCCACGCCACGCGCAACAATATTTCTAGCGACGCTCACATATTAAGTTTACCTCTTGAATTAAAGCACTGTCCTGACGCTTTGGGCGGCGCATCTGCCAGGGAAGGCGCCTGTACTGGGAGGAAAAGTGACCCCTTTCGATCCTCTCATCGGTCCTGAACGGCCTGAACCAACAGCCTGTTGCCGCATTGAACCGAGGGCGCCGATTCCACAAAGCAGGAGATTTCATGACGCATCATGGCATCCCCCCGGAGACCGGACCGGCTCGTTCCCGCTGGGGCACGATGCGTCTGGGCGCTGAATTCATGCTCCTGTTTGGGGGAACACCCTTGCTCATCCTGTCTCTGCGCAGGGCGATGGTACTCTTTATCTTCCTCTGGGTGGCCGCTCTGCTGGCGACTTGGTGGATGCGTGGTACCCGCGCCCGGCCGCATCATCGAAAGCGTGAGATCGCAGTCGTGTTCGGGCGGTTTCTGGTACTCGGATCGGGTCTGGCCCTTCTGTGCTGGCAACTCGCACCGGAGCATTTCCTGGACCTGCCCCGCCATCGGCCTGGTTTCTGGCTCCTTCTGATGCTGCTCTACCCTCTGCTGTCGGTCTGGCCGCAGGAGGTGCTCTACCGTCAGTTTCTCTTCACACGCTACGCAGCCCTTCTGGAAACACCATTACGGCGTATCACGGCCAGCGCGATCGCCTTCGGGTTTGCCCATGTCATCTTTCTGAACTGGATCGCCGTCGCCTTGACTGTGGCAGGCGGCGTCCTGTTCGCTCGCGATTACGAGCGCCATCGCTCGCTGCGCCTTTCCTGCCTGGAACATAGTCTCTTTGGCTGCCTCATTTTCACGCTCGGGCTGGGCCACTATTTCTATACAGGCGCAGCATGGCATCATGAATGACCCCACGCACAGGAGCGCATGAGGGGCTGCAACAAGAGACCGCGCCTGTGATCGCATCCCGGCTCAGCGCGGTTTCAGCCCGGCCTCCTGGCGCACCCTCTCCTGGAGCACCACAAAGTCGCGCTCTGAATCCCCCGCAGCGATAGAGGCCAGAAGCCGATCACGCGCGACCGACGCGAATGGCAAGGGAACTCTCTGCTCGCTTCCAGCCGCCAGGAACATCGCAACATCCTTGAGTCCGAGCGTGACAGGGGCACCGGGTTGATCGTAGTCCTGCGCCACCATCAGCTTTCCATAGTTGCGATGCACGGGTGCGGTATAGAAGCTGTTGGTCATGATCTCGAACATCAGGGCGGGATCAGTGCCCAGCTTCTCATTGATCGTGAAGACCTCAGCCATTTGCTCGATCGTGGAGTAGATCATGAAATTGAGGGAGAGTTTCACCAGATTGGCCTGCACCGGATCCGATCCGGCTATGAAGACCTTCTGCCCCAGACACGCGAGCAAAGGCATCGCCCGCTCGATCTGTAAAGCCTCGCCTGAGGCGATCACGTATAGCGAGCCGTCCTGCGCGGCTGGCGGACGGCCCAGCACATTGGCCGTGACATAGGCCTGACCGCGCTCGGCGTGACCGTCGCGCAACCTGCGTGCCTGCTCGAGCGAAAGCGTGCTGCAGCAGATATGCAACCCGCCATCGCGCAGCCCCTCGGCGATACCCTGTGCGCCAAAGCTCGCGGACTCGGTCGTCGCATCGTCGAACAGCATGGAAAAGACAATGTCGGAACGACTTGCGAGTTGAGCCGGGGTTTCAGCCACGAATGCGCCTGATTGCTCGAGCAGGTCGGCCTTGGCCCGCGTGCGGTTCCAGACGGTCAGAGTATGCCCTGCTTTCTGCAGGCGCAGGGCCATGGCCTGTCCCATGGCGCCCAGACCGACAAATCCGATATCCATTCTCTTACTCCCTCTGCCTGCACTTCTTCAAATCCGGAGCGCCTGACAGGTTTTAACGCGGGAGCATTTGGCGTTCCGCCGCTTCTGCGCCATAAAATGACTCATGCGCGCCAGACCCTGCATGACCCCGGATGAAGCCGATGACGAGAGGGACGCTGCGTTCTGGCTCCTTGGCGGATCCATGGCCCAGCTCACGCGCCGGATTGCCGAGCGCCATCACCATGCGCGCGGACAGATCTTTGGTATCCGGTCCGGCCTTATGGGGCTCCGGACCGAGCGGGCCTACTGGCTGATCGGCCCTGGCCAGTTCCTCTGGCTTCCCCCTTACCTCGCGCATGAAGCGCGCTCACACGGTGCAGTAGAGGGGTGGAGCCTCTACCTTAGCCGCGTGCGTTGCGCGCTGCTTCCCCACACGCCCTTCATGGCGCAGGGTACCGCACTCCTGAACGCACAGGCTGAGAGACTGGCGCGGGATGCGACCCAGAGCCCCGTTTCCGACAGAACGGCGCGCCTCGCCGAGACGCTCTGGGACGAGTTCATCGCTCTGCCGCGTCACGAGACCTGTCTGCCCCTGCCCAGCGATGAACGTCTCAAGCGGGTCACGACGGCTCTGTCGCATGACCCTTCGGATAAGCGTGAACAGGCGGAGTGGGCCAATCTGGCGGGAATGTCGCCACGCTCTTTCGTGCGGCATTTCAGCCAGGATACCGGCCTCGCTTTCGGTGCCTGGCGGCAAAGGCTGCGTATCCTGAATGCGCGGGAGCGTCTGGCGCGAGGCGAGCGCGTGACCCACGTTGCGCTCTCGGTGGGCTATGAGAGCCAGGGTGCCTTTACCGCCGCCTTCAAGGCCCTGACAGGCGTGAGTCCAGGGCGGTATTCGCGCCCCTGACCCTTATCATGTAGCCAATTCGCCACGACCTCAGCCATGGGAGAGAAAATCACCTTCATGCAGGCTGCGCTCGATCGCCTCCAGCGAACGTCCCCTCGTTTCCGGTACGCATTTGCGGATAAATACCCAGCCAAGGCTGGTCATACCTGCGAAGAGAATGAAGGTGCCGGACACGCCAATCAGGGAAATGATCGACAGGGTCACGAGCGAAATCAGCAGATCGAAGGACCAGTGGGAAATCGTAACCAGCCCCATGCCTTTGCCGCGCACCGAGAGAGGGAACACCTCCGCCCCAACCAGCCAGAGTGAGGCATTGATGCTGCCCAGCGTGCACAGCACATAGACCAGCAATCCGCCGACGGCGAAGAACTTGCCCATACCCTGAGGATCCCCGCCGAAAAAGACGAAGGCCAGTACGAGAAGCGCCAGAATGGAGCCGGGCAGAACACGCAGCATCAGGCGGCGGCGCCCCCAGTGATCGACCGCCCAGAAACCGAAAACTGTCGCGATGGTAATCGTCACGCCGATGGCGATGGAAATCAGCAAGGCCGAATTGCGATCAAACCCGGCCCCGGAGAGAATGGTAGGCGCGTAGGTCAGGACGGCGTTCGTCCCGGTGATCTGGCTGAACATGGCCAGGCCAGTACCTGCAATCAGGGCGGGCCTGAGCTTGCGTGAAAAAAGCAGACGCCAACTGCCCGTCTCACCCGCCGCCCCCTGAATATCGCGCATTTCGGCTTCGGGGTCCTCATCAGGACCGCGCAGGGAAAGCAGGATGGCGCGTGCGCGCTCGACATGCCCCCTGGACGCCAGAAAGCGCGGACTTTCGGGAAGAAAGATCAGGCCGATGAGCAACATCAGTGCCGGGACGGCCCCTAACAGAAACATCATGCGCCAATCCCCGCCCCGGCTGAAAAGACGGATGAGCAGGGGATCGTCGCTGAGCGCCCATCCAACGAGAGATGACGCCAGCACGCCCCCCACGATGGCGAGCTGAAACAGAAGCACCAGTCGGCCGCGTCGCGAGGCGGGCGCCAGTTCGGCGATGTAGACAGGCACGATCTGACTCGCCCCGCCTACGGCCAACCCAAGCACGATACGGGTCAGGGTCAGCTCCGTAGGAGACTGTGCAAGCGCCGACCCCACAGAGCCCAGAAGAAACAACGCACCGGCGAGAGCAACGACAGGACGACGCCCCCACCGGTCGGAGAGCGGCCCCGCCCCCATACAGCCGAGCAGAGCACCCGCTACCATGCCTGCCGCGATCGCCTGCTTGCCCAGCGTGCCGAGTGAAAAGCTGTCTCCCAGCGTCAGCAGCGCTGCCGAGATGATCCCCTGATCATAACCGAAGAGCACACCGGCAAGCCCCGCCACACAGGAGGCGATGAAGACACGCCGGCGTCCGTTGCCGGCAGGACCGGGGGAGCCGGTAGGGTCTGAAAATGACGGGACGGCGGACTGCATGATCTCTCCTGTCGCTTCGGCCGCCTTTACGCGGCATTACAGGAAAGTAAGAAAGAGAATCTTTCATTTCGAAAGACAAGTTTTCGTGTTGAAGCCTCCCTGCACGACAAGCCGATACGGTGCGGCAATGAGGCATCATCTACACAGGCCTCAGATCATCTTTGCGTGTGTTCTCCATCATTCCCTGTCCAGTGCCTCGGCGGCAGCCGACGCGAGAATATGGGGATGTCGACCAGCAATGAGCGCTGCGAGACCCTTTTCCGGGCCGCTTGCATAAATCAGCGCGCATCGATCCGTAGCGGCACATCGCAAGCCATGAAATTTTGTTCATTCATAGTGAATACTATTCACTATGAGAACAAATAATAAAAACCTAGCTAGATACGCGAGTATACGGTCTTTTTATTACTGCGTTCAATGTATGAACAAACAAATGTGCCAAGGTCACACTGACAGGCCGGACAACTCACCGATAAAGTAAGATAAAGGATATAATGCGATGAGAGAAGTATTCCTCGCAGGACTTCTGGCTGTCTTTGGCAATGCCACGGCTTTCGCTGCGTCGACCGATGCCGGTCTTGCCCCCAACGCGACACTGCATACGCGGCCGGACCTTCAGCAATCCGCACGCGCGCCGACACCGGAAAAATCGCAGATGGTGACACCCGGGCCGCTGACGCATCTCTATCTCTCGGCACGCCTGCTTGGCAGCTTTGACTCGATCACGGCGATGGATACCAGTCTCCGCCCCGGCATTGGCGCCTTCGTCAAAGGGCGCGAGACCGCGAACCTTCCCTCCGGGTCCTTCGCCTTTGGCGAGCGACTGACACCGAGCTGGCGCGTTGAAGCCGAGTACGTGATCCCCCGCAAGACCAGCTATACGAGTGGTTCAACGCGCTTCCCGACCAGCCTCAATCATTTTTCGAACAAGGTTCAGCGCGCGACGGTCAATATCTATCGCGATATTGCGCTGACGGAGCGCAGTTCCGTATTTCTGATGGCAGGAGGCGGTGTAGCAATTGCGCGATCCACCGGCTGGCAGGGCAATGATGCCCGCGTATTCCTACCCAACACCAATACAAATCTCATGTACATGGTCGGGACCGGTTTATCCCAGCGCCTGGGAGGACGCCACACGCTGGATCTCGGTTATCGTTTTGCGGATATTGGCAACGTCCATACCAGCATGAACGGCTTCGGCAATGCCCGCAACCTGCAAGACGAGCAGCTCAAGGGCCATCTCTACGCGCATGAGGTCTTGCTCGGATATCGTCTCGATATCTGATATGCCGGTCATGAGTTAAACGAGGGGCAGGCCATGTTGCCTGCGCCATCGATAGATGCTGCGGCGTGATCAGGGCGTGGCGCGCGCGGGCTCTATAGCCGGTACGCCTCGCTTCGCACGATACGCACTGCAAGACACGCCTCATTGGCCTGAACAGTTTCAGGCAAGACAAGCTCGGCCGATCCAGCGGTCCAGCGCGTGTCATTCTGTTCGGGGTCATGCCATCCGTTGAGCGAAGGGTCCTGGAAATCGATCTCTCGCGTGGTCCGGCTGTGCATGTCCTGCACCGTGACAGCCCCGATCAGGACTCCGAGGCGTCTCCTGTCATCGATGAAGCGCCCGACCGTATCGCAGGGCCGCCCGGCGCGAGACCGTATGAATACGCGCTCGACGCCCGCGCCCAGACTGAACAGGGCGATCCCTCCCTCCACGGAGATCGGGGCAATTTTCATACCGCAGGGTAGAGCGAGGTGGAGATCCGGATCGTCCGTCATTTGCCCAGCGGAAATGTCACTGATCGCGTCATCCTGCCCCAGCCCAGCAAGCGCGCGATACAAAGGCTCGACAACGGCTCGGTCCGTCACAATAGGCCGCGCTGGATGGAACGGTGCCGTTATCTCGGCCAATGAACCCTGGCGCATCGTGAACCCGGATTCGTTATCACCCGGCAGATAGCTCTCGGTACAGAGATTTTCTGCAAGGATGATCGAATGGGTACGGGTGGCAATATGATAATAATCATACACGGGCCGTCGTCGATCATAGAAGATACTGACCCCATTCACGAGCATCCGGATGGGGATCAGACGATCCCCGACCAGCACGCAATGCTCAGATGTGAGCCAGAGATCCCGACGCGGTGTCCGGGGTCCGAAAGCGTCTGCCCGGATACATACCGGCCACCCTGCCTCGTCTGGCCCCAGCCCCTCTGCGGCATCGACAATGCGACGACTATGCCCGACATAAATCACCTTTCGGAATTCATGTCCGTGATCGCCCATGGTGATCACGGTTTCTCCTGGTGTGATGGTCTCCACAGGTTTGTACCCCTCCCGCGTCAGGATGAGGGAGCCTTTTAGAAAGCAGGGGTCCGGCTTTGGTACGACGGGCTGGGTTATGTGGAAACCCACGGTACCATCATGCTGCCAGCCGATATTGACGATCTTGCCGATTGGGTAGCCGGGCTGACTATAGGATTTGAAATGCATCTGGAAATGCTTGCCGCCCCGTGCCCAGGCCTCGATCGTGACAACGCGTCCGGTTCCATCCTGGACGACATAATCAGCATAGGCACTATCGTCGTCTGCAACGCTGCCGCTCTGCCCCCACTCCACATAAAACCTGCGCGATTCATGCGCGGGTATGAGGTCGGGTGCCTGAAAACGCATCTGATAGGCGCCACCCACGCCTTTTTTCAGATCGTAATCGGTATCGTTGTAGAGCGTAATATAGCCACCCAATCCCATGACGCACCTTCTTCATCACTCTTGGTCAGTCGCAGCGAACGGGCGACGCAAGACACAATCCGGGTCTTTACGATCCAGAAATAACGACTATTGTCTTTTTGGACGAATACCTTACGAGATTGAATGTTCGATCATGATACAGGAACAATGACCGAATTATTTATTGCGTAGTGCCCCAGACAGGCCCAGTCTCCGTTCTTTGTTGCTTGCCTGATACATCGACGGGAATATTGACCACAACGACAGAAATCCCTCATTTTAGGCCATGCGAAAAAAAATCGGCTTCGTCCTCTATCCGGATTTCCAGATCGTCGATGCGACCGGACCCGCTGCTGTCTTTGAGATTGGCGGGGTGATGAGTACCGTCTCGTACGAGATCGCCATGCTTTCTGACCGAGGTGGGCTCGTGCGCTCCTCGTCAGGTATTGCCGTCGAGACCGCATTGCTGGATGCCAGGGAGAGCTTCGACACGCTCATTGTGGTGGGCAGCGCCTATTATCGTGAACGACTGGATAATACCCCCATCGCTGATTTCCTCAGACAGCAGGCACGTCAGACACGGCGCCTGTGTAGCGTCTGCACCGGTGCTTTCTTTCTTGCAGAGGCCGGCCTTCTGGCCGGGCGTCGGGCAACGACCCACTGGCAGGATCTAGGCCATCTGGAAACACGCGCCCCCGATGCCGAAATCGAAAGCGACGCCGTCTATATCCGCGACGGTCAGGTCTGGACGTCAGGGGGTATCACGGCTGGCATCGACATGGCGCTCGCCCTTCTGGCGGAAGATGCCGGTGAGGCGGTGGCCCAAAGTGTCGCCCAGACGATGGTGCTCTATTATCATCGCCCCGGGGGACAATCCCAGATCTCGTCTCTGGTTCAGATTTCCCACGGGACTGACCGGTTTTCCAGCCTCCTCGGCTGGATCCGTGCGCATCTCACCGACGACCTCTCGATCGATGCTCTGGCCACTCGGGCAGGAATGAGCGCGCGTAATTTTTCACGCAGTTTCAAGACCGAAACATCGATGAGCCCAGCCAAGGCCGTAGAGGCCTTGCGCCTGGAGGCCGCTCGTGAGCGGGTCATCAACTCGAAAACACCCATCGAGTTGATTGCCGGGCAGGTCGGATTTGCTGATCCCGAGCGATTGAGACGTGCCTTCAACCGCGCCTATGGGCTTTCTCCGCAGAAAATGCGGCAGAGCATGGGGCATCCTCTGCACCGCCTGGACTGACAGGAAGTCCAGACGTCTACGCAAAAAAAAACGGGCCCGAAGGCCCGTTCTTCCAGCTCAGTCCTCGAAAGGATCGCGCATCAGGATGGTGTCGTCGCGTTCCGGGCTGGTCGAAAGCAGCGTCACAGGAGCTTCGATCAGTTCCTCGATACGGCGGATATACTTGATGGCTGCGGCGGGCAGATCGGCCCAGCTACGCGCCCCAAAGGTCGTTTCCTGCCAGCCAGGCATCGATTCCAGAACCGGTTTCAGACGCGCCTGTGCGGCCGGGCTGGATGGGAAGGAGGTGATGACCTTGCCATCGAGCTCATACCCGACGCAGATCTTCACTTCCTCGAACCCGTCGAGCACATCGAGCTTGGTCAGGGCAATACCGCTGACACCACCAACACGCGCAGCGCGGCGCACCAGTACGGCATCGAACCAGCCGCAACGGCGCGCGCGGCCCGTCACTGTGCCGAATTCGCGCCCACGCTCGCCCAGATCCTGCCCGACCTGATCGAACAGTTCGGACGGGAACGGCCCCTCACCCACGCGGGTGGTGTAGGCCTTGGCAATACCGAGCACGAAACCCACCGTACCGGGACCAACGCCGCTGCCGCTGGCCGCAACCGCCGCAACCGTGTTGGAGCTGGTGACGAAGGGATAGGTGCCGTGATCGACATCGAGCATGACGGCCTGCGCACCCTCGAACAGGATGCGACGACCGGAGCGACGCGCCTCGTCCAGACGTTCCCAGACCGAGCAGGCGAAGGGCAGCACACGCGGGGCCAGCTTCGCCAGATGATCCAGGATTTCCTGCTTCGTGAAAGTCGGCGCGCCGAGACCAGCCAGAAGCGTGTTGTGATGAAGCAGCAGCTCATCAAGCTTCCAGTCTAGCGTTTCGGGCTCCGAAAGATCGCACAGACGAATGGCGCGACGCGCGACCTTGTCCTCATAGGCAGGGCCAATACCGCGCCCCGTGGTGCCGATCTTGCGGTCGCCGCGTGCCGCCTCGCGGGCGCGATCGGTAGCGACATGCAGCGGCAGGATGAGCGGCACGTTATCGGCGACCCACAGCGTCTCGGGATTGACCACCAGACCCTGGGCGGAAACACGGTCGATCTCGGCCAGCAGCGCCTCGGGATCGACCACGACGCCATTACCGATCACGCCCGTCTTGCCGCGAACCAGACCGGAAGGCAGGAGGGAGAGCTTGTAGACCTGATCGCCCACCACGAGTGTATGACCGGCATTATGGCCGCCCTGGAAGCGGACGACGATATCCGCACGGCTGGCCAGCCAGTCCACGATCTTTCCCTTGCCTTCGTCACCCCACTGGGTGCCGATGACGGTGACGTTGGACATGCTCTTTTCCTTTTACAGCGTGATGAGTTCGTCGGCGACGAAAACGAAGGTACAATTCAGGCGCTGCGCTTCGGCAGACAGGTCCTCGACGGGCTCGAGACCGGCCACGGTAGCGTAGCCTTCCTCTCGCAGCCGGGCCGCGCCGGGTGAATCCTGCATCTCGGCGGCAATATAGACGCGTGGACGCAGGATGATGGGACGGGCCGCACGCAGCAGCACCTCGGGACGGAAGGTCAGACCACAGGCCGGTTCCTCTCCCTGCGCCTGGTAACGACCGCCACGCCCCAGTTCTTCGCGCTGGCTCCTGGCAAAGACGGTCATGCAAACACCCGTATGATACTGCCAGCCCCGGAACTCGGCGGGGTCGACCGTCAGACGCAATGCGGGCGCGCGGGAATGGAGCATGCGCACAACGGCCATCAGGCGTTCGGCATGAATACGGATCTCGGGTGGGAGGTCGAGTTTTTCCAACAGCAGCAGCGCCGTTTCGGAAGGCCCGCAAGCCTCGACCAACGCCGTAAGCACCGAGGCGACCGGCCCGCCCAGCTCCGCGACGGCAGCGATATCCTTGCGATCGAGCGCATGAACGAGTTGCGCACGCCGGGTCCCGGTATAGCCCGAAAGCGCCACAAGCGCCTGAACGAGCGCCGGGCAGGAGAGATCGAAGGAATAATCCTCGATCCCGAGCTTTTCGAGAGCCTCGGCCGCAATCAGCACGACTTCGCAATCCGCCTCAACGGAATCGACACCGATCAGCTCGATCCCGGCCTGACTGATCTGGCGTTCGCCTTCGCGCCCGGGACTTCCGACGAGAATGCATGACCCGGCATAGGACAGGCGCAAAGGACGCGATGTGCCAGCCAGCCGCGTGGCGGCGATACGGGCGATCTGGGTGGTCATGTCCGGGCGCAGCGCCATCATACGCCGGGAATCCGGGTCCATCAGACGAAAAGTCTGTTCCTCGAGCGCCTGACCCGCGCCATGGAGCAACGAGGTTTCGAATTCCAGCAAAGGGGGGCGCACCCGCTCATAACCGTGGGCGGCGAACACATCCATGACGGATTCGATTCCCTGCGCCTCGGCCTCGGCCTCGTGCTGCAAAAGGTCGATGAACCCTGAGGGCAAAAGGGCGGTATCGGGCTCGTCGGTCAGTTTCATGCGGCGTATTCCATGCTGACACTCTCATAGGCCCAGTCGAGCCAGGGGAGAAGCGCCTCGATATCCTCAGCCTCGACCGTGGCCCCTCCCCAGATACGCAGACCGGGCGGCGCATCGCGATAGGAGGCGAGGTCGTAACCCGCCCCCTCATCGGCGATGAGCCCTGTCAGGCGCTTGACGATTTTCTGCTGGATTTCGACTTCTTGGGCCGTGAACCAGGGGGTCGTAATACGCAGGCAGATGGACGTGGTCGAACGCTGCGCAGGGTCGCTGGCAAGAAATTCCACCCAGGTGGTGTCTGCCACCCAGCGTGCCACCGCGTCGAAATTGCGGCGCGAACGCTCCTTCAGCGCCTTGAGGCCGCCAATCGCCTCAGCCCAGCGCAACCCGTCCAACGCATCCTCGACACACAGCATCGAGGGGGTGTTGATGGTATCGCCCGAGAAGATGGCGTCTATCAGCCCCTTATTGTTGGTCAGGCGGAAGATCTTGGGCAGGGGGCGTGGCGCAGCCTGTTCCAGACGCGCCACGGCACGGGGGCTGAGGGCGATCATGCCATGCGCGGCTTCACCACCCAGCGCCTTCTGCCACGACCAGGTGACCACATCCAGACGATCCCACGGCAGATCCATCGCAAAGGCGGCCGAGGTAGCATCGCAGATCACGAGCCCCTCATGCTGCGCCGGAATGCTGTCCGGGCCAGGCAGGCACACGCCCGAGGTCGTACCGTTCCAGGTCAGAACCACGTCATGCGACCAGTCGATACGCGTCAGGTCGGGTAGTGCCCCGTAGGGCGCCTCATGGACGGTCAGGTCATCAAGCTTGAGCACATCGCGCAGGTCCTGCGCCCAGAGTCCGGAGAAGCTCTCGAAGGAGAGAACATCGATAGGGCGTTCTCCTGCAAGCGCCCAGAGGATCATCTCCACAGCGCCGGTATCAGAGGCGGGGACGATACCGATCTTCCAATCCGAAGGGGCCTCGAGCAGGGCATGAGACCGATCGATCACGTCTTTCAGCCGAGCCCGCCCCTCAGCCGCGCGATGCGAGCGGCCCAGCAGCGCGCCATCGAGCGCGTTCAGCGTCCAGCCCGGGCGCTTGGCGCAGGGCCCGGAGGAAAAGAACGGACGGGCAGGTTTCTGAACGGGACGTTGGGGCATGATCGGTCCGGCAAACTCCAGGAAAGTTTGCGAGATATGCCGGAGGCAGACCCACAGGCGCAAGTCACGGCCCGGTCACTCACCTGTTTTCAGTGAAAAATCTGGTACGAGAGGGGGGATTCGAACCCCCATGCCTTGCGGCGGTCGATTTTGAGCCGACTACGTCTACCGTTCCGTCACTCTCGCCTGATGGCCGGATTGTTAGCGGGGTTCGATCGAAAAGGCAATTGATACGCGCCGGGGAGCGTTTCAGACCGGGAAGCGACGGCTTCCCGTCAGAAGCCGGGCAAACGCCGTGGAATCGATCGGGGTAGAGAAATGATACCCCTGTCCCGTGGGGCAGTTGATTCGACGCAGCAAGGCGAGTTGATCGTCAGTCTCGATCCCTTCAGCCACAACATCGACAGAGATGGCCTCCCCGAACCGGATGATCGCCTCGACGATGACCTCCATCGAGGGCTCTGCGCAGATACGCCTGATGAAACTGCGATCGATCTTGATGCAGGATACCGGAAAATCGCGCAGGAAGCCGAGCGAAGAATATCCCGTCCCGAAATCATCGAGAATGATCCTGATCCCCGCGCGCTGAAGCTGGGCCAAAGCGCGGTGAATATAGTGCTCGCTGTTCTGGTAGAGCACATGCTCCGTCAGTTCGAGCTCGATCATTCGTGCAGACAGGCCGAAGCGCTCGAGCCGCGCGAGCAGCTTTTCGGCGTAATCGTCCTGCATGAACTCGACCGGAGCGACATTGATCGAAATCGGCGGCGGCATCAGCCCTGTACGGCGCCACAGTGCGATATCCTCGAAAACACGCTCCTGCACGCGCGCGGAGACACGTGAGGCGAGATCGTAATTACGGAAGATCTCTGGAAAGGAGTCCGGGCCGCAATGCAGGTCACCCCGGCCACGCCAGCGCATCAGCGCTTCGGCACCCATCAACTGCCCATCGGTCAGCCTGACCTTGGCCTGATAGGCCGGATAGACGAGATCGTCGCTCAACATCTGCCGGACCACATTGGCCTGAGCGCTGACACCGCCTTCGGGCTTCATGGTCGTCGGATCAAAAAGCCTGAAGCCACCGCGACCATGGGCCTTCACATCCCCCATGGCAATCTGGGCTCCCTGATACAGGCGAGAGAGTACGCGCCCGTCGCGCGGGAACAGCGCGGCACCAATACTCAGACCGAAGGTGATCTGCTGCGCGCCGATTGCAACGGGATGATCCGTGGCGGCCAGAAGAGCCTGGGCCAGATCGGCCAGATTTTCATCCCGCCCGATCCCCGTGAGCAGAGCGGCGAATTCATCATCGCCGCTACGGGCCACGATCCCCCTCCCTGCCACGATATCCGACAGGCATTCGGCGACAATGCACAGGATACGATCGCCTGTCTCACGCCCATAGAGCGTGTTGATGTCACCGAGATAGTCGATATCGAGCAGGAGCAACCAGACGCGCTCGTCGAGCGCCCCCTTCTCGAAAAGAAGAAGCGCCGCCTGCCTGTCGAACGCGGCCCGGTCCGGCAGGCCGGTCAGGGCATCATGGGCCTGTCCGTCGTCTCGTCCATTCTCCGGCTCCGAAGCAAGACCGGCGGGGTGGTCCGCGGGCTCACGCAGAAACGGTGCGGTTTGCTGCAGTCTGGCTTCAGCCTCACTCCGGCCTGGCTCGGTCAGCGAACTGGCCGCCCGCATCAGACCGGGTTCTTCGCCGTCCGGACGCTTTGCCAGCACGCCCAGCGTATGATCCTTGCGCGAACCGGCCTGCATGTCGGTTTCAGGACTGCAATAGAGGAGCCATCCCCCTGTCGCCGGATCCATTTTCTGCCAGTGCAATCGGGCGCGTATATCTCCACGCCCTGGGTGATGCAGGGAAACGGCTTCATGCAGGCAATACGCCATGGGTTCGGGACACCGGCAGGGCAACTGGCCCTCGCCCTCTCCGATCAGATCGGTCCAGGACAGGGTGCCCGCCGTCTCGCACAGACCGGAGAAGCTTCTCCAGCAATGATTGAGATAGGATACCCGGCCATCCGGCTCGACATGGCAGACGAGCAGGGGAAGGGTATCCAGAATACGGCCAGGAAGGCTTGGCATGATACGCTCTCGCGCCTTCCTTTCTATGACGCCGCGCCCCTTTTCCCCGTCGGTGCCGCAGCCGACACAAGGGATGGCATCATGAAGGTTAGCAACCAAAGAATGATCAAACGCTAAGAATGCCCTCCGTTCCGGCACCCGTTGCCGCTTTCCCGGCTCTAGACGCCGCACATGAGGCGAATGTTCTGCAGCGCCGCGCCCGATGCCCCCTTGCCGAGATTATCCAGACGCGCCGTCAAGAGCACGTGGCGCCGGGCTTCATTACCGTGCACCCGCAACTCCATATCGTCTCGACCGGCAAGCCCGGCCGCGTCCAGACGGGGCAGATCGGCAGACGCCATCCTTACGGAAGACGATTCCTGATAATGCGCTGCAAGGCAGGATTCGATATCAGCCACACTTATGGTCCCAGGCAGATCATCCAGATGCAGCGGTATGGAAACAATCATGCCCTGGGCGAAATGCCCGATGGATGGCACGAAGATAGGACGTCTGGTCAGGCCGGTATAATGCATGATCTCGGGGACGTGCTTGTGCTCGAGACCAAGACCATAAAGCTCAAAGGCAGGGCCACCCGCCTGCTCGTGGGCCTCGATTTCGCTGCGCCCCCCGCCGCTATAGCCGCTGACGGCATTGATCGTGACCGCATGATCGGCTGCAAGCAGTCCGGCATCGATCAGCGGGCGCAGGAGGGCGATGGCCCCGGTTGGATAGCAGCCCGGGTTGGAAACGAAGCGCGCCGTTCTGATACGCTCGCTCTGGGCAGAATCGAGCTCGGGGAAGCCGTATTCCCAATCATCAGCCACGCGATGCGCCGTGCTGGCGTCGAGCAACCGCAGATGGTCGAGTCCCGCGGCCAGGGAAACAGTCTCTCTCGCTGCGTCATCGGGCAGACACAGCACCACCAGATCCGCCTGCTTCATCAAATCAAGGCGAGCCTCAGGTTCTTTCCGACGAGCCGGGTCGATGGATAGAATCTCGACGGGGAGGGCGCGCAGGCGTTCACGGATGCCCAAACCCGTCGTTCCTGCTTCGCCGTCTATGAACACCCGTGTCATCAATTCATTCCTTCACTAAAATATTCTGTCTGGACGAAGTAAGCATTTACATGGCTTTGTCCAATGCATGATGGATAAAGATCGACACTCAGAACAGGTTTTTTCCCTTGAAGGCGAGCCCCCGCTGCTCCATGGCGGCAAGCTCAAGGACCGGCATATTGCCATGATCGCCCTTGGCGGTGTCATTGGTGCCGGTCTGTTCATAGGCAGTTCTGCCGCGATCGCCGCAGCGGGCCCGGCAATTCTTCTGACCTATATCGGCACCGGACTTCTCGTCGTCATTGTCATTCGCATGTTGGGCGAAATGCTGCTGGCCCGACCGGGCATCGGCACCTTCATCGACTGCATCCGGACAGCGCATGGCCCCTGGGCGGGGTTCCTTTCGGGCTGGCTTTACTGGCTTTTCTGGGTCGTCACCATCGGCGCCGAGGCTATTGGTGGCGCCATCGCAATGCAGGACTGGGTCGGTTTACCCGTCTGGATTCTGGCCCCGGCACTGATCGTGGCGGTCAATCTGATCAATCTCGTTTCGGTGCGTGTTTTCGGCGAATGCGAATTCTGGCTTTCCCTCATCAAGGTCGCCACCATCATCGCATTCTGCGCCCTTGGCCTGCTCAGCCTGAGCCATTTCATCGGCCCACACCCCCGGATCGCGCATAACGTCTTCAGCCATGACGGCTTTTTTCCGCATGGCTGGGGTGCAATTCTGGCAACGGTCCCAACCGTGCTTTTCTCGATGATCGGCTCTGAATCAGCGACTGTCGCCGCGGCCGAATCGGAAAATGCCGAGGAAAATCTGGCGCGTGTGACCCGTACGATCGGTATCCGCGTCACGCTCTTCTATGTGCTGTCGGTCATTCTGATCCTCACGCTCGTACCCTGGACCGCCATCGAGCCGGGCTACTCGCCCTTCGTGACCGTGATGCGCCATATTGGCGTGCCCGGAGCAGCGACGCTGATGCAGGTCGTTGTGTTCACGGCCATCCTGTCCTGCCTCAATTCCAGCATCTACATCACCTCGCGCACCCTGCGCGGCCTCGCCGAACTCAAGGATGCGCCGCGCTGGTTTGCCGCTCTGTCACGCACCCAGGTGCCGCAACGCGCCGTCACCTTCTCCAGCGCGATCGGACTGGTCGTGGCCTTCTGCTCGATCCTCTCGCCCAAGTTGATCTTCGCCTTCCTGCTCGGTGCGACAGGAGCGGTCATGCTGCTGATCTACGGATTGATCGTCTCGTCCCACAGGATCATCCGCCTGCAGGACCCTCAAAACAGGGCTTTCACCCTGCCTTTCGGCACTGCGCTGAATACCGGCACCATCGGCGCGATCGGTCTGGTCGTGCTCGCAATGCTCGTGCAGTCTTCCCAGCGCCAGACCATCCTGGCGAGCCTCGTCAGCGTGGGCCTGATCATGGGGCTGTATCTCTTGTGCCGCAGGAACAGATAAGCCAGAGTTTTCTTCCAACTCCTGTCAGGATGATCGGTATGAAGCCAAGCGTCTCCCTTGCCCTCCTCCTGACCGGGTTTGCAGCCCTGCAAGGCCATCGAGCCCTGGCGGCCCAGCCAGGGACGACCCAGCCGGGAACACCCCAGACACCCACGACCCAGACGGCGGTTCGGCCTGCCCTCTCCGGCCCGGCGCTTCTGGCATCGCCCGCCCGTCCGGTTGGCGACCAGGCCCGGGATGCGCTGCGCAAGCCGCTCGATCTTCTCGCGCTCATCCCACTGCCGAAAGACGCCAGGGTGGCTGATCTCATGCCTGGAAGCGGTTATTTTACACGGCTTTTGAGCCTGAAACTGGGTAGCGCCGGCCATGTCTACGCCGTGATCCCCGCCGAGATGGCCGCACGTCACCCGCAACTGCCCCAGACAGCGCAGGCCATCGCAGCAAGCCCGGATTTCTCGAATGTTTCGGTGGTCATCACGCCCGTAGTCGATTTCCATGTCTCGCAGCCGCTGGATCTGGTCTGGACCGCGCAGAATTATCACGACGTCTATGGCGCCATGGGACCAGAAACCGCGCAACGCATGGACCGCGCCATTTTCCAGGCACTCAAACCGGGTGGCTACTATATGGTCATCGACCACGTCGCCCAGGCGGGGAGCGGCACGATTGCCCCGACCAGCCTGCATCGCATCGATCCCGCCCTGATCATCCAGCAGGTTGAGGCCGCCGGATTCACGCTCGTGATCAACAGCCCGATTCTGCGCAACTCTCAGGATACCCATACCCTGCCGGTTTTCGACAAGTCGATCCGTGGCCAGACGGATCAGGTCGTTCTCGGGTTTCAGAAACCCCGCACCCGCGACGATGGAAACTGAGCGCAGCGCTGCCTATACTCCGCAACGCCTGACCACCGGACCGGAGCACGCCTTGACCTCTTCCATTCCGCCCATGACTGACCCTGCCGATCATGCTGCGATCGGCCCCCGATCGGTCGGCTCGGAAACGGCGCATCATGCGGCGAAGCAGCTTGAACGCCTGATCGCGATCATGACCCGCCTGCGTGACCCGCAAACGGGCTGCGCCTGGGACCGCGTGCAGACCCATGAAACCATCGCCCCTTTCGCCATCGAAGAGGCCTATGAGGTCATGGACGCAATTGCGCGCAAGGACTGGGTGTCGCTTCCTGACGAACTGGGGGATCTGTTGCTTCAGGTCGTCTATCAGGCCCGTATCGCGGAAGAGGCCGGGCGCTTCGATTTCGGCTAGGTTGCCCGCCTGATCGGCGACAAGATGATCCGCCGTCACCCCCACGTCTTCGGTGACGCGCAGCGCGATGCAGATCTGTGGGAGCGCAGCAAACAGGCCGAGCGCGCGGCGAAAGCCGAACACGGCATTCTGGCAGGGATCGCTCCTGCACTGCCCGCCCTGATCCGGGCCGAGAAACTCGGCAAGCGCGCAGCCCGTGTCGGGTTCGACTGGGACACGCCCGAGCAGGTTCTGGCGAAAATTGCAGAGGAACTCGACGAGGTACGTGACGAACTTCCCGGCGGTGACAAGACACGGCTCGAGGATGAGGTCGGTGACGTACTCTTCACCGTTGCCTCCCTGGCGCGCAAGCTTGGCCTCGATCCTGAAGCCTGCCTGCGGCACGGCAACGCGAAATTCACCCGGCGGATCGAGACTATGGAAGCCGTTCTTGCAGAGACGGGCAGCACTCTTGCCGATCTCGATCTCGCCGCACAGGAAGCGCTGTGGCGCGACGTCAAAATCAGGCTGGCGGCCTTGCACACCGCCTGACCCCCCGCGATTCAGGCCTCCAGCCAGAGGTGCGGAAAAATACCCACACGGGCTGTACGCGACCCGGGCTTCCCCTCCCTTCGGGCCTTGTCCTCGTTACACGCCCCCTATCCCGATTCTGGCCTCTGCTACAGCTTTCAAAAAGCGCAAGATCGGTCGGGCAGCGGGCTTCAGTGCCGGTAGGATGGGAGGATAGCGGGTTTTCACGTCGGAATGAGTGCCGACGGGGGCCCGACGAGAACACCTGAGCCGAAGGAATCGCGGGTGACACGACATCGCCACATGACTGAGGCGCGTTTCAAACGCGCCAGAGACCATATCAGTAGTTTTCCCGGCGAGCGGCTCGATCTAGCCACGCTGAGTCGTATCGCGGCTTTGTCGCCCAGTCATTTTCATCGGCGCTTTCGCACGCTGTTCGGGATGAGCCTGCATCGCTTTACCCAGCTGACGCGGCTCAAGCACGCTGCTTTCCACCTCGCCCATGGCACGCACCCCATTACGCGCATTGCCCTCGAATGCGGGTTCGAAACTCCGGATGGGTTCGCGCGGGCATTTAGACGCTGTTTCGGCACCACACCGTCACGTTTCCGTCGCCAGCAGGACTGGCGCGTATGGCGCAAGCCCCTGGCAGAGCTGACGATTGCGGAGAACCGGTATCAGCGTCGGCGTTTCGAGCCTCGCGATGTCACCATACGCTTCTTTCCCGCCACACCCATCGCTCTGATGATGCATCAAGGTCCTGCCGAGCGGGTCAGCGAAACGGTCCAGCACTTCATTTCCTGGAGGAAACGCAATGGCCTATCCCCTGACAGGGCTGCCACCTACACTATTTTCTTCGACGACCCGGCTGAGACCCCGCCCGAATCCCTGCGGATCGGGCTGGCGGCCGGGGTATTGCGCGCGCTTCCGGCGCAAGGAGACGCCGTGACGCTCCGCACTTTGCCCGCGGGGCGATGCGCCATGCTGCGCCTGGTCGGACGCGCAGACACCATAGAGGATGCTGCCCTCTTCCTCTACCGCGACTGGTTGCCCACAAGTGGCGAGCGCCTGCGAGACTTTCCCCTCTTCTGCCAGCGTGTCGCCTTTTATCCTCAGGTGCCGGAGACCCGCGCCGTGGTCGATCTGTATCTCCCACTCGAAGGGGCCTCGACCTGAATACCGGTTGAACGCAACCCGCCGATCAAACCAGCAGCCGCATCTTCTCTTCACTGAGATACGGAGCCACCCGTTCAGGCTGCTCCATCAGATACGGCCCCCCGGCAACAATCTCTATAGCGATCAGATGCGGCCCTTCATCGGCATGAAGCGTAAGCGGCAGGAGGGCTTCGCCGTTCGTCCAGCGGCAATGATGCCCATCGCGGCAGAGCCAGCCTTCCAGCGTCTCGCTCGTGATATGTTTCTCGACCTCGCGCATCTGCGCATTGCTGAAAATAGTGACCCGCCCGACCAGAACTCCCAATTTGCGTCGATCATCCACAAACGGGCCGATAGCATCGCAGGGGCGGCTGGCATTGGAGCGCAGCGTCAGGTGACGCACATCGCCCTCAAGCATGAACACATGCTTGTCTCCGCTGATCCGCAGCGGCGGAAATACGCGCCCATCCGTCGCCACCAGTTCCATGGCCGTATCGAATGTCGTTTCAGGGGACTCGGCGGTCACCCCGGCCCGCTCCAGGAGACGCTGATAGACAGGCTCGACCCGCGCCCGCGTGCTATCGAGGGGAGCTGCCGCATCATGTGCCCAGTCATGGGCGTGATCGGCGCCGAACTGCACAACCGAACCGTGCTGATGGAAATTCCGTCGGTTTCCCGTATCCAGATAGCTCTCTGTCAGCATGGCTTCCGCCCAGAGCACGGAGTGCTCCTGCGTCTCGACGTGATAGACGAAGTGATCGGCCCTGGTCTTGTCGTAATAGATACTGCGGCCATTCACGAGCATGCGCGCCGGTATGAACACCCCATCAAAAAACAGGCAATGCTCTGGCGTCACATACAGATCACGCGCTGGAATACCTGGTGCCACGGCATCTGCCCGGATACAGACAGGATAACCCGCCTGATCATCGGAGAGCGTGGGGTCGATCTCGACACGCTGCCTGCCAACCCAGCGCAGGCGGCTCGTCCGCTCCACGCCATTCTTCCAGTCCCAGACGCAGACATGATCGCCGATCTGCAGATCCTCGACCGATTTTTCGCCGTGGGGCGTCCTGATGGCAGTCCCGGCGAGAAAGCAGAGGAGCGTGAGCGTGTCTCCTGTGAACGCAAATTCATTATGCGTATAAGTGCCGGCCAGCTGGATACTCGCGGTGCGCCCATTGCTGGCGCGCACAGTCAGCAAACCATCCGATGTCAGATTGGCCGAGGTGATGGTACCGCTCAGATAGTTGAAATCGATGGTGCCGTGTTCCTCGAGACGCCCGCTGACGAGCCCCCCGGCATCATTGATGACGACGGTGCCGCCGCTTCCGATCGTCGCGCCGTTTTCCACGGCGCCGACACCGATGATCTCCGTACCGCCACTCGCGATGTAGGTATTGAAACTATGCGCGGGATCAGAGGTGTTGTTGGAGCTCCCCACATACATGAGGCCACCGCCCTGAACGAGAGCGCTGGTCACTACACCCGTCGTGGTCGCGGAGAGCACGCCGCCATTCGCAATAATCGGCTTGAACGCCGAGCCATAATTCTCAACGATCAGACGCCCGCCGCTCATCACTGTGTCATTGAGGGACAAGCCGCTGGCAACGGATGTGTTGCGTCGTCCGGCCCAGATCGTCCCGCCCGAGGTGATCACGCTCGAGATAGACGTTCCCCCGCTATCAAGCAGTACCGACCCGCTATTGCCGATTTCGGCCTGGCTCACCACAGCACCCGCCTGGGCCGAGATCATACCAAACACCCCGGTCACATGCGCGTCGGAAACAACGGCATTGGCCCCGGAGGCATTGACCACACCATATGTGGTGATCTCGACACCAGTCAGGGAAGCGTTTTCTCCCACATAGACGCGTCCCTGCGATGTCACGGCATAATTGGTCGCATCGAAATTGGAGATATAAGCCGATCCATTGGCATTGACGCTGACAACACCGCCATCCTCCGCGGTATCGTTATAGCTGAGGCCGCCGCTATTGATCAGAGCCGACCCGCCCGAAAGCACGAGCGTCCCACTGGTAATGCCGCGTGAGTCGACAGCGCCTGCCGACAGTCCGGCGCGACCCGAATTGATCAGCACACCCCCATTGCTGACCACCGCCGTCAGCATGGTCCCGCCAGAGCCGACGATGGCCGTCCCACCATCGCGCACCGCTGCGCTCGTCACGACACCCGATGTATCGACGATGGCACGACCACCCGCAGAAACGGCAGGCATGACACCGGTGCCCCCATTGCGTACCGTCAGCGTACCGCCGCTGAGCATGGTATCGTTGATGGAAACACCCCCTGATACCGCAGAGACGCGCCCCCCGGAGGAGACGACGGCGGAAACCGAACTCCCCCCCACAGAGGCCAGGATCGTACCTGAGGCACGGAGATGCGCGTCGCTCACTACGCCTCCGGAACTGACCTCGATCGTGCCGAACACCCCCGACACATCGGCCCCGATCACGGCGGCGCCCTCTCCTGCCACCGTCACGACGCCATAGGTCTGAACGGTCGCATTCGAGAGCACGGCATGGTCCTGAACCCAGACCCTGCCCTGGGACGTCACAAGGTAATTGCCGGTTTCGATGCCTGAGACAAAGGCAGAGCCGTAAGCGCCGACGATGATAGAGCCGCCGTCCTCTGCGACCTCATTATAGCCTATGCCGCCACTGCCGATAATCGCGGTTCCGCCCGCGAAAACCTGCGTGCCGCTCGTGATTCCCCGCAGCGTATCGTTGCCCGCGGAGATGACGCCGTAATTGGACAAAATTCCACCGGAGCGAACAAGCGTGTCATATGCTGTTCCCCCGGAAGAAACGAGCGCGGTTCCGCCCTGTAAAATGGCAGCGCTGGTGCTGACCCCCTGATAATCGACAATAACCTTGCCGCCCGCGCTGATATTGGTGCGTGTGGCGCTCCCCTGATTCGCAACGGACATCGTCCCGCCGGCCCGTACGGTATCATCCAGCGAAACCCCACCCTGGATGGTTGACCCACGTCTGCCCAGATAAAGGCTCCCTCCGGAGGAGATGACGTTGGAGACCGACGATCCATTCTTCCAAACCGTGATGATACCGCCTGAGAGGACAGTATTGTTTTGCGCTATACTGGCACCCCCTGAGATAGCCACATCTAGCTGACCGAGACGCGACAAAGTCAAATCGGAGGCAATGCCCGAAGAAAGCGCAATATATCCGCGCGATGTCACCTCACCGCCAGCAATGGTTCCGGCACTCGTCACGCGTACCGTGCCCAGAACCAGAACATCTTCAAGAACGGTACCGACCACGTTTGACGTGACCCCGCTCGAAACCACAGCAACCATGGAATCTTCTCCGGATTTATTTTAGTAATAATCCGGTCTGTCCGTTTCTTTACATTGACTCAAATCACGATTTTTTAAGATTTCAGACGATTTCAAACCGTCCATTTTGTACTTCTGAAACGTAGTCAAATAAAGGGATTGATTTAACACGGTAATTGTTTCGAAAATTCAAACTGTGTGGGCGCTCCGAACAACCCTGAACCGGGCGACGACATAATTCGATAAAGTGAAAGCTTTCTTACTGCTTCGAGAATTGAGCCTTGGCAGGTTGGCGCACCTTCCGCGCAAGGCGCCCCTGCCTCGGGAGTCGCGGCGGCCATCCCGCCCCAGAACGGCTCCGCAGGCATGACAAGATGTGTCGGAACGGACAGAGAGGCAGGAACACCCCGTATAACCTGACTCACCAATGCGGAGCCCGCCCCCCATGACCTCACGAAAAACCGCCTTTATCCTTGCAAATGCCGATCATGGAACCATGATCGTCAACAGGCTCGACTTCAATCGGAATGAGAGCGCCAGCCTCAGCTACGGGGTCGGCTACAGCCTGCTTGAGGAGGGATGCTATGACCCCAATGACGTTCGGTGCCTCAAGAGTATCCTGAGCGTCCTGCGCCAGTTGAGGGGTGATGGCATCATGGCGCTCGATGTCGGCGCGAATATAGGCGTTCATACGCTCGAATGGGCCAGACACATGACTGGCTGGGGCTCGGTATTGGCGGTCGAGGCCCAGGAGCGGATCTTCTATGCGCTTGCCGGCAATATCGCGCTCAATAATTGCTTCAACGCCACCGCGCTCAATATCGCGATGGCCGATACAGTCACGCGTATGAAAATACCCCAGCCCGATTATACCCTTCCCGGAAGCTTCGGCAGCCTGGAATTGCAGCCCCGCGCCGAAAGCGAATTCATTGGCCAGGAAATCCGGTATGACGACGCTGCGATGGCCGAGATCGAAACGCGTACGATCGACTCTCTCGCCCTCGGCAGGCTCGATCTGCTCAAGATCGATGTGGAGGGAATGGAAATGGCCGTCCTGCACGGCGCCAGAACGATGATTGCCCGCCATCGCCCTGTCCTATTCATCGAGCATATCAAACTCGATTTCGGGGCACTTGAGGCCTTCATCGACCTCGAGCAGTATCAGATGATCAATGTCGGAATGAATATGATCGCCTACCATCGCGACGATCCGGTTGCTTCCTACCTCTGAAAGCAGAACCCGGTCGCGCCTGACGCGACCGGGGACATGACATGTGGCTTGCCAAGGTGCTGACCACAGAGGCAGCGTCATGTTGCCCCCTCAGGGGCGGCCTCAGGCGTCCAGTGCCTGGGCAATACTCTTCGTGACCACATCCGTCGAGATGAGCCTCGAGCATTCGAATTGACGATCCGTATTGGCGTGGCGCGGGCACCAGAGGAAATCATTGTGATTGAACATGTGCCGCGGGTCGTTCCAGCAGGAATTGCAGGAATGCCATGAGATGACACGCCAGGGGGTGTGAAA
Organism: Asaia sp. VD9; assembly: GCF_037150015.1. Classification (NCBI taxonomy): domain Bacteria; kingdom Pseudomonadati; phylum Pseudomonadota; class Alphaproteobacteria; order Acetobacterales; family Acetobacteraceae; genus Asaia; species Asaia sp. VD9. Next base: position 69,875 of record NZ_JBBCQM010000002.1, on the reverse strand, counting down.
CTCATTATTGGGGTGGGTAAAGCCCGAGATCATGACGGTCTTTGTCTGAGTGGCCCAGGCCAGCCAGGAGAGCCCGGAGCTCAGCCCGACGAACAGATCGGCGTGCTTCAGCCACCGGGCACGCTCGGCGAGAGGGCGATTGCCTGTCTGGTCCTCAGCACCGTTGGGGATATGGTTCCAGACGATACCCGTCCCGCTGAAGGGCTTCTGATCGATACAGATCACGCGATAACCGCGTTTTTTCAGAAATTCGATAACTCCGAGCCAGCCTCCCGGATTATTCCAGTATTTGCACTGCGCCGAGGCCTGGGTGGCAATGCACACATAGGGCTCCTCGATCGGGCGCGTATCATCCTCGATCGCAATACGAGGTGCTTCCTCTGTCGGGTCTACACCCAATATGTAGCCAGCCGTGCGATGCAGGCCAACATAACGAAAATCGCAGGGCTGGTGGATGTTGTCGGTGTCATCGAAAAACAGGCCGATATTATAGGTCGCATAGACTTGCGAACGAAGCGGACTCTTTTCGAAATCCTCTTTCGTCGTCAGTTCGATCTCGGGATATTCGGTAGCGAAAAGCGGAATGAACACCTTGGCCAGGCAGCAGATCACGCGTGCACCGCTCTGTGCGGCAAACCGCGCCACATAAGGGAACCAGCCCAGCGTATCCCCCAACGTGCCTACCGGGAGTTGAACCAGAACAATCTTTCCCCGTGCATCGAATTCATGGTGCAGGATCTTCGTCTCAGTGCCATCAGGCGCGATGCGCTCGACATCCACGGCAAAGCGAATGAAGAATTTCTTGGTCGAGGAAAGATGTCCCTCCTCCAGCTCGCCCTGGAAGATAATCGTAGAGTTATCGAGGTCGGTCAGCGTGGCGCGCCAGCGCCCTTCCGTGGATTTCGGCAGCAGGACGCGTGCGCCCCAGTTGAAGTCGAAGTGAATACCCTGTCCCGCATCATTCGTCGGCAGATCGGGCGGCAGGATATAGGGATTGGGCATGGGGGCAGGCTGAGCCTGGGCGACGGGCGGGGTCTGGGCCTCGGCTGCGGGCGTTTGGGCAGAACTGTCAGTGGACATGGGCCGCGTCGTCACCTTTTTTCAGAGCGTTCGGAACAGAGAGCACCGGATGCGCTCCCCTGTGATCGGCAGGATCATTGTTAACGATTGGTTTCGCTATTTAAAACCCGAGCAGTCAGAGTTCAACGCGTGAATGCGCCTGTTCTCTTTCAAATAATATCGGTCTCGTTACAGCTCTATACGAGAGTGAAATCAGGACGATAACTGTCCTGATAGAGCATTACCCCCTAGCACAGAGACCGCCAGAGCGCCGATCTGCAGCAGCCTGTCCCGACTTGCCCCATCGCGCGCCTGGACCCCCATACCGTTGATGACGGCGCTGAAATAGGCCGCGAGTGCCGCGCAATCGACGTTTTCGGACAGCTCTCCCGTGGCTGCCGCCTGGGCCAGACGCGCCTCCATCAGGGCCTCAGCAGCATGACGCTGGTCGATGACCATCTGCCTCAGCCGCGCCTGAGCGGGCGAGCATTGTGTTGCAGCAACCGCGATCATGCAGCCCGAGGGCGCATCGCAACGCGTGAAGGCAAGCGCGGCAGCGTCGAGCATCGTCCTGAAAGCCAACGCAACGCCACCATCGCTCCCAAGCGCCTGAGTGAACCACGCACTCTCACGCCGTGCATAGGCCTCTATCGCCTCGACATACAGCGCTTCCTTGCTGGCGAAGCTGTTGTAGAAGCTGGACGCGCTGATCCCCATCACCCCGATCAGATCGTCAAAACTCGTACCTTCATAGCCTCTGTCCCAGAAGAGCGTCATTGCCTGACTGAGGGCAATATCCCGATCGAAGGAGGGGGGGCGGCCACGAGGGCGGCGCGGGGCGCATTCTTTTTTTGGTGTCATCGCTCCATAAATCCTTGAAACCTGCTTCAGGCTTCTCATATGCGTTATGTTGGAGCCATCGCTCCACAAATAAAGTCCTCCAGCCCCTCTTTCTTACACCCCTTTCCTTCCGCGCCGCAGAGCACCGGAAGGCGTTTGTCGAACAGGCAGGATCATCATGAGCAAGCTTTCAGGAAAAGTCGCGGTCGTCACGGGTGCCTCCAAGGGCATCGGCACCGAAATCGCCCGGGCTCTGGCCAAAGCAGGCGCCGCTGTCGTGGTCAATTACGCTTCTGGCCGGGATGGTGCCGAAAAACTGGTTGCGGCCATTACCGCGGAAGGCGGCAAGGCCGTTGCGGTTCAGGGCGATGTCTCCAAGAAGACGGGGGCCAGCGCCATCATCGACAAGGCGATCGAGAGTTTTGGCCGTCTCGACATCGTCGTGAACAATTCGGGCGTGTATGAATTTGCCGCCATCGAGGATATCACCGAGGAGCATTTCCACCGCATCTTCGACATCAATGTTCTCGGCACGCTTCTGGTGACGCAGGCGGCCAGCCCGCATCTTTCGGCGGGTAGCTCCATCATCAATATCAGCTCTGTCGTCACGCGTATCACCCCGGCACAGACGGCGGTCTATAGCGGGACCAAGGGAGCCATAGACGCTATCACCGGTACCCTGGCCCGCGAACTCGGTCCGCGCCAGATCAGGGTGAATGCCATCAATCCGGGTCTAATCAAGACAGAGGGCACCAATACTGCCAGCGTCATCGGCTCTGAAATGGAGCAGGCAATCATTGCCCAGACCCCGCTTGGGCGCACCGGCGAAGTCGAGGATATCGGGCCGCTTGCGGTCTTCCTGGCTTCCGAGGATGCGCGCTGGCTGACGGGTGAGACGCTCATCGCCTCGGGCGGCTTGCGCTGACTCTTTCCTAAGGGCCGGGAGGGGTATCCTCCCGGCCCTTGGAACTCATCCCTTGCGGGTTTTTTCAGACTCAATCCATTCCGCCACGCGCTCGCGCAGCAGAGCCAGCGGCATGGCCCCTTCATCAAGGACCAGATCATGAAAGCGCCGTTCGTCAAATCGGGCACCGAGCGCCTTTTCGGCCTGATGGCGCAAATCGAGAATGGTCATCTCGCCAATCTTGTAGCCCAGGGCCTGACCCGGCCAGGAGATGTAGCGATTGGTCTCGTTCTGGATATTTTTTTCCGCCAGGGCCGTATTGTCGCGCAGGCAGGCAAGCGCCTGGTCGCGCGTCCAGTTCTTCCAGTGCAGCCCCACATCCATCACGAGACGACAGGCGCGCCACATCTCCATTGAAAGCTGGCCAAAGCGCTCATAGGGCGTGGGATAAAGCCCGATCTCGCTGACAAGCTGCTCGGAATAGAGCGCCCAGCCCTCCACGAAGGCCGTGGTGGCGTAATCACGCCGGAATCCCGGCAAATCGGTCATTTCCTGCGCGAGAGCGATCTGGATATGATGGCCCGGCACGCCCTCATGCGCGACAAGCGAAGGCAGTTCGTAAAGTGGCCTCTGATCCAGATGCGAGGTGTTGATCATCAGCCCACCCGCAATACCCAGCGTCGGGCTGCCCGGATCGTAACGTCCGGTCGTATAGCCTTCCTCGATCGCGCGCGGCACTTCGCGCACCCCGTAGGTCAGGCGCGGCAGTTTGCCGATCAGATGCGGCAGGGCGCCATCGATTTTCTTGGCAAGGAAACTCGCCTTCTCCATCAGCGCCTGGCGCGTGGTGACGTAAAAGCGCGGATCGGCCTTGATCTGCGCGACAAACGCCTTGAAATCACCCTTGAACCCGACCGCTGTCATCTGGCGCTGCATCTCGCCATGGATACGGGCGATTTCGGACTGCCCCAGAGCAAAGATCTGGTCGGGTGTCAGGGTTGTCGTGGTTTCGCTGCGCACGAGCCATGAGTAATAGGCGCGCCCCTCCGGCAGGGACGACGCGCCGAGGGTGTCGCGGCTGGCCGGCAGGTACTCATGCTCGAAAAACGCCGCCAGTGCGCGCTCGGCTGGTTTGATCCCGTCATGCACGATGCGCGCGCCCTCGTCACGCAGGGCATGGCGCTGTGCCTGCGGCATTATGGCTGGCAAGCTGTCGAAAGGGCGCAGGGCGGGATTGTCCTGCTCAGGCAGATCTGCCTGCGCCTTGACCGCGCGATATGCAATTTCCGCAATCAATCTGGGCTGGACGAAGCGGGTGGCGATGCCGCGACGCATATTGGCCATCTGCTGGGCGTCATAGGCCGGAATACGCTCCATGCGCCTAAGCCAGCGTCGTGCATCGGCCTCGCTACGCAAGGGCGTGTTATCGGCTGCGTAGCCCACCTCCTGATAAAACCCTTCATCGCTGGTGAAAGGCATACGCGAGGGATCGAATTTCTGGCCCTCGATGGCGAGATCGTTTTCCCATGTCATCAGCCGGGCATTCAGGCTGTCTTCGCCCTTGAGCGATTTCGGGTCGAGCGCAGCGAGGCGTTGCCGGAAATTCTGTCTCTGCCTGAGCCGAGCCGCCTCGGCGGCAGGGCTGTCATCCGGCCAGCGCTCGGCCGCATCCAGATCGCCCCGTGAGGCTGCGGAAACCGGGTCGAGTGCTGATGTGAAATGATCGTAGTCGCTCACGATCTGACCGATATCATCTGCCCATGCGACACTCGGCGCGAGAACAGGGCAGACCATGAAGCCCCCTCCGATAAGGAGAGCCCGTCTCCACGATGACCGGCCCCTGTTACGATGCTGAGCGCGCATTCTGCCTCCTGAGATATCGGTTCGTAGGCATAACGACCTCAAGATGGCCGCCGCGTCAACGTCCGGTCACGCGTCCAGACTGGCGCCGAACCATCTGACGAGCGCCGTGTTCAGGGAGGCGCGTTCCCGAGGCGCCCCCTGCCAGACCAGACATCCATCGGGGCGCATAAGTGATACGAACGCCTCATGCCACGACGCCAGCACGAGATTTCCCGGTATCGTCAGGCCCTGGAAGGCATGTCTCGTCTGGTCAGGTACCAGAAGAACGCCCGCCCCCTGCTGCATCAACCCGAAAACCGAGCGTCCATCGGGCAGAACCTGATCACCGGGCAGGGTTCCAAGCGCGGGACAATCCGCCGAATGCGCTATGGTGTCATAACGCATTGTGTACCCCCTCATCCGGGCTCCGAGTGTCGCGCAGGGCTCATCGCGGCTCAGTATCTCGGCCATGAGCGCATGAAGCGCACGGGATTGTGGATCGGGTCGCATAAGGGCTGTCTGGGCCCGGGTATTGTCCAGCACATCGCGCGCGACCGGGCGGCGCTCTTGCTCATAGCTGTCCAGTAGGGTTTCGGGCATACGCCCCGAAAGGACGGCGCCCAGCCTCCAGCCCAGATTGGCGGCATCGACCAGACCCAGCCCAAGGCCCTGTCCCCCGAAAGGCGGATGGATATGCGCGGCATCTCCGGCAAGGAAAATCCTGCCCTGCCGATACTGGTCGACCAGCCTCGTATGATCGGTCCAGCAACGCCCGCCTCGATAGGCCGAGAGCTTCATCGCACGTCCGCAAACGCGCTCGATTGCGGCTTCCACCTGCATCTGGGTCGGGATGGTCTGCCCTTCTGGCGGTGGACCGGAGTAATCGACGAGGAAGAGCCGCTCCGGTATTGGACCATAGGCCATGACACCGCCCGGCTGCATCTGCCACCCGGCGGGCCGGACCGCATGCGCTTCATCGAAGGCCACGAAGACCTGATAAAAGCTGAGCGTGGGGTCCGTACCCGGAAAGGCAAAGCCCCCCAGTTTGCGCAGCGTGCTGCGTGCGCCATCGCATCCGACGGCATAGCGGCAGGCGATACGTTCAACCTGACCATCCTCGCGCGTGAAGGTCAGGATGAGAGCCTCTTGCCCCTCCTCCACTCCCGTCACCCTACACGGGCGGCGCAGCATGATCCCCCGTCTTTCCACCTCGTCCTGCAGGGCGCTCTGAAGATGGCGCTGGTCGATCAGGCGTGTCGGACGTTTATGGTCCTGCTCCTGACTGAGCAGAGGAATACCCGCAAAATGGCCGGCAAAGCGCTGCCCCTCCTTGCCGGACCGACGCCACCCGCCGCCAGATCCGGAGAGGAAGGGCGCCATCAAGGCCTGGCTGCGTGCCTCCAGAGCATCGAGTTCTGGCCCCATGCCCTGCCTCATCAGGGCCTCTGCCCCAAGCGGCCCCACAGACAGGGCTTTCTGCACCTCTTCCTGTTGCTCACGGGCCTCCAGCACGACGCACGACGCTCCTGCCCGCTCGAGTTCGAGAGCGAGTAGGAGCCCCACTGGACCGGCCCCGACAATCACGACATCCGTATGTTTCATAGACCGAATCCATATTTGTACTCGGTATAGTTTTCTGATAGTGGATGCGCATGTCAACAAGGATCGACCGGCACACGAAAAGACGCCTTGCCACGCGGCAGCGTATCTCTGACATCGCGACCGCTCTTTTTGCCGAACACGGGTTCGACAAGGTCACGATCGATGCGATCGCCGAGGCCGCCGATGTGGGGCGTATGACCGTGTTCAATCATTTTGCGCGCAAGGAGGATCTGTTCTTCGATCGCGAAGCCGTCATACGCGACACGTTGAGCGCCGCCATTCTCGCCCCCTCTCCCCTGCACCCAGTGGAACGGCTGCGTGCTCTTGCCCATGATCTGGTGGCGCAGGACGCACCGTTCCTGCGCTTTGCGCCCCAGGCTCAGGGATTTATCGATACGCTTCTGACGAGCGAGACCCTGAAATCACGTGCCCGCGCTCTACGCGATGAGGTCACGGCCGACATAAGGCGCGATCTTGCGCACGCGCTGGAGGCCACCCCGCATAAACCAGTTCGACAAGATGATTTGTCAGAGGCCGGACTGACGCTTGATGCCGCGCTCTCGCTATGCGCCTCTGTCCTCGTGGCAAGCTGGGTCACGGCTTTTACCGAGGCACAACGACATTTCGGCGCAACAGGCAATAGTGCCTCGGCACGCTCCCTTTTTCTCTGCCTTGTCGACAAGGGCAGCACAGCGGCACTAGGTATCTTGCAAGTGTGATTTGCGAGCGGACCTTTTGAGACGGGTAGTGGCACAGGTTCAGACAAGAGCAAGGCGCGATAAAGTAATCGTCACGACCCTTGCCCTTGCCCAAATTCGCATCGTCGCCAATCCTGACCTGACCGACATTAGCCTGTTCCGGAGTGCAGATAGCGTATGAGCACCGTCATTCCCTCCTGGCAGATTCCTACCCGTCGAGCTGAGGTCATCCGCACCAGAAAATATGTGGCCGTGATCTGTCTGGAAACCTGGGGCGGCATGCACTTCTCCCGTTCTGGCTGGTCCACCTTCATTCCCCGCAAACAGGTTACGACGGAATGGATCGGGGCCAATCTCAAGAAGGCCCTGTATAGCAGTGAAGATTTCGGGGCTCATCTGCCTCGGCCTCTTCCAGACGAGCCTTTTGACTCCATGAAGCCAGAATCGGGTGCCAGATCTAATGAATTCTGGTTACGTATCCAGCAGGAGTTCGGCTTCAAGGACCGTCTGACCGCCAAGTCCAAATCGGCAATGGTTTTTGTAGACTGGCCGGAGGACAAAGAGGATCAGGTCGAAATGGTCGCTTCTCGTGGAAGCGGTGCGCACCATTCCGCATGGGGGACCAATGAGAATTTCGGCAAGGTTTTCCATGCCTCGATCAACCTCAGTGACCTCGAATTCGGCGAGGTCGCGGTGCAGGCTCTGGATCGTTGCCAGCCGAATTACGCCTGAGTGATCAAGCGCGCCCCTTCCCACGACTGACGTCAGCCTTTTAAGGAGTGCAGATAGCGCATGAGCACCGTCATTCCCTCTTGGCAGATTCCTACCCGGCGTGCTCAGCTCATCCGCACCAGGAAGTATGTGGCCGTGATCTGCACAGAGCGATGGGGAGGAAGTTATTTCTCCCGCTCTGGCTGGTCGACGTTCATCCCTCGCAAACAGGCTACAACAGAATGGATCGGCGCCAATCTCAAGAAGGCGCTGTATAGCAGCGAGGATTTCGGAGCGCATTTGCCTACGCCGATCCCGAGTGACCTCTCTCGCCCAGCAAAGGACGAGTCAAACCAGAAGTCTCGTGAGTTCTGGTTGCGTATCCAGCAGGAATTCGGCTTCAAGGACATTCTGACTGCCATGTCGAAATCAGCACTGATTTTTGTAGGCTGGCCTGAAGATCAGGGGGATCAAGTCGAAATGCGTTCTTCCCGTGGAAGCGGTGCGCATCATTCCGCCTGGGGGACCAATGAGAATTTCGGCAAGGTTTTCCATGCCTCGATCAACCTCAGTGACCTCGAATTCGGCGAGGTGGCCGTGCAGGCCCTGGATCGATGCCAGCCGAACTACGCCTGAATGACCAAGCGTTCCTTCCAGCAGCCTCTCGAATGCAGGGGGCGTTCTCTCGAATGCGTGCTCCGGGTGATGCGCGTGTCATCGCCTGTGTCTTCTGTCATTGAAACTTCACTGACGCCAGACACGCGGCGGTCTATGCCTGCCCTCACCAGAGACGGTCTGATGGCGCGGCCATTGACCAAGGAAGGATGTTTCGATGCTGCTCCCCAGACGCCGTTTTCTCCGCTCGGCTGCGCTCACCGGTTTGGCCGCCGGAACACTCGGGCTGTCTGACCGGGCGCTCGCGCTGGTACCACAGCGCCCGGCTCTTCTGCCGCATGAGGATTTCAGCTTCATCTTTCTGACCGATACCCATATCCAGCCGGAACTTGACGCTGCCAAAGGCTGCATGGCGTGCTTTCGCCAGGCCCGCACAGCCAATGTCGATTTCACCCTCCAGGGGGGCGATCATGTTTTCGATGCACTGGGCGTTCCGAAGTCACGCGCACTCAGCCTGATGGACCTGTACAAGCAGACAGCCGATACGCTGGGCCATCAAGTGTATAATACCATGGGCAATCACGACATCATGGGCGTGTATACCAAGAGCGGCATCGAACCCACCGACCCGCTCTATGGGAAGAAGTATTACATCGATAATTTCGGCGCACCCTATTACGCCTTCGACCATAAGGGAGTGCATTTCGTGGTGCTGGATTCCATCGGCATCACATCTGACCGGTCCTATGAGGGCTATATCGACCCGGCCCAGATTGCCTGGCTCAGCCGCGATCTGGCGGCCATACCCACAGGGACACCCGTGATTGTGTCGACCCATATTCCGCTCGTCACCGCCGTGGAGGATTACGCTCCGCCGCCGGGCAAGCCCCCTGCCCATCAGGGCATGCGCGTCAGGAATGCCTGGCAGGTTCTGGATCTCTTCGACCATTACAACGTGATCGGGGTGTTTCAGGGCCATACCCACGTGCTGGAGACCGTCACATGGCATGGCGTGCCCTACATCACCGGGGGCGCCGTATCAGGTAACTGGTGGCATGGCACACGTCTTGGCACACCCGAAGGCTATCTGACGGTGCGCGTGGAAAAAGGCCGGGTCATTCCGGATTACGTCACCTACGGGTTCAAGACCATCGACCCGAAAAATACCTGAGAAGCGTCTCGCCGCCTGATTGACTGGACGCCCGGCAAGGCGCGCGCTAAGGCCGGAGGATGCGGCGTTCCTCCCTCCTTCCAGCCCTTGTTCCTGTCGGGGCTTGCGCGTCTGGCGGCGCCCGATGATCGTTCAGGCGCTGGATTGGCGCTCGCCCGATGCCTTCGTGGCCCAATATGGCGACATGCCGTGGTCGGTGCTGCTCGATAGCGGTGGCCCCATCGGCGAACGCACGCGCTGGTCGTTCTTCTGCTGCGCACCCGAAGCGACCCTGACCCTCGACACGCCCGGTAATTGGGCGCAACTTGAAGCCCTCATTCCGAGACCCGAAGCCCCATGCTCTCTCCCGTTTTCAGGAGGGGTGATCGGGCTTGCCAGCTACGAGGCCGGGCTTGCAATCGAAGGCATCGTGTCGCGTCATACGCCCGTGCTCCCCTCCCTCCATGCGGCGCATTATGCAGGCGCCTTCGTGTTCGATCGACAGGAAAAGCGCCTGTACTGGAGCAGTGCCTGCGATGCCCCCATGCCGGTCGCCCTGCCATGCTGCTCCGCTCCCCTCGCCCCCACGCCCCGGCTCGACTTCACGCCCGATCTCGACCATGCGGCATACAGCAGCGCCGTCAAAGAGATGATCGCACGGATCGACCAGGGGGAAATGTTCCAGGCCAATCTGACCACGCAATTCCGCGCGCAGCGGCCCGAAGGGCTCACGGCAGCGGGGCTGTATCGCACCCTGCGTCGCACGTCCCCTGCGCCTTTCGGCGCGCTCTTCAGCCTGCCCGGCTTTGCACTGCTCAGCGCGTCGGTCGAGCGGTTCCTGAGCATGGCACCCTCGGGCGCGATCGAGACGCGCCCGATCAAGGGCACCGCCCCGCTCGGTGCCAGTCCTGAGGAAGACGCGATCATTGCCGCCTCTCTCGCGTGTGATGAGAAGGAATATGCCGAAAACCTGATGATCACCGACCTGATGCGCAATGATATCGGGCGTGTGGCACAGATCGGCTCGGTTCAGGTGCCCGTGCTCTGCGCCGTCGAGCGCTTTGCCCATGTGCATCATCTGGTGTCTTCGGTGCAGGGACAAATCGAGCAAGGCAGAACCGCGCTCGATCTGTTGCGCGCCACGCTCCCGTCGGGCTCAGTGACGGGCGCTCCCAAACATCAGGCACTCAAGGTGATCGACCAGATCGAGCGCTCCGCGCGCGGGGCCTATTGCGGAACGCTCTTTCGCATCGGCGCGGATGGCGCGCTCGACAGCAGCGTGATCATCCGCAGTCTGCTGATGTCCGCGCAGGAAATAAGTCTCGGCGTTGGGTGCGGCATCACCACGCTCTCCGATCCGGAGCGCGAATATGAAGAACTGCGCCTCAAAGCCGAAGCCTTGCTGGCGCTGTTCGGCTCATGAAATTTCTCTGGCACAATCAGGGGCTCGAAGCCGTTTCCGAAGCGCGCATCGACCCACAGGACCGGGGGCTACTGCTGGGGGATGGCCTCTTCGAGACCATGCGTCTCAGCGCAGGAAAAATCCTGCGTCTGCAAGCGCATCTGGCCCGGTTGACCGCCGGAGCGGCACTGCTGCGTCTGCCTTTGCCCGATCTCGCGATGCTGCAGGCGGCGCTGGACCAACTGGTTGCCGCCAATGGTGCTGCAGAAGGTTCGTTACGCCTAACCCTGACCCGTGGCGCAGGGCCGCGCGGGGTGCTCCCCCCAGCCACCCCAACCCCGACGCTTCTGATCACCCAGGCCCTTCCCGCCGCCGCATTACTGCCCTGCCGCGTACAGATCAGCCCCTGGCGTCGGGACGGAGCCTCGCCCCTGAGCCGCATCAAGCATCTGAACTACCTGCCTCAGATCCTTGCCCGTCTCGAGGCCAGTGAGGCGGGGTTTGATGATGCGCTGCTTCTCTCGGGTGACGGGCAGCATATCGCTGAATCCAGCGCAGCCAGCCTTGTTATTCTGGACGGCTCCCATTTGGTCACACCGCCGCTTGAGGATGGGGCGCTGGCAGGGATCGCACGCGCGGCGCTGCTCGCAACCGGCCAATGCGTCGAGAAGAGCATCACCCCGGATGCTCTGTGCGCATCCCGGGGAGCATGGCTGGTCAACAGCCTGTCGGTGCGTGAAATCGCGCAGTCAGGCGCGTATGCGCTGCCGCGCCACGAAGCATGGACAGCGCGCCTTAGTGCGATACTGGCGCAGGACACTCCCCAGACTTAGAGCCTCGTTCACAGAACGGGGCCGATCATCGCCAGCGTGTTGTTCCACAGACGGCGATACCATGGCCAGGCACGGACATCGTCGAGCGTAATCTCCACGGCATCACGCAGATAGCTTTCCTGGCGCGCATGGATCTGAGCCGTGAAGTCCTTGTCGGCAAAGAGGATATTGTTCTCGAAATTCAGGTCGAAGCTGCGTCGGTCGAGATTGGCCGAGCCGATCATGCCCATCCCGCCATCCAGTGTCAGCGCCTTGGTATGCAGAAGTCCGAGCGGATATTCGAAAATGCGCACACCTGCTTCAAGAAGCTCGGCATAATAGCTTCGGCTGGCACCTGCCACGATCCAGGAATCATTGCGGGTAGGCACGGTCAGCGTCACCTTGACCCCTCTGCGCGCCGAAGCACAGAGCGCCGCCTGGATGGGCTCATCGGGGACGTAATAGGGGGTGGTGATCGTGAGCTCACGTGAGGCCGCATTCATGAGCGAAACGAACACCTCGGGCATGGCGGCATAGCGCAGTGCGGCACTGGTGCCGATTACCTGGGCTACGAAGCCTTCCCCCTCTACCAGGGTGGCAGAGGCAAGGAGCGGTCCCAGATCCTCATCCGTGTGCGCCATCCAGTCCGTTGCGAAGAGATGCTGGTTCTGCAGTACTACCGGCCCTTCGAAACGGGTCATCAGGTCCACCCATGGCGCAAAACGCGCCTTGGGGCGGAATTCGGGGTCGGCGCAGTTCTGGCTGCCGCAATAGGTCAAACGATTATCGATCACCACGATCTTGCGATGATTGCGCATATCCATGCGCCCATGCAGTGGCCAGGTTACGATGTTACCGAGCGGCATGGCACGCACTACATGAGCACCAGCGCGCTCCATTTTCTTCCATGCTTCATGATGGATGAGATGACGCGAGCCAAGATCATCGGCCATGATCCGGCACCGGACGCCGCGGGAAGCCGCGCGGCACACGGCTTCGACGATCTGCATCCCGTTATGATCGGTGAGCCAGATATAGAAGCAGATATGCACGTGGTCCCGGGCGGCGTCGATATCCCTCACCATTGAGGCGATCGCAGCGTTCGAGTCAGGCAGGAGACTGGCCTTGTTACCCCCTTCCGGCGGATAACCGCTGGCGGACTGGCCCACCCGGAAAAGCGGTGCGAGACGGGGTGGAAGGCGGTATTTCTCCTCCGCGTCGATAAGGGCTTCATCGGCTTTACCGGGCACGCGCAAGGTCTTGCGGGCCTCGGTTATCCGGCTGACGAGGCGCGATCCCATATTGGTTTCACCAAGCATGAGATAGGCGAGCGTTCCGAGCACAGGCAGGGCCGCGATGATCGCGACCCATGCGACACGCGAGGCTGGCTGCCGATGCGGCCTCATGAGTGCACGGCCAATGAAGATCAGCTGGATGATGAAGCTCAGCGCCGCGCCCGTGACGCGCCAGCCGGTCATTTCCATTCCGGGTCACCCTTGCTTGTCAGTGAATGCGTTCAAATCTCTGCCTGGGGGAAGCCTACTGAGCAGCGAGCTTCTCGGTCTTGTCCGGCAGCAGACGAAAACGCAACCGCATGACCGAGGCACCGACATGAGCGCCCTTGATCGACATCCTTAGGTCAAGCTTCACACCGTACTGGTTCTCCAGTACTGCGGCCCCTACGCCAGAGCCAATCGCCGCATCGGCCTTCACTGTCCAGTAAGTGCCATCGAATTGATCGAGACGGGTGAGATCCTTGACCGTGCCCGTGCCCTTGACCGCGATATAGCCGATGGAGGCAATACCACCGCCCCCGATCTCGAACGCGTAATCCTTGCCATTATGATGCAGCGTGCCTTTTCCCCACTCATAACCGAGCCCACCACCCACTTCTTGCAACGTGAAGTTGATGGCCGAATCCTCGGCCGGCGTCGCATTGCTGGCAGGCGCGGAGGCCTGAGGCGTGATGGGCGTTGTGGCACCCGGTACCGCATAGGCGGAAACCGCAAGAAGGCAGAGCGGGACTGAAGCGGCAAAAGCCGCAAAAGAACGTGGGAACATGACCTTCGCCTCCTTCTTGTTCGACCAGGCTTGGTGTTCAGACGCGGGAGTCCGGTCCGGGTTGCCTCAGCGCCATCTTAGCCCCGAAATCCCCCTCTGCAAATCAGTCCTGCGTCAGGACAGGCGCGCCTTCCGCGTTCATGGGTGCTGACATGAAAAGACATTTTAAGATGGGAACGGGGAAACGCTGATCACGATCGCGAGTTACTCTGGGCGAACCCTTGCGATGGAACCCAGAGCACGTGCCGAGACCGATACAGACCACGTCGGCCCTGCGTCAGGGCCTCCACGCCCTTCGCCTGACCCTGACCATGGCTGTACCTTTGTGCCTGCTCGCCGGGTGCCAGACTGACCATATCTCCTTCCTCGACCCGGCCGGTCCCATTGCCGCCTTGCAACGTTACTGGTTCGGACTGCTGGTGGGGGGGCTCACTCTGGTCATCCTGCCTGTACTGATCGGTGTACCTTTCTGCCTCTGGCATTATCGTGCCAGTAACAGCAAGGCCACCTTTCGTCCGGACTGGGATTTCGCACTCCCCCTCGAGTTTCTGGTCTGGGGCTTCCCGGCCATCGTGGTCATCGCCTTCTCCCTGCTGGTCTGGGGGCCGGAACGTCGCTACAGCCCCGACCGCGCCATTCACGACGAGCCGGCCATGACCATCGATGTGGTCGCCCTCAACTGGAAATGGCTGTTCATCTATCCTGACGCCCATGTGGCGAGCCTGGATCATCTGGTGCTACCTCAGGGACGCGAGGTCCTGTTTCGCCTGACCTCTGACGCGACCATGCAGTCCTTTCTCATTCCTTCGCTCGGCAGCCAGATCTACGCCATGGCAGGAATGGTCACGCGATTGCATCTGCTGGCAGATCGCCCCGGGCGATATCTGGGCGAAAACACCCAGTTTAACGGGATGGGATTTCAGGACCAGAAATTTGCCGTCGATGTGGTGGCTCCTGATCATTTCGAGCAGTGGTTATCCCAGGCGCGTGCCAGCACCCTGCATCTGGATTCCGCCACCTATGCTCTCCTGAGACGTCAGGAAAACGGGCGCCAATCCGCGCAGACATTGATGCATGACCCGCGCGCAGCCACGCCGAGCTTTTCGGAAGTGCCGGTTCACTTCTTCCATGACATCGTCAGTCGGTACGATCCCTCCATGACTGTCACCTCGGAACCCCTCACTTCCGTCCCCCATACTCCTGGCTGATCGAGCCTGACCCTCGCGCTGCCCACACAGCGCTTCCATGACCGGAGATCAGCATTTGCGCCATTTTCTGTTCGGCAATCTTGGCTATGACGCCCTGCCCTTCTACAGCGCCATCGCCACGGGAGCCGCCTCGGTGGTAATGCTCGGCGCTCTGGCCGTGCTGGTCTTCGTAACCTGGATCAAGGGATGGAGATCGCTCTGGACCGACTGGCTGACCAGTGTCGACCATAAACGCATCGGCATCATGTATGTAGTGGTGTCATTCGTGATGCTGGCGCGCGCTGTGGTCGAGGCAGCCGTCATGCGCTCGCAACAGGCCGTCGCCTATAACAACCCCGGTTTCATACCGCCCGAGCATTTTGCGCAGCTTTTCACCACGCATGGCACGATCATGATCTTCTTCATGGCCATGCCGTTCCTGATCGGCATCTACAATTTTGCCATGCCACTTCAGATCGGCGCGCGAGACGTCTCCTTTCCGGCCATGAATTCCATCAGCCTCGGCCTGACCAGTGCGGGCGCGGTGCTGATGATGATCTCACTGTGCATTGGCAAGTTCTCGACCGGTGGCTGGACTGGGTATCCCCCCTATACCGAGCTCTCTTTCAGCCCCGGTGTCGGAGTTGATTACTGGATCTGGGCTCTGACACTGAGTTCGATCGGCAACACGATGACGGGCATCAATTTTGCCGTCACCATCTACAAGAAGCGCGCGCCGGGCATGACCCTGTTCCGCATGCCGCTTTTTGCATGGACGGCTCTGTGTATTTCCATCCTGATGATTTTTGCCATGCCGCCGCTGACGGTCGCCACGCTCATGCTGGCGATGGACCGCTATCTGGGGATGCATTTCTTCACCAATGAACTGGGCGGGAACATGATGAATTACATCAACATGTTCTGGCTGTTCGGTCATCCGGAAGTCTACATCCTGATCCTGCCCGCCTTTGGCGTCTATTCGGAAACCATCGCCACGTTCTCGAACAAGCGGCTCTATGGCTACACTTCACTGGTCTGGGCCACGATCTCCATCGCCGTGCTGTCCTTTACGGTATGGCTGCATCATTTCTTCACCATGGGGCAGGACGGGAATGTCAACGCGATCTTCGGCATCGCCACCATGCTCATCGCCATTCCGACCGGTGTGAAAGTCTATGACTGGCTTCTGACCATGGTGCGCGGGCGCATCCGCATCAGCGTGCCCATGCTCTATGCCTGCGCCTTCATGGTGCTGTTCGTCGTCGGTGGCGCCACGGGCGTCATGCTGGCCAATCCGGGTTTCGATTATCAGGTGCACAACACGCTCTTTCTCGTGGCCCATTTTCACAACATGCTGATCCCCGGTCTGCTTTTCGGGATGCTGAGCGCCTATCATTACTGGTTTCCCAAGGCCTTCGGTTTCCGCCTGCACGAGGGCTGGGGACGGATCATCTTCGGCTGCTGGGTTGGAGGCTTCATCCTGGCGTTCATGCCGCTCTATATCGTTGGGGCGCTGGGGATGCCCCGTCGTAGCCAGGAATTTTTCGAGGCCGTCTATCGGCCTTATCTCTGGGTCGCCCTCTTCGGCGCGCTGCTCGTGCTTTGTGCACTGGCCAGTATGGTGATCCAGCTCTGGACCAGCATACGTGACCGCCAAAGCCTTGCCGTACCGGCGGGCGATCCATGGAACGGGCGTACTCTGGAATGGTCGATTGCCGCCCCACCCCCAGAGTATAATTTCGCGCTCATTCCGCAGATCGACAGTGTCGATGCGTTCCATCAGGCCAAAAAGCAGCATACGGCCTGGCGTGCACCGGAACATTATTACGATATCGAACTCCCCTCGAACACACCGGTTGGCTTTGTGTGCTGTGTGGCAAGTGGGATCTTCGGCTTTGCCCTGACATGGCATGTCTGGTGGGCTGTGCTGTTGGGCGCAGGGGTGTTTTTCGGAGCGATCATCGCTCGCAGCTTCAACCGCGATACGTTCCGGATCATCCCCGCCGCCGACATACGTGAGACAGAAGAACGCTGGCTGCTGACGCTGCGTGAGAGCCCAGCCATCGCCAATGACGCGATGTTCACTGCCGCCAATCGCGGCCTGGTCAGGGAGCCCGTGTGATGGCGCAGGCAATACACGGCAAGGGTCCGAGCCATATCGGTATTCGCATGAGCAATGCGGCGCCCGAGTCCCGCAAGGAAGCTGCGCGCTCCGAGGCAGAGGAGGCGCTTTTTGGCTTCTGGGTCTTTCTCATGAGCGACCTCATCATTTTCTCGATGCTGTTCGCCACCTACGCAACGATGGGCCATTCCCTCGCAGGGGGGCCGGGTCCGCACGAGCTCTTCGATCTCGGTTCGGCAGCCTGGGAGACTGTAGCGCTGCTGCTCAGCAGCTTCACATGCGGCCTTGCAACACTTGCGATGCGCTATGACCGATCGACCGCAAAGACGCTGTTCTGGTTTGGCGTCACCCTGATGCTCGGCCTGGCCTTCCTGTCGCTCGAGCTGCACGACTTCTTCACCATGGCGTCAAAAGGCGGTGTGCCCTCGCGGTCGGGCTGGCTCTCGGCAAGCTGGGCGCTGATTGGGACCCATGGGTTGCATGTGACGAGCGGCTGTATCTGGATGGTGATCATGTTCGCCCAGGTCGCGAAGTTCGGCCTCGACCCGCTGGTGCAGACGCGCTTCATGCGCCTCGCCCTGTTCTGGCATTTTCTGGATATCGTCTGGATCGGAATTTTTTCGATCGTCTATCTGCTGGGAGTTCTGTCATGAACGATGATCATGCTGCGGAACGCCGGCAGGAGTTGCACGGCTATATTATCGGGCTCGCATCCGCCATCCTGCTTTCCGCCATTCCATTCGCCGGGGTCATGCTGGGGTTGTTCTCCCCCGGTGCCCTGATTTGGGTCATCGCTGTCGCAGGACTCGTGCAGGTCATCGTGCATTTCCGGTTTTTCCTGCACATCGATCTGTCGCGCTCCCATCGCGACGATCTGCAGCTTATCCTGTTCTCGCTGCTGATCGTCGTGCTGATGGTGGGCGGTACGCTCTGGGTGCTGACAAACCAGCGTCACATGATGGGGTGAAGCACCCCGCCGCGCCGGGGGGATTCACGATAAGGCCCGCCAGCGAGGACGTGGATCGACAGCATCGCGGCCGCGCATTCATCAGCATGGTCGATTGGAAGGGTCGCGTAGCCCGAGGTCCAGCGGCATCCCTGCTCCGGTCCCTCGTCCCAGCCCGGCAGGTCCGCGCCGTCGAGATGGCTGCGTATCGCATGAGCTGCGTCCGAGCGATAAAGTGTGACCTCACCGACCAGAACGCCCAGCCTGCGACGATCATCCACAAATGACCCATATGTATCGCATGGTCGTGCGCTGCGTGACACCAACCGTACACGCGCGATGCCCGGCGGCAGCGTGAACAGGAAATGGTTTCCCGCCCGGCGCTTCAGATCGATACGCAGCCCTTCATCGGTCAGCAAATGCAGATCGTGTTCGTGTTCGACCCGTGAATCCTCGCGTGCCGAGGAACCACAGCGCGCCAGAATCTCATCATAGATCGGCTCGACGAAGTCACGATCAGTCCGCAGGGGCGCAGCGCCATGGGTTGCCCAGCGCCTATAAGACGGGGCTTCTCCATTCTGACCCTCCCCAAGTCTTGAGACCGTGTCGAGGTAGCTTTCAGTCAGCACCTTGTTCGCGCGGATAATGCCATGGGTCGCGAGTTCGACATGGTAGTAGTCATACTGCCTCAGCGCGCGTTCGTAACGAATGGATTCCCCGTTGACGAGCATACGGACTGGGATGAAGCCGCCGGCGAAGTAGAGGCAATGTTCAGCCGTAACGAGCAGATCGCTATCGGGAAGATCACGTCCGAGGCTATGCGCACAGATCCGGACCGGATAACCGGCAAGATCGTCTTCCCGCACATTCTCGACGATAGCCTGTCCTTTGCTGACGCGCATAATCGTCTCGATGCAGGGATATTCGTCGCGATAGACGATGATCTGCTGCCCGGCAGTGAGAGTCTCGACGGCTACCGGTCCCTGGGGTGTTTCGATACGGGCTCCGGAAAGGAAGCAGGTCGTGGCAGTGCCACCATAGATCGATAGCTGCCCCCCCGAAGTTACAGCCGGGTTGATGATGGTCGCCCCGCTGCTGACCACTACGGGAGCGCCTTCCGATATCTGGGGATTGATCAGCGTTGCACCGTTAAGCGCCGTGACCGTGTCGGCGCCATAACCGCTATTGAGAAAGATGTCGTTGACCGAACTCGCGCCGGAAGAATAGGTCATCGGGTTCGAGTTCATCAGATTGCCGCTGGTGACACCGCCGCTGGCGATCGTGACATAGCCATTATGCACCTGGGAATTGAGCAGCGTTCCCCCGTTATAGACCGAGATCGTCGGATAGCCACCCGAGGCAAGCAGACCGGACACGACGGCACCGCTCATGATGTAGAGTGTCCCGCCATTCAGGCGCAGCGGTGCTTCAAGCTTCGCTCCTGTCCCGCTCACATAGACCGTCTTGCCGCCACTCATGACGGCGGACCAGGTACCTGTCACAGTGGTGACGTTACTGGAGGGCATGACCGGTGGCGTGGTGTGGGGCGTGCTCATGACAGTGCTGATAAATGCCGAACCGCCAGGCTGAATCGACAGATTGGACACCACCGAGCCCGCGCTGAACGTCACAACGCCACCTGCGGAGACGGTAACGCCATTGACGGTCGCACCCGAATTGAAAACCATTGGGCCACCGGATAGCGTAACGGCGTTGCTCACCACGGATCCGGCACTGAAATAGGCTGTGTCGGCACCATAACCGGGACCCGCGTAGAAACTATCCCCGATCGACGAGGCCCCGCTGAAGAAATAGACCGGGTCGGAGCTGAACATGTTGCTGCTGGTCGTGGCGCCCTGCAAGGCAGAGACATAGCCATTCACGATGGTTGAGCTGAGCAGAGTGCCGCCGGATGACACGACAACGTTGGGAATATTGCCGGAATTCGTGACGCCTGACGCCACGGCGCCACTCGTCACATAAAGCGTCGCTGCGCCTGTGAGCTGCACGGGTCCATCATAGGTCACACCGCCACTTTGATAGACAGTCACGCCACGGTCATTAAGAACGGCAGACCACGTACCGGTAATTTTTGTCGCCATTCTCAGAATCCTTCAATGCTCTGAATGCGCATTGGCGCCATAACCGCGACGGCAGGGCGTGAGATCGCGACGATTTATTCAATAATAATCGCGAATACTTCCAAAGCGCAGAATTCGTGGCGAAAAGAGACACAACGACCGGGGATACGCTCTCCCTGACCTTTGACGTCATCCTCTCGCTTTCTTGAGCATGACTTACCAACATGGTTCCGAAACGACAAACGTTATATAATGAGGAATTATGTCAAAAACGGCTGGGCCGGGCGATATCGCGTTTAACGTTAGGTCAACGCAACGATGCGGGGCCGCGTCGAGTTTTCTGTCTCGCCTGTCCCATTCCGTGAACAGACGACATGCCATCACGCTCCCAAAAAAATACCCGATACGCCTCATTACGCATCGGGCATATTTCGGACTTGAGAGATCCGCAGGGCTAAAGCTGCGGCATGCCGCCATGCACAGGGAGGAGCGCACCTGTTGTGTAGCTGTTATTAGGATCAGCCAGGTAGACATAGGCGCCAGCCAGTTCGGCGGGCTGACCCGGACGGCCCATCGGCGCCTGAGATCCAAAATCCTTGTGCTGCTCGGGTGGCATGCCGGTTGCGATGAACGGGGTCCAGATCGGGCCTGGAAGCACTGCATTCACCCTTATGCCCTTTTCCACGAGACTCCCGGCAAGCCCGACCGTGAAATTGGCGATGGCAGCCTTGGTCATGGAATAGGGAATAAGAATGGGCATTGGCGTACGCGTATTGACCGACGACGTATTGATGATCGATGCGCCCGGCTTGAGATGCGGCAATGCGGCCTTGGTCAGGTAGAACATGGCGTGGACATTGGTATCGAAGTGACGACGCCATTCCTCGTCCTCGATTTCGAGGAAGTTCTCCCGCGGATGCTGGAAGGCTGCGTTATTGACCAGGATATCCAGCCCGCCAAACGCCTCGACCGTCTCACTGACCAGCTTCTCGCAAACAGGTTTTTCGCGAATATCGCCCGGCAGAAGCAGACAGCGCGCGCCGGCCTTCTCGACCGAGGCCGCGATATCCTGTGCATCGGTCTGCTCGGCCTCGAGATAAGAGAGCGCGATATCGGCCCCCTCCTTGGCGAACGCCACAGCAACGGCGCGGCCGATGCCGGAATCACCGCCTGTGATCAGGGCAACAAGCCCCTTGAGCCGCGCGCTACCACGGTAGCTTTCGTCGCCATAATCGGGCTGGGGCTTCATCTTGGCGGAAACGCCGGGAAATTCCTGCGGCTGAATGTCGAAGGGCGGGCGCGGATAGCGCGAGCGGGGATCGATGAGCGTCATGATGCTTGTCTCCACGGAAGAGGAACAAGCCTGCAACGGCGCCAGTCGTTGACGGTTTTATGAGGATATTATCCGGATTTTACGAAACTTTTATGAGCGCTCACCAAATAATAACGGTCCCGGAAAGATTTTTTGCTGAGAAATTACGCGGCACTCATCAAGGCACCCCGTGGATCAGCCGATTGATTGGCGCGTATCATGCGCCCCTATGACCCATTCCGCCGCTCTGATCCCGTCGATCCCGGCCGAAAGAATACCGCCCGCATACCCTGCACCCTCACCGGCAGGGAAAAGCCCGATCAATCCGGGGCTCTGTCCCTCGGCGGTACGGGGCAGACGAATGGGGGATGAGGTTCGCGTTTCGACGCCGGTCAGCACGGCGTCGCCCATCGAGAAACCCTTGAGCTTGCGCTCGAAAGCCGGCAGCGCCTCACGAATGGCCTGCACGGCAAAATCCGGTAGGCAGAGAGACAGATCGGTAGGGGTAACACCCGGCTTGTAGGAGGGCACAACGTCGCCCAGCGTGGTGGACGGTCGACCGACTAGGAAATCTTCCACACGCTGCGCAGGCGCCTTGTAGTCACCGCCTCCGGCGATGAAGGCTGCCCGCTCCCAGTGACGCTGGAAGGCAACGCCCGCCAGAACATCATCGGGGTAGTCGCGCTCCGGCGACACATCGACCACGATCCCAGCATTCGCGTTGCGCTCGGCACGCGAGTACTGGCTCATGCCATTGGTCACCACCTGGTTGGGCTCCGAAGTCGCCGCCACAACGGTCCCTCCGGGGCACATGCAGAAGGAGTAGACGGCACGACCATTACTGGCATGATGTACCAGCTTGTAGTCAGCGGCGCCCAGAAGCGGATGCCCTCCCTGATCGCCAAATCGCGCGCAATCGATCAGCGATTGCGGATGCTCGATCCGTACACCGATCGAGAAGGGCTTGGCCTGCATCGGTACGCCCGCTTGGCGCAACATCTCGAACGTATCGCGCGCGCTATGCCCCACCGCCAGAATGGCGCGGTCAGTTTCGAGCGTCGTACCGTCAGAGAGCACCAGACCCGTGAGTCTGCGGGGGTCTCCTTCGGTTACCAGCCCATCTACCCGCACACCGAAACGATACTCCCCGCCCAGCGCCTCGATCTCGGCACGGATATGTTCGACCATGGAAACAAGGCGGAACGTGCCGATATGAGGCTTTGAGACATAGAGGATCTCTTCGGGCGCCCCGGCCTTGACGAATTCCTCCATCACCTTGCGGCCAAGGTGGCGTGGGTCGCTTACGCCGCTATACAGCTTGCCGTCAGAAAACGTCCCGGCCCCGCCCTCGCCGAACTGGACATTGCTCTCGGGCGTCAACTCGGACCGACGCCACAGGGCAAAGGTATCGATGGTGCGCTCACGCACGATCTTTCCGCGCTCGATCACGATGGGGCGCAGCCCTGCCTGCGCCAGAATCAACGCTGCCATGACCCCGCAAGGCCCGGCACCGATCACAACCGGGCGTAACGCACCCGGGCTTGCCGTGGGCAACACATACTGCGTGTCGGGGCTGGGCATGATGGAGGGGGTGTTTTCGTGACGGGCGAGCAGAGAAGCTTCGTCGTCAACCACGCAATCGACGCTGTAAACCAGCACGATGCGCCCGCGCTTTCGCGCATCATAGCCGCGACGGGCCATGGTGAAGTCGTGCAAGGCGGAATCGTCGATGCCAAGACGCGTGACGATGGCGGCGCGCAGTGCCGTGTCATCGTGGTCGAGCGGAAGCCTGAGTTCGGTAAGCCGGATCATCCCGGCTGGAAGTCATGCCCAGGGGTTGCTTGTCAAGAAGAATAGCAGCGTGCGCGCGAGCGGACAGGGGGCCGGGACGCGCCCGGCAGTCCCCCAATCCTTACAGAGCCGGGCGCTCGGCCTCGGTACGATCGCGAACCGCCTTGAATTCCGAGCCCTGCTTCCACACAGGCCACATGCGCGAAAAAGCGAGGCTGCGTCCAACTTCATAGAGTGCAGCCGCGTCCTCAGCCGCACCACGCAGATCCCAGCTCGCGCTCCAGGAGTCGCATGGCTGGTGGTAACAGACCATATATCCCTCAAGCCATTTGCGCCCGGCGGGCACGCCGCCCTTCACGAGGTCGGGATAACCCGCCAGATCCATGATCGGCAGAACCGGCACGCCCGCCCGCGCAAAAGGCAGATGATCCGCGCGATAGAAGGCGCCTCGCTCGGGCAGGGCCTCCGGCTGGGTCACACGTCCCTGCGATTTTGCAATCGTGACGAAATCATCCTGCAGACTGTCCTGCCCTGCGCCCACCAGAAAGGCATTGTGCGACATGCCAGCCATCTGCAGCACATCGATGGTAAAATTGGCGACGGTCTTGGGCAGAGAGACGAGCGGGTGCTCGGCATACCAGGTGGAGCCGAGCAGACCGCGCTCCTCCGCCGTCCAGGCAGCAAAGAGGATAGTACGCTCCGGGGCCGGTCCGGATTTGAAGGCACGCGCAATTTCGAGCACCGCCGCAACCCCTGAGGCGTCATCGATCGCCCCGTGGCGGATCATCGTATCGCCATGCGGTCCCTTGCTCTTGCCGAACGCATCCCAGTGCGCGCCATAAATGATCGTCTCCTCCGGGTGGGTCGTGCCGGGCAGCTTGGCCAGAACATTGCGGCTCTGCATGTGCTGCGTCTCGACCTCAAGCCGCGTTGTCAGCGTCGCCCTGGGGAGAATGACCGGCCTGAAATCGGGACGCCGCGCCTGTTCGCTCAGCTTGTCGAGATCCAACCCCGCACGGGCAAACAGGTCATGGGCCGCCCTGCCCTCCACCCAGCCCTTGAGAACGAGCGTCTGGTCGGCATTCTTGCGATCAAGATCGAAAGTCTCTCCACCTGGCGCGATCACGGTGCTCCAGGGATAAGACGCGGCCTCTGTATCATGGATGATCAGCGCGCCCACGGCACCGCGTCGAGCCGCTTCCTCATACTTGTAGGTCCAGCGCCCGAAATAGGTCATGCCGCGCCCGCCGAAACGCTCCGCCACGGGCTCACCCGGCTTCGCCCTGAAATCCGGATCATTGATCAGGATGACAGCAATCTTGCCCTTCAGATCCACATCCTTGAAATCGTCCCAGTCGCGGCCGGGGGCATTCACGCCGTAACCGACAAAGACGAGGGGGGCCTCGGTGATCTCGATCCGGGAGGAGGGCACACTCGTGGTCAGATAGATTTCGCTGGCCTGATGGAAATCGATGGATCGATCCGATCCAATACGGAACTGGGCAATGGAGTCCGGCGCGATCTTGGTATGGATCATCGGCACTTCCTGGGTCCAGCCGCCATTCTCGCCAGCAGGTTCCAGCCCGATCGCCTGCAACTGGGCAACGAGGTAGTTCACCGTCTTGATTGCCCCGATCGTCCCGGGCGCCCGCCCCTCGAAGGGATCGGAGGCCAGCGTGCGAATAACCTCCGACATGCGGGCGGGGTTCATGGGCGCATAGGGGAGTGGCTCTGAAGCCAGCGCAGAAGACCCGCAAAGCATGGCGGTCAGCATCATGCCAGTAAGGGAAAAGCGCGCTGATCGCATCATGAAGTCCTTGTTCTTGTCATTGCGGCGACGAAGATTCCGATCCCCCCTCTCCGGGAGTGCGAGATCCGTTCCTGCATTCCCCCCTGAATGCCGCGGCTCAGTGGGGCTCATGCCTGAACTGCCGGAACAACACGCCGCATCAGTCGAGGAGACGCGTACACTCCTGCCGCAAAGCGAAAGTCATGAGCAGTAATCGACAAACACCCGGACATGTCAGAACCAACCAGAAAGCAAGCGGCAGCCGGAAGGGAAAAAATCCCCAGGTCATCCAGCTGTTACAATATCGTCAACATTTGCGCACCCTCGGTGGCGCTCCGCATACCAACCCAGCCGGACTGATAATTCAATAACGAAATTGACGATTTTCATGACAAACCCTTTCCCGCAAGATTAGAGAGCATGTGTTCATGAATAATCATTTCGTTATCAATCAATCTATATTAATGACTGTTTAATATCCTCAAACCATAAGCATAGTTTGATATATTGTGACTTTTTGTATATATTGAGCGGTTCCAGCACCTTAACTACTACATGTTAGACTACGACAGGCGCCGCAGAGCCCCATGCCGCCGAACCTTGGCTTTCAAGCGCCCGATGCCGTATAGGAACGGTCTGACGACGACTCACCGAAGGCGCCCCCATGGCCGAAAACCCATGCGCCCATGATTCCAACAGGGATCACGGCCCCCATGATCACGCCCGTACGGGTGAAACGCATGCCTGCCGTGATCACGCCCATGCCCATACGGCCCATGACCACGCCGAGTCCGGCGATCATGCGCAAGAGGGCGAAGACCATGACCATCACGGCCATGATCATCACGGCCATGATCATGGCGCGCATGGCCATCACCATGGCCCGGGCCATAATCATGTTCATGCTCCGGCAAGTTATGGATCGGCCTTTCTCATCGGCATGGGGCTGAATATCGCCTATATCGTCGCTGAGACCGTCTGGGGCATTCTGGCGCACTCCCTGTCACTGCTCTCGGATGCCGGACATAATCTTTCCGATGTGCTCGGTCTGGGCGCCGCATGGCTCGCGCACAGCCTGGCGCGACGCGCGCCCTCCGCACGCTTCACTTATGGCCTCAAACGGTCGACCATTCTCTCCGCTCTGGGCAATGCCGTTCTGCTCCTGCTCGTCACGGGCGGGATCATCTGGGAGGCCGTGACGCGCCTGGCCAATCCCGGCGAGGTGGCCGGGCGCGTGGTCATGCTTGTGGCCGCAGGCGGCATTCTGGTGAATGGGGGGACGGCGCTCCTCTTCATGCGCGGCGGGAAGGATGACCTCAATCTGCGTGGTGCCTTCCTGCATATGGCCGCTGATGCGCTGATGTCTCTGGCCGTCGTCGTGACGGGCTTCATCATCATGATGACCGGATGGACCATTCTCGACCCCATCGTCAGTCTGATCGTCTGCTTGACGATCATTTTCGGCACCTGGTCGCTGTTGCGGGCATCGCTTGATATGGCACTCGATGGCGTCCCGGAGCAGATCAGCCTCGAGGAGGTATCGGCCGCCTTGCGCGGCCTAGACGGGGTCGAGGATCTTCATCATCTGCATGTCTGGTCCCTGAGCACAACCGAAACCGCCCTGACCGTGCATCTGGTCAGCGAAGCGCCGCTCTCCGCCCATGACGCGCTTCTGCGTGCAGCGGGAAGCATGCTGTCGAAGCGCTTCAGGATCGGTCATGCCACCTTCCAGATCGAGGCGCCTGGTGTGGCTTTCCCCTGCGGTGCGCCCGGCGGGGCCGTTTCCTGCGGAACCGGCGCGTCATGCTGAAACAGCCGGAAAAAACGGCCTTCGGCTGGATGTCTCTGGCGGTCAGCCTTGTTGCGCTCAGTCTCAAATATATTGCCTGGCGCGTGAGCGGCAGCGCCGCGCTGCTTTCTGACGCGCTCGAGACGATCATCAATGTCGCCGCTGCCATCGGTGCGCTCTGGGCGCTGAAAGTCGCGCAGCGCCCCGCCGATGACAATCACACCTATGGCCATGACAAGGCCGAGTATCTCTCGGCCGTGACCGAGGCTGTGCTCGTGGTCCTGACGGCAATCGGTATCGCCTGGGTGGCGTGGAAGAGCTGGCTCGCTCCCAATATCGAGATCGCCCCGTGGCGCGGCATCGCGTTCAACGCGCTGGGCGGGGTGGTCAATCTGGTCTGGGGCCTGATCCTGGTGCGTCAGGGTACATTGCGCCGCTCCCCTGCGCTGACCGCTAACGGGCGGCATGTGATCTCCGACGTCTGGACCACGGTCGTTCTGGTTGTCGGGATCGCCTTCATTCCGCTGACCGGCTATGCGCGCCTCGATGCCATTCTCTCCGGGCTCGTGGCGCTCAACGTGCTGCGCGTCGGCTTTGACATGATGAAGCATTCCATCGCCGGCCTCATGGACGAGGCCCCCGATTCCGACACGCTCCAGATGATCCGTGCCGTGATTTCCGAACATGCGGAAGGCGCGATCGAGGCGCATGATATCCGGGTGCGCACAGCGGGCAGTGTCAGCTTCATCGAATTCCATCTGGTCGTTCCGGGTGCCATGAGCGTGTCGGCCTCGCATGATATCTGCGATCGCGTGGAACATGCGCTGCGCCGCCATATCGGCCGCGCCATCATCCATATTCACGTTGAGCCCGAGGAAAAAGCAAAACAGACCGGGATACCGGTTCTGGCCTGAGCCGGGGCGGGTGAACCCGACAGGGTCACGCCCGTTACGTTCTCCTCGGAAAAGAGTTTCCTGATCAGTCGTTTCTTGACCAGTTGCCCGGTGTGCTGGCAGGAGCATCCCCCATCGGTCGGTGCCTCCCGATCACCAGACAGGCGAGACTTCATGCGCCCCAGCACCGCATTGCGTCAGAAGAACCGGATACAGCATCTTCGCCGTTCCGCCCGCCGAACCACCTCGCAATGGCGGCGCACCCTGACGTATTGGCTGGGTGCCATTCTTGTAGGCGTGGTAGCCGTGGCCTTTGCCGGGACGGCAGACTGGGCCGCGCGCGCGCGCGGACGCCTGCTCCATTGGGACCCCTACGTAATGCTGGTGGTTGTTCCCGCCGGTCTGGCGCTCTCGACCTGGCTCACACGCCGGTTCTTCGCCGGGGCCCAGGGAAGCGGCATTCCGCAGACAATCGCCACCCTGCACATCGAGAATTTCTCGATCGTCAATCGCGTGCTGTCGCTGCGTATTGCCTTTGCCAAGATCATCCTCACCTGTTTCGGGCTGCTGGTCGGCGCCTCAATCGGCCGCGAAGGACCGACCGTGCAGGTAGGGGCAGCCATCATGCATGGCTTCTCGCGCCTTCTGGGGACATCCAGCGTGGCTGCGCGACGCGGGGCCATTCTGGCTGGTGGCGCTGCGGGTGTCTCGGCCGCGTTCAACACACCTCTCGCAGGGATCGTGTTCGCCATCGAGGAATTATCGCATTCCTTCGAGCAGAAGACCTCGGGCACGATGCTGACCGGCGTCGTGCTCTCAGGTGTCACGGCCATCGCGCTCGTGGGAAATTACTCCTATTTCGGTCATACCGATGTGGATGTGCCCATCGGGACGGCCTGGATTGCCGTGCTCACCTGCGGCATTGTTGGCGGTGTCGCAGGCGGCACCTTCTCGGCCCTGCTGATCCGCTTTTCCAAGGGCATACCGGGACGGCTCGGCGCGCTCATCAAGGCGCGGCCCGTTGCCTTCGCCGCCCTGTGCGGTCTGGTTCTGGCAGGGCTCGGGATTGTGTCGCATGGCGCGACCTATGGTACGGGTTACACCCAGGCGCGCGCCATCATCGACGGGTCCGAGCACTACCCGGCCTCGTTCTTCGTACTGAAGTTCATCGCCACCGTCGTATCCTATTGCTCCGGCATTCCTGGCGGGCTTTTCGCGCCCTCCCTTTCCGTCGGTGCGGGGATCGGGGGCTGGATCGAGCAATATCTCCCCCATACGACAGCCGGTGCCGTGGTACTTCTGGGAACGGTCGCCTATTTCTCGGCAGTGGTGCAGGCCCCTCTGACCGCCACCGTCATCGTCATGGAGATGTGCGACAACCAGCAGGTCACCCTGGCGCTCATGGCCACCTCCTTCCTCGCCTTCGGTGTATCGCGCATGATCTGCAAGCAGGCGCTTTATGGCGCTCTGGCCGATCGCTTCATGGAAGCCGCCCATAGCGCGGCCCCTACCCCCATCTACACGCGCAGCAGCGCGAGCCCCGCCATCGAAACGCTGTTGGAAGAGGAGGAGGCTGAGCGCACATCACAGACCACGCCCAGGAATGATGAGGCTCGCGGGGATGAGCTCCCCAAGCCGCCCCCTCAAGCCTGATCCCGCCCCGTACCGGCCTCGCCCAGACTGCCATCATGAGGCATAGCGCGCAGAGGAAAGAGGAATGCGACTTTCGCTGGTCGTCTGGCCCCTTGCAGAAGCCGGCCCGGAGGGGCTTCAGACCAGACCTCTTTGACGACGAGCTACCCCTCCCCATATCGGGAGGATGATACCGCTCTCCGTCCTCGATCTCTCCTTCATCCGTGACGATGGCACCGTCAGGGAAGCCCTGCTGGAGTCGCGCGATCAGGCGCTCCATGCCGAAGCGCTTGGCTATCATCGCTACTGGGTGGCCGAGCATCACGCCATGCCGGGCATCGCCTCCGCCGCGACAAGCGTGGTTATCGGTCATCTGGCCGCTGCCACCCAGCGCATGCGTGTCGGCGCCGGAGGCATCATGTTGCCCAATCATGCCCCGCTCGTCATTGCCGAGCAGTTCGGCACGCTCGAAGCCCTCTTCCCCGGTCGTATCGATCTGGGCCTGGGCCGCGCCCCCGGCTCGGACCAGCGCACAATGCGCGCGCTTCGGCGTCACGGCGATCATGCAGAGCGTTTCCCCGATGACGTGCAGGAGCTCATGGCCTACTTCACGCCTTACGGCGCCCCGAACGGGGTTGTGGCCACGCCGGGTGCCGGGGCCGATATTCCCGTCTGGCTGCTCGGTTCGTCGTTGTTCTCTGCCCAGCTCGCTGCGGCTCTCGGTCTTCCCTTTGCTTTCGCATCGCATTTCGCGCCGCAGATGATGGAACAGGCGATCGATCTCTATCGTACAAGTTTCCGGCCATCGGCCCATCTCGCAGCGCCTCATGTCATGCTGGCCATGAACGTGATCGCTGCCGATACGGCTGAGGAGGCCGATTATCTGGCAACCTCCCGTCGTCTTTTCGTCGCAGCCCTCCGCCAGGGCCGTCCCGGTCGCGTGCTGCCCCCCATTCTGCCCGAGGACCTTCCCTGGTCCCGCGAGATCAGCCAGCAGCTGGACACGGTGCAGGCGACGAGCCTGATCGGAACCAGGGAACAGGTCGCGGAGGGCATGGCAGCCTTTGCCGCGCGCCATGCTCCTGACGAATTGATGATCAGCGCGCCGATCTATGCGCCCGAGGCCCGGCTGCGTGCGCTGACGCTGGCACGTGAGGCGTGGCACATGGCGGGGCTGGACTGAGGCCCCGCAACGCCTGTCCGGGCAGGAATCGTTTTATCCTGGCAAAGCTTAGGCACGTCTGCCCAGAAAGAAGGATCGCAGCCGCGACAGCCGATCGCTCGAAGGATGGTTCTTCCCGGACGCCCCCTTCTCGACCGAGGCGTCCGTGGGTCGATTCCCATACTCCTTTGGGTCATTCGGCTCCCTCATGGCCCCGCGGTTCGAGGGGCCCCGCATGACGTCGATGCCCCAGACAAGAGGCCTCCACGTTATAGCCGCCGGGCGGGGTGCCGCCCGGCCGGTTTTCAGGATAGATCGAACGCCTTCATCTTGTTGCCCGCCAATGCGCAAGCCGCATGAATCACGCCCAGATGGCTCAGACCTTGCGGCGTATTCCCCAGATACATGCCTGTCTCGGGGTTGATCATCTCGGCAATCACACCGGTATTACGGGGGAGGCGTTCCAGAAAAGCGGCGTAAAGCTTCTCGGCCTCATCCTGTTCGCCCAGCAGGGAGAGTGCCTCGACCATCCAGCAGGAACAGGCGAGAAAGGCCCCCTCTTCTTCCCTCATCCCGGTGTAGCGGAACAGGAACGGACCATGGCCCAGCTCCTCGCGTATGGCCCTGAGCGTGGATAGCATGCGCTCCTTGCGATCGAGCCCGAAAGGCACGGCCAGAGCAATCGAGGCATCGAGCCCCTCAGACCCTGGATAGAAGAGATAGGCCTTGCGCTTCTCGCACCAGCACTCACTGTCGATCCAGTCCAGAATACGGTCGCGTTCGCGCGCCCAGCGCGGGGCGCGGTCCTTGGACAGATGCCCGCGCTGGGCCATCTGGCAGGCGCGATCCAACGCCTGCCAGCAACTGATCTTGGACATGGTGTAATGCTGGTCCTCAGTCAGTTCCCATATACCGGCATCTTTCTGACGCCAGTGATCGGCGCAGCGATCGGCCAGATCCGCCAGAAGCTGTGCCGTCTTCTGGTCCAGCAGATTGCCACGCGACACAAAGAGCGCAGCCGTCTCGAATATATCGCCGTAGATACCGTGCTGGTGCTGCCCGGAGGCGCGATTGCCGCTGAGCACGGGCTTGATCCCGCGATACCCCTCGACCTCGTCGTAGATGATCTCGTCCTCGACCTTCTGGCCTGAAAGTCCATACATCACGAGAGGACCTTCCTCGCCCAGATGATGCACAAGCCAGGCCAGCGCGGCCTTCACTTCGGCCACGGCACCCAGCCGGAGGAACGCGTTGGCCACATAGGCGGCGTCGCGTATCCAGGCATAGCGGTAATCCCAGTTCTTTCCGTCGCGCAGTCGCTCGGGCAGCGAGGTCGTGGCCGCTGCGGCGATGGCGCCGCTCGATGAGTAAAGCAGCAGCTTGAGCGCCAGAGCGCTACGCCGAACCTGCTCCCGATACGGGCCCTCGTAATGCAAGGAATGTGCCCAGCAGCGCCACGCGGCATCGCTGGTCTCGATACGTCCGTCGATCTCCTCCACGGAGGGCACGGCCAGTGGCTCGTTCTCGGTGGCGACGAGCGCCACGAGGGCATGGGTTTTCTCCCCCACGACGATCTCGGCTTCGATCGCCTCGTCCTCCTCGCGCAGGATACGCATGTTGGGCGTATGAACCATATGCGCCAGCACGGAGCCCACGTGAAAGATATTGCCATTCTGGGTGGACTGGATCCAGGGAGCCACTGTGCCGCAGCGCGTGCCGAGGCGAAAGCGCACGATGAACGTCATCCGGCCCGAAATTCCCTCGATACGGCGCGCAAATTCGGTCCAGGGCAGACGTCCGGCAAAGGTGCTGTTCAGTGATTCCGTGAGACGGGCCGTACCGGTCTCGGTTTCGATCAGGGTTTCCAGCACGTTGCTGTCTTCACGGTACCGGCGGGTGGCCTTGAAGGCGCCCACAGGTCGGATCTGAAAGAAACCGCCGGGGCGATGCAGCAACCGGTCGAACATGGGCGGGGAGTCGATATTGGGAACGCAGAGCCAGTCCACGCTGCCATCGGGCGCCAGCAAGGCGACGCAGCGCCCGTCACCAAGAGCAGCATAATCCTCGATGGGCCAGAACCCATCGAGGGGCCCTTGCGGGGAAAGCTCTCTGGCGAGGGCGGGCAATTCATGAGTCATGAATGTCTCTTTCGATCGTGCAGCGCTGCAACCTGTGAGGGCACATGCAACAATCGAAAGCGGTGCCGGGTTTCGCCCGGCAATTTTTCAGAAGATTTCTATATGGCTCTTGAAGCCCAGCATCGCCTGATCCCGAAGCTGCTTTTGTCCACCAGGATTGAAATAATACTGGAAATCGGGCGCGAAGGTGACCCCGCGCAGCACATGAATCTGATACGTCGCTTCAACCACATAGGCGCTGGTCTGCGGGAAGAGCGACCCGTTGGGCAAGGGCAGACCCTGCGCTGCATAGAGACGCTGCGAGCGCGTCAGATCGTCGGAAACATGGGTCCAGGAAAAATTGACGCCGATTGCATCGAGCGGGCGCGATTTCCAGAAGCCGCGATCAAGCACACCAAGTGAAAGCTGGTCCGCGCGGGTGGAGGTCTGGGCCTTGTTGAAATAGGCGGCTCCGATCAGGGTCACACCGGCATCGGGCGCCTGGCCCGGATGATGATACACCATCTGGTCGACCAGCCCCCAGGCCGCCCAGGCGCCGTGTACATTGCGTGGCTTGAGCCCGCTCAGGGCAAAGGGATTGCCATTGCCGTCGTAATAATTGTCCTTGTGGTCCGCCGTATCGTAGGCGAAGCCCGCCTTGTAATGGCCCGGCAGGGAATGGTCGTGGCCAAAACGCGGCTCCCAGATGAATTCGACCGGCATGGCCTCACCATCGATCGTGGCGCCGTTGAACTTGAAGCCGGTGCGCATCTGGGCATTGCCGTAAATGGCCTGTGTCTGGGTGAAGTAGACACCGAACTGGAAGATGGTGTTATCGGTCGGTCTCAGGCGGAACCGAGCTGCCCAGTTGGCATCGGGATAGGAGGCATGGGCGGTATTGTCGCTCGATGCCTTGGGATTGCCGCAGAACGCGTTGTTCATGAAGTTACAATAGAGCGGATTGGCCGAGAAATCCGACAGGAAGGACATACGTCCGGCCGCCACATCGAAACGATCGTTGAACAGTGTTTCCTCGCCATAGGCATAAACCAGATGGACCACCACGTTACCGCCACCGCCATAGATTTCCTGGCTGGGGTTGAGGTTGTCACCGAACATGCGACTGGCGGGGATACCGTAACGCCCGACGATCACGTCATGGGTCGAGAACCCGGTCCAGCCTGCCAGACGCTCCCAGTCGATGTCGTTCTCCATCGAGTACTGGCCAGCATTACTCGCGCCCTGACGCAGTCCAAGGCCTTTCGTCGGGGCATTGAGCATGCCTGACATTTCATTCGTGTTGTCGAGCAGGATGGCGATGCCGCGTTCACGCAGCCAGGCATTGACGCCCAAGGGATTGACGAAAATTGCCTCGGGCTTCGGCAAGGGCGCAACCGTCGTATCCTTGTGAAGCTCGGATAACGACGTCTGGGTCAGGGCAGAGGGCTGCTGGCCTGCATTGATCGCTCCCAGCCCGGCGGGCGCTGGCGCGCCATCAGGCGTCGCTCCGGAGGACGCTACGGATGTCGTCTCCTGGGCATAGGCGCCAGAGACCAGACAAGGCACGGCAAAACAGACGGAAAAGAGGCGCAGGACGGAAGAGGACAATGTCTGGCTCAAGCTCCCTGTGGACGGATGACCGTCTTTTAAGAAAACCGACAGGTTTTTTGGACCCTGAGAGTCGTCATTTTATGCCGGTTTCGTGAGCAGAGCATCATTCAGCGGGAAAAAACACCGTTAAATCTGACATCAAGACATCATGACAAATCATTGCTGATCTCTCTTGCCATCCCTCCAAAGTGAAAAAGCGCTTCCTGCATACCGCGTCATTGATTGAGATTAACGTGTTCCTGAGCTCCTTCTCCCCCGGATAACGATGATCCGATAACGCGCCCGCCAATCGGGAGGAGATATGCGGGGGGGGGGGACATCGTGATGCCCTTCGAACGGCCACGAGCCGGAATTACCGGCAGATACGATCGTCCTGCTGCAGTGCCCGTCTTATCGTCATCGATCGAGGGCACAACCCCGCCCTGCGCTGAAATCGGGGGGCCTCAGGCCCTCGGCGTGAATCAAGCTCGGATGCTGATTTTCTACATCACACGCAATCGGGCTTTCTCTCCCGACATTGTCCTGGAGGGTTCAGGTTCGGATGTCCGCAGTCTTATCGGGCGAAAAGAGCATGACAGTGCTGTGTTTGCCACCCTTGGGTCAGGACTGAGCCTGTCATGCCCTTCGCACATCCGCTCCATAGGCGCGTGCATGCTGAAGATCACACTCACAACGACAAGGCCCCGATGCGCCAACCAGAAAGACAGTTCAGGTTACCCCGAACCGGGAATCAGACAAAAATCGGGTATAAGAGTTTCTTTTTGTTTCCAAACTAAAGCATGGAATTGTTTTTTATTTGCAATCAGTTTTTATGCAGAACAAAAATAGTCTCACTCATCGAAAAAGAAGAACCGTGCAATGGTCAATTATGTCGTACAGTCCGGTATAACTAGCGATCTCTCTTTCGCCAAAGCGGGTGACAGCTGCACTGTCATGAATGGCGGGACAGTCTCTGGCGCTTATATTCGCGCTGGCGGGACCTTGAACGTCTACCCCGGTGGCACAATCGCAAATCGCATCGATATCGGCAGCGGCGGCTCGCTGAACATGTCGGGTATCCTGAACGCAAATCCATTTATCATGGCCAATGGTGTGATGAATATTGCGCCCTACATGCAGAATCCCACCAACCTGCAGATCAATCTGGTCGGCGGGACGGTCAATATGGGCGTCGCGACGGGGATCAAATGGGGCCAGTATGGCGGGACTGCCAACATCATGGCGGGTGTCACCTATAACTGTACCAGCCAGGTGGCGGCAGGAAACGCGCGTATTGTCGTCCTCAACGGCGCCAATCTCGGGACCTGTCAGCTTTCCGACGGCAACGCCATCGTCATATCGCAAGGCGGCACCTTGCTGGCCAGCCAAACGCTCCCAGGCAACACATCCATTGATGTTGCTGGCACATTGCGGGCCAGCGTGACGGTCTCCAACGGAGCAACAGCGATTATCCGATCGGGAGCCACCCAGGCGTCCGGCAGTTTCAATCTGCGCGGTGGCGTTGTCAGCGCGTATCAGAACATGCCGTTTACCTGGGATGGCACGGGATCGACACTTTATCTGATGAGCGGTGCCCAATATGCCCCGGCTTACGGACTGGCCGCCGGTCCGAACAGGATTGTTGTCAGCGCTGGCGCAGGTCTCAATGGAGCGTCCATCCCCAACCAGAACACGATCAGTGTCGTCTCAGGAGGCATCCTGTCCGGCGGTACGGTTGGATCCGGCGCCAGCGTCATACTCGATAATGGCGCATCCATTCAGGGCACGGTCAACCTTGCCGACGGGGCTTCTCTGACGACGTGGGCGGATGCCGGTGGGTCCGTCAATCTTCTCGGCTCTACCAATCAGTCTCTGGTCATTTCCGGATTGGCGGACGGCGGAACGCTGCAAACCCAGATTCTTGGCTTTGATGGCCAGAGCGCCGGTAATTCGGACGTGATCCAGTTTGTCGGTTTAACGAAAGACGCGGTGCAGTCGGTCATCTTCCCCGATCCCGACAGCGTGTTTATAGCCTTGAAGAACGGAAAGGGTATCTGGTTTGCAATGCCCGGAGCGGAGGCCTCCGGTTATACTCTGAGCACCCGCGGCGGTAATCTGGCTTACGAAGTATGCTTCCTGCCTGGTTGCATGATCCGCACACCGGAAGGAGATCGCGCTGTCGAATCCCTGCGGTGCGGTGACATGATCTGTGCCATCGAGGCCGGTTATCCTGTTCGAATCAGCCGGAACGCCCTGGCGGAAGGCGTTCCCAACGCCGACATGCTCGTCACCGGGGAACATTGTCTCTTCCTCGAAGGGCGCTTCGTTCCTGTACGCACGCTGGTGAATGGTCTGAGCATTGCTTATGACCGGTCCCATAGCTCCTACGTCTATCACCATATAGAGCTTGAGGATCATGCGGCGATCTGGTGCAATGACGCGGCAACCGAGAGCTATCTGGACTCCGGAAATCGCGCGCTCATGACGGAGATCGAAACAGATCAGCCTGCCAGACTGCGCACACCCCAGAGATCACCATTGATCGACACTGATCCGGCTTTCGTCACCCCTCTCTGGCAGGAAATCTTCGCACGATGCGGCGCAGAGGAAGCACCGGTCATCCCGTCTCCGGCCCTGCTGACGCATGATCCTGATCTCACGCTCATCATTCCCAATGGATCACGTCTGAAGCCCGCATCGGTCGATGAACGAGGCTATCGTTTCGTTCTTCCCTCCGGATCGAAATCAGTACGCATTGCGAGCAGACGGACCCGGCCCTGCGACGCAATTGGCCCTTATCACGACGATCGTCGGATGCTGGGTGTCCTGGTGGGTGAAATTCGATACGGGATCGCGGGAGATGAGTTCGCTACACAGGCTCATCTCACGCCCGATCTTGCAGGGTGGCATGCCGCCGGGCACGACACTGCGCGATGGACCAATGGCGACGCCCAGCTGCCACTTCCTGAAGGCAGCCTGACTCAGCCTGTGACCCTGACCATAACGCTCCTGGCGACAGGGCCTTATCTTGCCGGTCACCAGCAAGCAGTGACAGAGAAGGTAGCCTGCGCTGCCTGATCCGATCAGGGCGGAGCTTCACGCTCCGCCCTGCAATCAGTCACGCCCGGACATTCTCTCATGAGCGGGCGGAGTGATCCTGCGGATCAAAGGTCGTAATTGACCCGGAAATAGTAGTAGCCCCCGTTAATACCGAGCTGCGACGTGCTCATGTAGTATTGGGGCGCACCCAGATAGCGGTTCCCGTCAGGCACGCGGTTCGGATAGGCGGAGAAGATGTTGTTGCCGCCGATCGTGGCCGTCCAGCGCGGGGTGATGCGATAGCTCACGTCCAGATTGGTCGTCCATTTCGGCTTGTTCTGGTATTCCAGAAAATGCGTCGTGCTGAACTGATAGGGGCCGGGCGCATAATAGGTGAGCTGGTTGGTCGTCTGGCCCCAGCGGATCTCGTGCAGGCCGACGATCCATTTCGCATGGGTCCAGTTGCCACCAAAGATGATCTTGCTGCGCGGATAGGCCGTCGTCAGATAGGCAATCGAGGCCGCATTGAGCAGTGGCGCACCGGTCAGAGGATTGGTGGCCTGATGCGACAGGCGGGTACGGTTGAGATTGATGGCCGCATCCCAGTCGATACGCCCGAAAGCGCCGAGCTTCGTCAGATAGGTGACCGTGATATCCAGACCCTGCGTGCGGGTGCTGGCCACATTGCCGAACCAGTTGGCCGTGATCGCGCTCTGATTCCACGTGCCGATATCGGATGGCAGCGCAAAACCGTTGAGCTGCATGGCCTTGATTGCCGTTGCACCCGAGATATTGCCGCCCGGCATGATCCGGTCGCGCATGTTGATCTGATAGATATCGGTCGTGACATGCAGGTTGCGGATCGGCTCGACAATGAATCCGCCTTCCGCATTGGTCGAGCGCTCGGGCTTGAGGCCAGACGACCCGTTGGCAAGTGCACCGGGCGAGCCCGCGCCGATCAGGCCACGTGCGGCAGTCGGCGAGATATTGAGTGCCGAGTAGTATTTCTGGGCGAGCGTCGGCGCATGAAACCCGTTGCTGATCGTTCCACGCAGCGCGATGCGGCGCGTGATGTCATAGCGCAACGAGACCTTGCCGTTCTGGGTGTTGCCTACATCGGTGTAATGCTCGTAGCGACCTGCCAGATCGAGCTGCAGCCCCTTGGCCAGATAGGTTGAGATATCAAGATAGCCTGCGGCCACGTCGCGGCTGTAATTGCCTGCATTGCCGGGATTCGTGCCTGCCAGAGCATCCGAGCCGTTGCCATAGAGTGAATCCGGCGAGCCCGTACCGACCGAATAGCCCTCATAGCGATAGGACGCGCCACCGGCGAAATTCACGCTGTGCGGCCAGCCACTGAACTCGAACTTGCGGCTGAAATCGAAATCATTCGTCCATTGCTGGTTATTGAAGCCCTGCACGTCAAACGAGGTGGGTGTGCGGCCTGTCGCCTTGTTGATCGAGAGATTCACCGAATTGATCAGGCCGATATCGTCGTAATCGCGGCCATAGACGCTCGAGACGTCCCAGTGCCAGCCCCGGAAATCGCCCTTCACCCCGGCCTTGAGCTCGAAATCATTCTCGTTCAGCGTCTCGACCGGCGAATACCCCCAAGGGTAGATCGCCTTGTAGGCGGGATAGGCGTTCAGTGACGAGGCCAGACGATAATTCTGATAGGACTCGGCATGACGATGGGCATAGGTGCCCAGAGCATAAAGCTGGATATTATCCGTCAAATCATATCCAGCATTGACGGCAACACTCTCGCGCGTCTGCTCGGGCTGGCTCAGGATGTTGTTCTGATAGGTGCCTGTGCGGTTATCGGCAGCGCTGCGATAGGTGTGATCCTGATGGACGAAATCGCCGCTGACATGCACGAAGCCGCGCGATCCAAGGCTCGCCCCCCCATCGAGATACACGCCCTGCTGGAAGCCATCGCCCTCCGAGGTGATGCCCGTGATGTTCTGGGCATGGAAGCCGCGCGCCTGCTTCTTGAGGATGATATTCACGACACCGGCCACGGCATCCGAACCATACTGGGCGGAGGCGCCGTCACGCAGAACTTCCACATGGTCGATGGCGGACATCGGAATCATGTCGATATCGGACGCCGTCGAACCCTGCTGTGGACCCGGGTTTGAATAGATATTGGCCGTGTTGTGGCGACGCTTGCCATCAACCAGAACCAGCGTCTCGTTCGGGTTGAGGCCACGCAGACTGATGGTGTCGGTCATGGCGCCCGCATCGAAACCGGCTGTCGGCGTGGTGAGCGAAGGCAGCAGCAGCGCAAGCGCATCACGCAGCGTGCCCTGACCGGTTGCCGCAATCTGCTTGTGCGAGATGATGTCGAGCGGCGCGATGGAATCACGCGCCTTCTTGCCGATCTCACGCGTACCGGTCACGACAATGGCCTCGCTCCCGCCCTCGGACTCACCCGAATGGATCGGGGCCGACTGGCGCGTACGCAGTGCGTTGCGGGTCTTCGCAGCGGGCTTGCCAGTTACGGCGCGTGGGCTGGCAGCCTGAGCCGCCTTGCCCTGTACCCGGCTCGGCACGGCATCTGCCGAGGCACTCGCGCTCTGCGCCAGCGCCGCCCCCCCGCATGACATCAGGCACGTCGAGGCAATGAGGATCAACCCCCCTTTGCGTGCAGCTGATGGCAGGAAGGACCGGGAGCGTAACAACATGATAAACCTTACCGTTGATTCAGGATTCACCTACTCCTCTTTGCTCCGTTGCACTCTGTCAACGGATGGGGGGTATTCGCGCAACAAACCGTCCGTGATTGTTGAAAAAATGCAACAGAACGGCATGGCCCTGCGCGGGGGCCCTGTCCTCCATCCGGAAAGACCGCCCCTCGGCGAGAGCCAGCAGAACGCGGAGCGGCCCTCCATGCGTGATCACGCAGCAGGGCTCCGCCGCCTCGATCCGCTCCTCCCAGAATGCGGTCACACGCTCGATCAGGGAAGTCACGGTCTCTCCGCCGCCGGGCCGATAGCCTAGAGGGTCGGCCGCCCACTCATCGAGTGCTCCCCGGTCGATCTTTGACCAGGCGCGTCCTTCCCAGGAACCGAAATCCATCTCGAGCAGACGCGCATCACTGGTGATCGACGTGAAGTCGGGGAGCGAGGCCAGGAGAGCCTGCGCCGCCCTCCTGCAGCGTGTCGAGGGTGACGTATAAAGCGTTCCCTGCTCCCTGCCCTTCCAAAGCGCCGCCCATGACGCAACATGATCGTGCCACCCCGTAGCAAGGGGAAGATCGGACCTTCCATAGCAGAGCCCGTCCGCGCCCTCGACGGGAGGATGGCGCGCCAGCAGAACTGAGAACGCCGGCGCCGTTGCAGGGCGCTCATTTGACCCGGTGCTCATCCCGCTTCGCAGAGCACATGAAAGAACGAGCCTGATATCCTCCCTCTCTGAGCACCTGCTGCTTGGAGGGACGTGCCCTCGCCATCGCGCAATTCCGCAAGGGGCGCGTCCTGACCTTCCTCGGTTACACTGGCATAGTGGAACTCATGGCCGCGCAGTCGTGCACCCGCTTTTCCGAGCACGCCATCCTGCAAAAGCATCGCCTCACGGTAGCCAAGCACCATCTTGCGTCTCGCAAAGGATGTCTCGTGAGACAACAGCCCAAGCATGGCATGGCGTGTCCCGGTCGCATCAACCAGCCCCTGCCCCATCACCATGAACCCGCCGCATTCTCCGTGAACCGGATTTGAGGCCGCGAACCGCGTCATGCCCTCGCGGAAATGCGTGGCAGCCGCCAGACGCCCCGCATGGAGTTCAGGATAGCCGCCGGGGAGCCAGCAGCAATCGGCGCGCTCATCGGGCACTTCGTCCTGCAGGGGTGAGAAAGGCAGAATCTCAGCCCCCGCCTCGCGCCAGCCTGCGGCCAGATGGGCGTAGAGGAAGGAAAAAGCGGCATCATCCGCGAGCGCGATGCGCTGACCCGGTGGTTTGAGCGGAGCAACATGCGAAGCCTGTACCGGGAGACTCTCCCCAATCGGACGCGCGAGAGACAGGATCCCGTCGAGATCGAGTTCACGCTCCGCCTTATCGGCCAGAGACGCGAAAAACCCCTCCAGATCGCCCCTTTCGCGTGCCTGTACGAGTCCGAGATGCCGCTCCGGCAACACAATGGACCGGTCACGACGAAACACCCCAAGCACGCTCTGGCGCATCGCGGCGCGGCAGAGTTTTTCATGACGGTCCGAGGCAATGTTGTTCAGCACCACCCCCCCGATCGATACGGCTGTCGACCATGTGGCCATGCCTTGAGCCACGGCCCCGACACTCTGCCCCTGCCCGCTGGCATCAAGCACAAGCAGAACCGGCAGACGAAAACGGGCGGCGATATCGGACGCGGCACCGCGCTGACCATCCTCAAGCGCGAGACCATCAAACAGCCCCATCGAGGATTCGATGATCACAAGATCGGCCCCGTCGCCAGCGCGCGTCAGCCCGGCTGCGAGAGCGGCGTCCGACATGGCCCAGCTATCGAGATTGGCGCAGGGCATGCCTGTCGCCTCCTGATGGAAGGCGGGATCGATATAATCGGGCCCGGTCTTGAGCGCACGAACCCGCAGGCCGCGCCGTCTGAAGGCGGCGAGAAGGGACAGGGTCAGTGTGGTCTTACCCGATCCAGAACGCGGGGCAGCGACCATCAGAATCCGGCTCATCGGGCATCCCCTACGCAAGGAAAAATCTGGCAGACCCTCATGAGTCGAGCCTGTGCGCCACGCTGTTGCGCCTGGACTGCCACAACCCGCGCGCCATCAGCCCGCCGAAACGCTTTTTCATATCGGCCAGCGCCTCGGGATTATGCGCCTGCAGAAAGGCGAGGCAGGTGTCATCATCGAGCAATGCAGCAAAGGCCAGATCGATCTGGGCATCCAGACGGATGGGCAGGGTCGCGGCACAGGCCTCAAGGGCCGCAACGCCACGCGCCATCTCCGCCGCCCCGCGATAGCCATGGCGCATCATGCCTGCGATCCAACGCGGGTTGGCCAGTCTGCCCCGTGTCACCCGTGCCACCTCCTGCGCCAGATCGCGCAATCGGGGTGTTTCGCTCTGGCTGGTATCGCCATGAACCAGATGCGGGGCCCGGCCCAGAGCGGCGGCAGCAGCAGCAAGTCCGCCTTCATGAACGGCGTGGCCCGTGCCATCCAGCAGATCGGTCTCGGCATGATCCTGCACATGAAGCAGCATCTCGGCCCGACCGATACGGCGTATCAGAGCGTCCTTCTCGGCGATGCCATCCTGACCATTGCCATAGCTCCATTGCGAGCCCTCAAGATAAAGGTGCCCGAGCGCGTCCCGATCCTTCCAGCTCCCTTCTGCAAGGGCCGATTCCAGGCCCGTGCCATAGGCGCCTGGGGCCGCGCCGAAAATGCG
Source organism: Asaia sp. VD9 (assembly GCF_037150015.1). Classification (NCBI taxonomy): domain Bacteria; kingdom Pseudomonadati; phylum Pseudomonadota; class Alphaproteobacteria; order Acetobacterales; family Acetobacteraceae; genus Asaia; species Asaia sp. VD9. The sequence goes on along the minus strand of NZ_JBBCQM010000002.1, from coordinate 27,335 downwards.
CGACGTATCCGGATCGAGGGTCAGGGGATTCCAGTCCGGCTCTTCCGCGCGAGCGGCGACGGCCCGTGCCACCTGATCGAACAGCGCGATCAGCCCCGGAAACGCATCGCGAAACAGGCCGGAAATCCGCAGGGTTACATCCACACGCGGCCGGTCGAGCACGGTCAGCGGCACGATCTCGAAACCGGTCAGACGACCGCTTGTGGCGTCCCAGCGCGGCTGCACCCCCATGAGCAGGAAAGCAAGCGCCATATCCTCGCCCCCGGTACGAAAGGTGGCGCTTCCCCAGAGATCGAGCACCAGATGACGCAGAGGCTCGCCCTCTTCCTGCATGTGGCGGGCCAGAAGGAGGGCGGCCGTTTTATGGGCCAGCAGCAAGGCCGCGCGTGTGGGCAGCATGCGCGGATCGAGCGTGGTCAGGTTGCGCCCCGTGGGCAACACATCAAGCCGGCCGCGTGTGGGTGCACCTGAAGGCCCGGGCGGAATGAAACGCCCGTCCAGCGCAGCCAGCAGCGCCAGACGCTCGGCCTCCGGGCAGGCATCGAGACGATGCGTCACATGGTCGGGCGCGACGTGCGCTGTCTCCGCAAGCATGGTCACCAGAATGCCGTGATGCGGCGGGGTACGACCGAACACATGCAGCCCGTCGCGTATCTGCAGGTCCTTCACATCGCAGAGATAGGCATCGAGCCGGGCCAGCGCCTCGGCTTCGTCCTCAATCCCGCTTGCCACACCGCTCTCAGACAACACGCCCAGATCAGCGGCGCGGTCGAGGATCTGCCGACGCAGCACCGTGCCGCGTCGGCGGTCAAGCCCGTCAGCTTCGGCATATTCATCGATCAGCCGTTCCAGATTGGCCATGGCCGTATCCAGACCGGCACGCTGTACGGGCGGGGTCATATGTCCGATCATGACCGCATTGAGCCGCCTCTTGGCAGCAGCGGCCTCGCCCGGGTTATTGACGATGAACGGATAGATCACGGGCACGCCGCCCAGCAACACACAAGGCGCACAGCTTTCCGACAGGGCGACAGTCTTGCCTGGCAGCCATTCCAGAGTGCCATGTGTGCCCAGATGGATCAGCGCGCTGATATCGCGGACCTGGCGCAGCCAGAGATAGAACCCGATATAGTCATGGCAGGGCGGGATATCCGGGTCATGATACTGGGCCTTGCGCTGCTGGGGCAGACCGCGTCCCGGCTGCAATGTCACGACCAGCTTGCCGCAGGCGATAAACCGCACCGTGACCGGTCCTGACGGCGGTCCCCAGGCCGCCATGACGCGCGCGCGAAACGCCTCCGGCAGCGCCTCGAAAGCTGCGCGATAATCGGCCTCATCCAGCACGATTGCCGGAGCCGACCGGCACAGGGCATCGGGCAAAGCCTGTGCTTCGAGCGGGGAGAGATCGTAACCCGCTTCATGGAGCATGCTGGTGATGGCGGCGACACTGGCAAAGCTGTCAAGCCCGACCGCATGGGCCGCCTGCCCTTCCGCACCGGGATAATCCGACAGCACAAGGGCGAGACGCCGTTCCTGCGGGGTCTCGGCCGCAAGACGCAGCCAGTTCCGCGCCTGCGCGACCATCAGGTCGATACCCGGCGCATACGGAACGCGCCGTGCGGGCAGGCCGGGAGGCGCCTCGTCACGAAACGAGATGGGCGCCCCGTTCAGGCGACCATCGAGCTCGGGCAGCACCACCTGCATGGCCAGATCGGAGGGGGAAAGCCCGCGCAGCGCCTTGGCCCAGCCTGCCTCTGTCGTGCTTGGTTGCAGGATCTGAAGCACCGGCACACCGGCCGCCTCAAGCACGGAAACCGTCCCATCCTCACCCCGCGCCGCGAAGAAGGTGGCGTTCAGAATGATGTCGGGCGGCGTGTTGACCAGCCAGTCATCGAGAAAAGCCTGGGCCTCGGGAGCGCGCAACGAGGCCGCATAGACCAGATCGACCCCGATACCGGACGCGTGGAGCGCATCGGCCAGCGCATCGATCCCCGCCAGGTCGGCGGCCAGAAGATGGGCGCGATAGAACACGATCAGCGCCCGTGTGCGTCGTGACGGCGTAAGACGCCGATACAGCGCGCAGCCCGGCAGAGGCTCGACCTCAGCGCCATCATCCTCGCCCAACCCGGCAAGCGCACGCATCACTGTGAGGGCACAACGCAGGTTTCGTGCCCCCCCTTCGCGAAACAGCGCATCGAGTCGCGTCCACTGATCGGGATCAATGCTCGACAGCGCCTGGAGCGCCGGGTTGGGCGTCGCCTCGCCCGTAATGAAGGCGAGCGGGATACCGGCTGCGCGACAGGTCAGGCGCAGTTCATCCACGCCATAGCGCCAGTACTCCGTGCCGCCCAGCAGGCGCACGACCACACAACGGGCACCTGCAATGGTCTGCTCGATATAGAGATCGACCGAAAGGGGGTGACGCAGGCGCGACAGGGTCGCGACCTGAAGACTCGGATCCCGCGTTTCATGGATCGCCCGCATCCCCAACAGATCGCTTTCGGAAAAAGAGAGCAGGATCAGATCGGCAGGCGCATGGGCGAGATCCTCGGCCTGTGCCTGCCCGTCCAGATCATGCGATTCCCGAAAGAGGATATGCATGGATCAGGCTTCGTCGAAGCTGCGCTGCACCGCCACGGGGTCCAGACCGTGCAGCCCGATCACCACGAGTTGGCCAGGGGACGCCTCGCCCTGTTCGAAGGCATGACGAATACGCGCGCCCACGGCCTGAACGCCCAGACGCAGTCTCTTGCCCGCAATGCGCGCATAGCCCTTCATACGCAGCACGTCATGGGCGCGCGCCACATGCTCCAGCCGTGCGATGAACGCCTCGACACTTTCCTGCTCGCGGAGCGGCAGGACAAAACTGGTGAAATCGTCATGTTCATGCTCATCCGCTCCGTCATGATGCGAAGGGCGCGCAGCGAGATCGTCCTCAGCCGCGGCGGAGAGGCCCAGAATGACGGCAGGATCGACGCGCCCTTCGCGTGCACGGATCAGGCGAACGCGCCGGGATCGCGTGGCGAGCCCGGCCTCGATCGCTGCCAGTTCTGCCTCATCGAGTAGATCAGTCTTGTTGAGTACCACCAGATCGGCGCAATCAAGCTGGTCCTCATAGACTTCCTCGATCGGGTTGTCGTGATCGAGCGAGTCATCCGCCTCGCGCTGGCGCGCGACCGCCTCGGGATCATCGGCGAAACGGCCATCGACTACGGCCGGAGCATCGACCACGGTGATCACGCCATCCACCGTCATGCGCGTGCGCACGCTCGGCCAGCCAAAGGCCTTGAGCAGCGGCTTGGGCAGGGCCAGACCCGAGGTTTCGATCACGATATGCTCGGGCGGTGACGAGCGATCCAGAAGGGCTTCCATAGTCGGGATGAAATCATCCGCCACCGTGCAGCACAGACAGCCATTGGTCAGCTCGACAATATCTTCTTCCGGGCAGTTGGGCAGGCTGCATCCGCGCAATGTCCCGCCATCGATACCCAGCGAACCGAATTCATTGACGACGATGGCGATGCGCCGCCCGTTCGATTTCTCGATGAGATGACGCAGCAACGTGGTCTTTCCGGCGCCGAGAAAGCCGGTGATGATGGTAACGGGTATCTTGCTCATGCGAGGTTTCCGGAAGCTTGTGGGGAGATCGTGCCATCCGCAGGAGAGGCCTTGCCGGGAGCAGCGTCGACCATGGAGGGAAAACGCCCCAGGATAACGTTACCCAAGCTCTCAGGGCGACGCGACGGCATGACCGTACCGGAGGGCGAACGCGCATAGGCCTGTGCATAGAGCAGCAGATCGGGCGCCAGTCCGGGATGAAGACGGCCCAGAAGCCAGGACCATTTCCCCGGCATGGAAAGCGTCGCCGTGCACCCCTGCTGGCAGGCCGCCAGGCAGCGCACCCCCTGAACACGCACGGCAGTTTCCCCTGCCAACGCGGCCAGCGCATCATGCAGGGCCTCGCCTCCGTCACGACAGGTCTGGCAGACATGCAGAACAGGCGTCTCGCCTGGTGAAAGGATCGGTTCGGCCATGGGCCCTCCCGGACCGGGCCCGGCGTCCCGAAAAATCCGGGCGACGGGCAAGAAAGGCGCAAAGTCGATTGCCGGCACGAACCAGCCCGCCCCGACCTGCACCTCTCGGCGCTGGACAGGATCCGTCTCTCTCCGGGCACCCCGCCGGACAGCGAAATCAGCGATATGACGGCAGGTCTCCTGGCTCATGGCACCGGTTTCCCGGAGCCGTCGCCCCCTTCCCGGAGCACACTCCAGTGGGATATGGCGACGGTCTTGCACCATCTACAGTTGCGGGGGCAGCGCGGGACTGGCGCGTCACCGCGCGCACCCGCTTCCCTTTTCACCCCTTGCAGGGCACCGTCGGCCCCTGTCTAGCAGGTTTGCCGAAACCGATGCAAAGCGGCAGAGCGCTGCGCCGATCATCCTGTTTCCATCTTGAAACATCATGTCGACCCCTGACATCATCGGCGCGCCACCCCATGATACGAGTGAGGGATGACCCCCATGCCTCATCTTCTTGTTGTCGATGACGATCAGGACATCCTGACGCTGCTCGGCACGTTCCTGCGCAAGCATCAGCATCGTGTCTCCACCGCGCAGGATGGCGCAGCGATGTTCGCCATTCTCGATACCGAGCCGGTCGATCTCATCATTCTCGACATCATGCTGCAGCATGAAGACGGCTTCAGCCTGTGCCAACGCCTGCGTGCCACGTCCCGCGTGCCGGTCATCATGCTCTCCGCCATGGCCGACCACACGGATCGGGTGGTGGGGCTGGAAATCGGCGCCGATGATTATCTGACCAAACCCTTCGACCAGCGCGAATTGCTCGCCAGGGTGAAAGCCGTGCTGCGCCGCAGCAATGCTGTGGACGACCCGGCGCCCTCCCTGCGCCCCAGCCTGCGTTTCGGAAGCTGGGTTCTGGATGTCACAAGACGCGAATTGCGCGCCTCCGATTCCTCACTGGTTCCCCTCTCAGGTGGCGAATTCGACCTGCTGCTTTCCTTTGCCGAGCATCCACAGCGTGTGCTGACACGCGACCAGCTCATGGATATGGCGCGCGGCCCCGACCATGCCGCATTCGATCGCAGCATCGACGTGCAGGTGAGCCGCCTGCGCGCCAAGCTGGAGGAAGACCCCAGAAATCCGACCTTGATCCGTACCGTGCGCAATGGGGGCTATCTGTTCGCCTCCGCGGTAAAACGCTCATGACGCGACGCTTTCTCATGCAGGACACGATATCGCGCCGCCTGATCGTGACCGTCGCTCTGGCGGCGGCGGTGACATTGCTTCTGCTCGAACTCTTTGTGGCCTTTGGCGGTCAATGGACAAAGCCCGATATAGAGGCCACGGGCATGGTGCGCGAGGTGGCGTCTGTCATTCGCATGACCGGCGCCGCGCCAGCAGAACACCGTCCCGCCCTGCTTCAGGCAGCCAATACGACCGAACTGCATTTCGCCTGGTATGCCCCACACTCTCCCCTCGCCCTCGCCCTGGAGCACGGCCATTACCGGGCGATGGAGGTAGGCGAATCCTGGCATTTTCTTAGCCCGCATCTGGGGCATCGGCCACGCCATATGGCCGTATTCCAGGAAGATAATCCGGTCTCGTTACTCCCTGGACTGCCGTATGACCGCTCTGTTTTTCACGATGCGTATTTTGCCGGGGTTCAGCTCGATGACGGAAGCTGGATCCTGTGCGTGGCCTTGCAGAGATTTTGGGGGCTCTATGCCTTTCAGCGTCTTTGCCTCGAAGGCGCCATGCTCGCCCTCTGGATCATTGCCGTTTCGCTCATCGCATCGCGTCAGCTCTCGCGTCCGATCGAACATCTGGCTCATGGCGTACGTCAGATCGCCGGCAAGCCTGCCTCGGCACACCTCCCCGAAACCGGCCCGCGTGAAATCCGCCTCGTTGCAGAGACGATCAACGCCCTTCAGGCCCAGATCGCGAAATTCGTGGCGGATCGGACGACCATGCTGGCCGCGATCTCCCATGATCTGCGCACGCCCCTCACCCGCATCCGCTTGCGCGGCGAATTCATCGACTGCACGGAGCAGCAGAGACTACTGTTTCGCGATGTCGACGAAATGCAGATCATGATCGATGGCGCGCTCTCCTTCTTTCGCGAAGATGCCGCGCGCGAGGAAAGCACGGCCTTCGATCTCTCTGGCCTGCTTCAGACGATCGCCTATGACTATGCCGATCAGGGGCATGATGTACGCTACGACAATCCGGGGCGTATCGGCTATCGAGGGCCAATCCATGCGTTGAAACGCGTTTTCTCCAATCTGGTGGAAAATGCCATCAAATATGCCACGCCACCCCACATCACCCTGACACATGAGGCCGAGGGCGCGCTGGTCGTCACGATCATCGATGACGGGCCCGGTATTCCGCCCGAAGCCCTGGATGCTGTTTTCGAACCTTATTTCCGACTGGATAAATCGCGCAACCGTCAGACAGGCGGCGTGGGGCTGGGCCTGACCTCGGCACGCACCATCATGCGCGCGCATGGCGGGGATATCATGATGCAGAACCGCCCCCAAGGTGGACTCTGCGTACAGGTTTTTCTTCCCGCCAGCCCATGAATCGTCAATTGTTTCAGCGTGGGAATATGCAGGACATCAAGCAGCAAGAACCGGCCGTCAGAACAGGGTAAGCCTGCGGCCCCGGGAAGATTCGATACAGGGCCGCTCCCCGAAAGATGGAGACGCCCAGTTCATGACCTGCCTTGCCCTTTCCCGACGTCACTCCCCTCATGCCCCGCTTTTCTGGCGCCGATTGATCCTGCCACTCACCATTTCCAGCATGGGTGCCCTGACCGCCTGCGCGGGACAGGGTACGACGAGAACAGGTTTCATCGCTCCCGAAACCTACGGCATGATGGTTCACCCCAAAGGACATAGCGATGATCTGGTCTATGCCGCCCCCGTTTCACCTGAGGAACAGTATCATTACGTGATGATTGATCACGCGCAGTGGCACCCCTCTGCCAAGGCTCCCCATCTGACCCCCAAGGCAGAAGCGCGCGTGACACAGGCCTTCGATGAGGAACTGCACAAGACGCTTGCCAAAGACTTCACGATCCTGCCGCCAGAGACACTCTCTCCTCCTCCCGGCACGCTGAGAATCCAAGCAGCAATCACCAATTTGCGCCGCAGCAAATGGTACTACAACGCCTTGCCCATCGTTGCCGGCTTTGCTGCAGGCGCGGCAGGCGGCGGCCTGCCGCCTATTCCACCCCCCGCACCGGGTGGCGCAAGCGAGGAGCTGATTGCCCTCGATGCATCGAACGGCAGGACGCTGATGGCCATCGCAACCTATAATAACGGCATGCCCTGGAACATGATGGGACAATGGCTGCCCTATGCCCATGCACGACGCGCCTTTCATCTCGCGGCGGTGCTGATGGACGAGCAACTGCACCAGACGGGCATCGCCCCGCCCCCCATTCCCGGCTGAAGAACCCGGCTATCCCCGAGCTCGAACACGCATACCCAGTCCGATCCCCCCCTGTTACGCCCATCGAAGGAGGAGAAACCATGCATCCGCTACGCCTAGCCATCAGACGCCACTGGCCTCTCCTGGGCCTGGTACTCAGTCGGGATACGCTGACGCTTCTCGAAACGCTCATCCCGGCCACTCTGGCGCGCCTCGCCCAATGGAGCGACAGTCTGGGACGTCGTATTTAGGCCCGCAGGAAGCCGCAGAGGAAGCGAAGCGCCATGACTGGATGTTGATACCGGGCCAGCCGGGCGTCAGCACCCAATGCCGGTCGGATCACCCCTGTCTGTGGCCCGTGCGACGGAGCGTTCTGAATACCCCCACCCTCTTTGGGACAGGATCCGTCTGTCAAACCCACGCATCGCATGTCTTTGGTGCCCTCCTCTGTTCCAAGCCTTCCCAACGCGGGCAGAAGGGAACGCGTCGGATCAGCGCACCGGCGCAAAACGGAAAAGGGGAACCTGGAGCCGGGCAAGGTTGCGCATCGGCCGCCTTGGCTCGCCGGACCTTGTCCTGCCCAGCGCCCCGAAATCGGAGTTAGGGCCGCTCCATGGAACGCGTGCAGGCGCGCGCCATGATCGCATCGTGACAGATCGTTTTCACGATCCCGTGAAGCGTTAATTCTGTTATTTCTAACATCGTAATGATATGATTATATCATGCAATGTTACGACGCGCTATGTCGATCCGTCGGAACATCCTCTGTTTCTCTGGACGCTCACCCCCACAAGGCACCTTTCCGGACAGCGCTCTCCGCATCTCCTCATAGGCGCCCAGTTATCGTTAATTCCCCCCGGGCCCCGCCCACATCATGTCGTTGCCCAGTCGCCGAACGCCGTTTACCCGCGCCGCCGACTGCATTTTGGACAGTCACACCATGAGCAGAATCAGTATTGGTCTCGCCTCTTTTGCGCTGGTCACGACGGCCCTATTTGGCCCCCTTGCCACAGCCTCGGCCACGGCGGAGGACAAGCCCGTTGTCGGTATCGCCATGCCCACGAAATCATCCGCGCGCTGGATTGCCGACGGCAACAATATTGTCAAAACCCTTCAATCGCGCGGTTATCGGACAGATCTGCAATATGCCGATGACGACGTGCCCAATCAGGTTTCGCAAATCGAGAACATGGTCGCCAAAGGTGACAAGGTGCTGGTGATCGCTGCCATCGACGGCACCACGCTCTCTGACACGCTGCACAAGGCTGCGCAGCGCGGGGTCAAGGTCATTGCTTATGACCGTCTCATCCGCAATTCACCCGACGTCAGCAATTATGCGACATTCGACAATTTCCAGGTCGGCGTGCTTCAGGCGAGTTCCCTGGTCAAGGCGCTTGGCCTGCCCGACGCCAAGGGACCATTCAATATCGAGCTTTTTGGCGGCTCACCGGACGATAACAACGCCTATTTCTTCTTCAATGGCGCCATGTCAGTCCTCAAGCCCTATCTGGATAGCGGCAAACTGGTGATCCCTTCTGGCCAGAAGACCATGGACAAGGTCTCGACCCTGCGCTGGGACGGCGCCACCGCACAGTCGCGCATGGATAATCTGCTGAGCGCCTATTACACCGACCGTCATCTCGACGCCGTGCTCTCCCCTTATGACGGCATCTCCATTGGCATCATCTCCTCGCTCAAGGGCGTGGGCTATGGAAGCGGTGATACCAAAATCGCCTATGTCAGCGGACAGGATTGCGAAATTCCTTCCGTCAAATCTATCCTTGCGGGCGACCAGTACTCCTCGATCTTCAAGGACACGCGTAAGCTGGCCGGCGTGACCGCCGACATGGTGGACGCCATGCTGGCGGGCAAGACGGTGCCGGTCAACGATACCAAGAGCTACAATAACGGTGTCAAGGTGGTGCCCGCCTATCTTCTGACGCCCGTCGTAGTCACTAAAGCCAATATCCGTCCGACCCTGATCGATAGCGGCTATTACACCGCAAGCCAGATCGAGTAGCGCCATGAGCCCCATTCTTGAAATGCGGGACATCGCCAAGCGTTTCGGTCCCGTAAAGGCCCTGAGCGATGTCAGTTTTTCGGTCGAGCCCGGCGAAATTCATGCTCTTTGCGGTGAGAACGGCGCAGGCAAATCGACCCTGATGAAAATCCTGAGCGGGGTCTACCCCGCCGGGAGCTATGACGGGCAGATCGTTTTCGATGGCGAGGAGCGCCGCTTTGCCGATATCAACGGCTCCGAGGCGCTCGGCATCATCATCATCCACCAGGAACTGGCGCTCATCCCGCTGCTTTCGGTGCAAGAGAATATCTTCATCACCCACCCGCCAGGGCGCTTCGGTGTGATCGACCGCGACGTGGCGCGGGTTCGAGCACGGGATCTGATGCGTCAGGTCGGGCTGACAGAGGCCCCCGAGACGCTTGTTACCCATTTGGGCGTGGCCAAGCAGCAGCTCGTCGAGATCGCCAAGGCCCTCTCGAAAAAGGTACGTCTGCTCATTCTGGACGAACCGACAGCCAGTCTGAACGAGCGCGACAGCGCGGCGCTGCTCGATCTGCTCCTTGCGTTCAAGGCCGAGGGGCTGTCGTCCATTCTCATCTCGCACAAGCTGAACGAGATCTCCCGTGTCGCAGATCGTATCACCGTGCTGCGTGACGGACGCAGTGTCGGCACGATTGATTGCCGCAACGGTCCCGCAGATGAAGACGAAATCATCCGCCTGATGGTCAATCGCGATCTGGAACACCGCTACCCGCCCCATACGCCACGGATCGGCGAAATGCTGATGGAAGTGCATGACTGGTCAGCCTGGCACCCGCTTCATGCTGACCGCCAGGTGATACGCAATCTCGATTTCCACGTCCGCGCAGGCGAGATCGTGGGCATTGCCGGCCTCATGGGTGCAGGGCGCACAGAGTTTGCCATGAGCCTGTTCGGGCGCTCCTTCGGCACACGCATATCGGGCGAGGTCACCATGCGCGGCAAGACCGTCGATGTCTCGACCGTCAGCCGCGCCATCGCGGCTGGGCTCGCCTATGTCACCGAGGATCGCAAGGAACTCGGACTGCATCTGAGCAACGAGATACGCCATAACATCTCCCTCGCCGAGCTACGCGGCATTGCCCGTCATGGCGTGATCGACGAGATCGCCGAGCTGCGTATCGCGCAGGATTACCGCGCCAAGATGCGCATACGCTCGCCGGATGTGCAGCAGATGGCGGGCAAGTTGTCAGGTGGCAATCAGCAGAAAGTGGTGCTGTCCAAATGGCTCTTCACCAATCCAGACGTGCTCATTCTGGACGAACCCACGCGCGGCATCGATGTGGGGGCCAAATACGAGATCTATGCCCTGATCCAGCAAATGGCCGATAGCGGTCGCGGCTGCGTGGTCATCTCATCCGAAATGCCCGAGTTGCTCGGTATCTGTGACCGTATCTGCGTGATGAATGAGGGGCGTTTCGTAGGCGAGTTCACCCGCGAAGAGGCCAGTCAGGAAAAGATCATGCGCGCCATCGTGCGCAGCACAACCGAGTCCATGCCCATTTCCACCATCCCGAGCGAAACAGCCAACCTCGCTGTGTCCTCACTTGCTGCGGAAGCATCATGACCATGAGCGAGCATATCCTTCTCCCCGGCAACCCGCTTTCTCCTGCGGGTGACACCAGCCCAACGGGTGGAGCGCCGGGCGGCCAAAAGCTGGGCAACAGCGCGATGGGGCGGTTTATACGCAACAATCTGCGCGAATACGGGATGTTCATTTCGCTGGTCGCGATCGGTCTGTTTTTCGAGATCATGACCAATGGCACATTGCTGCGCCCCCTCAACCTGACCAATCTGGTGCTCCAGAACAGCTATATCGTCATCATGGCGCTGGGCATGTTGCTGGTGATCATCTCGGGTCATATCGATTTGTCGGTCGGATCCGTCGCCGGGTTTACCGGAGCCGTGGCAGCTGTGCTGATGGTGCAGTGGCACTGCAATGTGGTGGTGACCACTCTAACCTGCCTTGCCACCGGGGCACTGATCGGTGCAGCGCAGGGCTACTGGATCGCCTATTTCAAGATCCCTTCCTTTATCGTGACTCTTGCGGGCATGCTGGTGTTCAAGGGGCTGGCGCTGGCCCTGCTGGGCGGACAATCCCTTGGGCCGTTCTCTACCGTATTCCAGAAGCTTTCATCCGGCTTCATACCTGAATTTCTGCCCAAGATTGGCCCCTACAACCCGACCTCGCTGATTCTGGGCGTCATCGTTGCTGCGGCGATGGTGGTTGGTGCGGCACGTGCCCGCGCGCGCTACCAGCGCAACGAAATAGATGTCGAGCCCATGCCCCTCTTCATCGGCAAGAATATCGCGGTGTTCGGGATCATCGTCTATCTGGCGACCCTGGTTTCCGGCTATCGCGGTCTGCCCAACGTGCTGATCATCATGGCCATGCTGATCGCGCTCTACAGCTTCGTGACCAGCCGCACCACGCTGGGAAGGCAGATTTATGCGGTGGGCGGCAATGTACGCGCAGCGGCGCTTTCAGGCATACGCACCGAACGCCTCACCTTCCTGACCTTTGTGAACATGGGCGTCCTCGCTGCCCTTGGCGGCCTGATTTTCGCGGCCCGCCTGAACACGGCCACACCCAAGGCGGGACTCGGCTTCGAACTCGATGTAATTGCCGCATGCTTCATCGGCGGCGCTTCGGCCTATGGCGGTGTGGGCCGGGTTGGCGGGGCCGTGATCGGCGCCATGATCATGGGCCTCATGAATAACGGCATGTCGATCCTGGGTATCGGCATCGACTACCAGCAGGTGCTCAAGGGGCTGGTGCTTCTGGGTGCTGTTTGCGTGGATGTCTATAACCAGCGCAGAGCCTGACCAATACGCGCCTTTTGGCACCGGCAGGTTACCGTGTGATGCCTCAGGTTTTACCTGAATGTCTCAAACGGTCGCTTGCCATACCTTCCCTGCCTCCGGTCTCCACGCTAGGTTAAGAGCCAGTGTATTCCGTCATCGGAGAATGAAAGGCAGGACGGTGGAGCGTTTGGGCGTGGGCCTTTTCATGATCGCTGCGGGGCTGATGATCATCTTTCCCCGCATCAATCCGATCGGCTTTTTCGCCGCCAACGATGAATCCTGCTCCCATGACCGTGACGGCGCCTCGTCCCAGCAGGAATGCGACAAGGGCAACGGGCCTGCTGCTGGCGGCGTAGGCAGAGCCCGCGAGAATATGCCCGCCGAAGAAGTGCGATCCGCTGGCAATGCTGGTTTCGGTGAAAGTGCTTCTGCCCATGTCTCGGGTGGCGAATAGCCACCATGGTCCTCCTGCGCCGCGTCAGGATACGCCCGCGCCCGGACTGGACAGACCAGGCCGAACATCTGGGATACACCTATTATCGCAATGATGATGGCAGCAATGCCTGGCGCGAGGATGTTCGATACGAATTTGATCATGCTGCGCTCAGCCTCATCGCGAAAACGGCGGAAACACTGCACCGTCTTTGCCTGGAACTGCTCGCTGATATCATCCCGCGTCCCGGCGGTCTGGACGCATTTCATATTCCGCGCGCGGCGCAGGATGTGGTGAGAGATTCATGGTATCGCGGCGACCCGTTCCTCCTCGGCAGGTTCGATCTCGCGTGGGGCGATGGGCAGCCGAAGCTGATCGAATATAATGCCGATACGCCGGCAACCTTGCCGGAGAGCACGCTTATGCAGACGGCATGGCATGTAGAATGCGGCGATACCCATGCGCAGGCACCTCTGGACTCCGCCGCGATCGTGGACAGGCTGACTGCCCTTTATAAGGGGGGGCATCTCGACCGCATCGTCCATATCGTTCCTTATCCGGACAATCTCGAGGATATTGTCCATGCACGGTTCTATGAACGCTGGGTTGCTCAGGCGGGTCTGGAGCCCATTCACTGCGCGTTGCGGGATCTTGAGATCTCCACCGGAGGGCAGCTTCTGTACCAGGGGGTGATCGTGCGCAGCATGATCCGCATGTATCCATGGGAACTCATGTTCAGAGACGAAGGGGTTCGCCACCTACGCTCCTGCAAATGTCATTTCCTGAACCCACCCTGGACCTCTTTGCTCTCCAACAAGGCGCTCCTTCCTGCCATGTGGGAACGTTTTCCCGGCCATCCCAATCTGCTCGAGGCGTCCACAAGCCCCGACCGTCTCAGGGTCGTCCCCCCGGACTTTGTAGTCGAGAAGCCAATTCATGCCCGCGGAGGTGAGAATATCCGTATCCTCGACAGCAGCGGCGTTCTCCATGCGGAGGGGGGGAGCTATGGCGACTATCCGAAGATATATCAGAAATTCGCCGATCATCGGATTGATGGCGTTACCGCCTCGATCGGTGCCTGGATCATCGGCAAGCGTTTCGGAGGGGTAACCATGCGTGAGAGCGCAGACACTGTCATCCGGCACAGTTCACCGATCGTGCCGCATATCGTTCTCAAGCGCGCGGGGCTGGCAAAGTTTTTCGGTGCCTGAAGAGTGCGTCAAAGCAGAAAACGGGGATGTGAGCAAAGCCCCCTCGGTCCGGGCGCGAAACGACATCACCATGGATCGCATTGATAGACTGCGTGAGGCAAACGACGCGCATTCCGTATCCAATACGAACAGATTTCCTATTTGCGAGATTCAACCCGAACCCAACGCCCAATATTCTGGCTCGACGACACGTTCATACTGTTGCATTCGGGAATCACGGGAGATGCGTTGGCGCTCGACCTGAGTCGCTGCAGCAGGGGCGATGTCTTGACCTCTTCTCGAACATCTCCTCCATAAGTGCTTTTGATCAAACTGATCTTTCTCAAACCATAATAGTCTTCGAGACGAAGCCCTATGTCACCATCCTGGCAAAGCCAGAGCTGGTTACTGCTCTGAAAACCAATAAGAATAGTGAGCGAGACATTCATGAACACCCACCGTAGCTGGACTTTGATCGCCGCTGCCTGTTGCAGTCTTCTGGCCGCGCTGATGCATCTGGATTGGCCCCAGCTGGTACCGCACCATGGGTGCCGGCGAAACCATTGCCCGGATGGCTGCCGCCGGTGATTCGTACCCGACGGTAATCACCTTGATAATCGCCACGATACTGACAGTCTGGGGCGCTTACGCCCTTTCAGGCGCGGGTGTGCTGCCAGCGCTACCGTTCTTGCGACCCGCGCTTTGCGCCATCACAGCCTTCTATCTTTTACGCGGCGTCGCATTCGCGCCTATGCAACTCTGGTTTCCCGGCTGGAGCGCGCATTTCTGGCTATGGAGCTCCTCTATCTGCTTCATCATCGGTGTTCTCCATCTTGCAGGCTTGCACCAGATATGGAGCAGGCTCAGAACTTCAGGTTCACGGGTTGATCATGATGCTACCGCCGGGACCGATGGCTAAAAAAGCCCGACCAACTATCTGTCCCATAATGGATCAAACAATATTCTGCCCCAGGGGAGAACGAGAAGCGCCTCGAGCATGAACGCCATCTGACAGGCGGATCACAGCGCTCCGTTTGGGCCTCTCTCCCTACTCGGACTCTCTGCCCGCGCCCTCTTTCATCATCGCTCTTCCCCACCGCTCTATCGTCTGAGAGTGTTTGGTCAGAGGCCACAACTCTCCCCCCATATCAGCGAAAATTGCGGGCGGTCATGTAAGCCCTCTTCGCGTGACATCCTCTGTCGCCCCTTCCCTTCGAAAGGTAGGGCTTATTTTTTCTCCCGCGCCGGAACGGGTACATTACAGAGCGCAACCCCTTTTGCCGGGCGGACGAAAAAAGGGTCATGCCGTGCGGCACGAGCCGCCATATAAGCGTGAAAAGACGGGCTGTCCGTGCGCATGACCTGCATGGTCGGCCGCAGGGATGCGGGAAGATCGGCGGCAAGCGTCACGCCTGAAATCGTCACGTTCTGACGTGAATCAGTATAAAATCCGAGCGGCCCGGTGCCGCGTGGCAGCGCGCCCAGACGCTCCATGCCTTCAAGCACGCGCCCGATAACCGCGAGGTTACGATCGAGTTGACGCGGGGCCTCACCGTTGACCACATAGAGCTCACGTCCGTCTCCCGTATCGGGGGGCATGTCCCGACCGACACCGACCACGCCATAGCACTGAGCTGGCCAGATTTGCCCGCCCTCCCGGCCGACCAACCAGCCTGAGGCAATGCCAGATTGTGCGGCATAAGGGTCCGGATAGGGCAGCGCCATATAATCAAGTCCGGCAAGGGGGCGCTCATATTCTGCGCCCGGATGCGCAACAAATCCGTTGGGTAAAGGTGCCGCCTCATCGCGTACGCGCCATTGCACCACATAATTATCCTGCACACGAATGATGGCGCCCTGGTCCCACTGATGGGACTGGGCAAGACGCACGACATTGGCCACATGCACAGGGGCAAATTCAGGCGCGAGTTCGATCACGACCCGCCCGCCATCGGCCAGCTTCATGACCAGGAGACGCTCCGGCGCGACATCACGCCAGGCAGCATTCGGTGCCTGGGCGACAATTTCAGCCGGACTTGGCGCGGCTGCGGCAGCCGCCAGGCTAGGAAAAAGAAGGATCAGAGCAGGCAAGGTAAGGCGCATGTCATGACATTGCGCTCACAGGGCAATCCTGCACAAGACCTTGCAAACACAGACCATGTTCGAAATTCCTGCCCTGAGCGTTACTATTTTGCGCCTGAATGGCGGACCAGAGCCTCTCACCTCGAAGGGAGGCTGATTTTTCTTGCTCAGGCTTTGATCCACTCACTAACCTCAGCGATCTTGTGCAGCATATCCCAACGGAATTCCCGTATCAGCCTCCCAGGAAAGGCCCCGTCGAGCCCATGAAGAAAAAACGTGCCGCCCTCACCGCGTGGCTGCTGATTTTCTACTCTTCACAACAGGCTCGATCTGCCGAGATTACCATTCCGACAGTGTATGAGGCGGGGCATTTCTTCGCAGTGCCTGTCACCGCCCAGGGTCAGACCCTTCGCTTTGTTGTGGATACAGGAGGGGGAGGTGGAGCGGGCTTGATGTTGATCACACCAGAAGCTGCCGAGAAAATCCATGCTCCCACTTATCGCTGCGACGATGTTGCTACAGGCCGGATGATCATGAAATGGCCGGAATTCACGGACGCAGCGGGGTTACCTCACCCGCCGTTGCAGACACCCTGCAATGCCATGGCTCTTGTTGTACCCATCAAGACAGGCAGGTTCGTCGAAGATGGCATAATCGGCGGAGGGTATCTGCCCCAGTTCCGCGCCTGGCATTTCAATTATCCTGATAGGCGCCTCTCGGTTGAAGATGCCGACTGGAAAATACCGTATGGGAAAACAGTTATCCCGCTGGGATTTCCGAAAAATGCGCAGGGAATAAATACTGGCCCATTCCCGAGCGTCGAGATGCAAGTCGACGGACATACCATTGCCATGCTGCTCGATACAGGAGCCACTGCCATGCAGACTGCGGCGGGCTTGAAGGCGACCGGTGCCCCTCAGATGCATGGGCAAGGAACGACTTCATACATCACAACAAGCGTCATGAACGCATGGCACAAGATGCATCCGGACTGGCCCATTGTCGTGAATGGTGACAGCTTGATGCCTGCACGGTTGATTGAGGTCCCACAGATAAAGTTCGGCCCCTACCCCATCAGTCACGTGTGGTTCACCGAACGACCGGATGGAAATTTCGGCATGCATGGCGTGGGGCAGTATATGGATCGTGAAATTCAGGGTGCTTTAGGCGCAAATGTCCTGAGCCATTTCGATATGGTCATCGATTATCGTCACGATTGCCTTGTTTTTTTAAGCAAGCCGATTTGAGGAAAGTAAGGCCACCATCACCAAGCACGCATCACCACCGGGCCAAAAACCCGATGAAAATCACGCCCCATAGACCGCGCCAATACCGAGCCCTGGAGGCGTCAGATCCTTTTCTAGACGCCACCTGAAGAGCCCATGCCTCCTTCCCCTATCGACGCGGCTTTCTGGCAGGCAGACCGATGACAGAGCGCGCTACCCAGATTTTCAGCTCATCAGGGCGCGTATGCAGAGACTCCGGCACAACGACATAGGTCTTGCTGGGAGCGCTTTCAGGCTCATAACGCAGGGCACATGCACAGGGGAGTGCCAGAAGGGCCTCACGATCCTTGCCGCTCATCTTCAAAGCCAGACCGATATCAGAGAGGGAGGCAAAAACCTTGCCGCCCGCATAGCCCATGATCCCGCCGAACATGGGCTTGAAGGACAAATCAAATTCCGCCAGCTCCGGGATCATCAGTATTGTCTGCAGATTTGCAGGATCATAAATCGTCATATCACCCCATCCCTAACATTTTTTCTTTTGAATAAGTAAAGTAACAAAAAAAGATATTGGGATCTTCTTGTAAATTTTACAAATATGCATGCGTTTTAATGGAAATCGCGGGCCTTTAACCGCGGTGATACCGATCCCTCCTCTGCCTCAGACACGGCAATAGAACGCATCAGAGGTGTCAGATCCTCCAGACGCTGCATCACCACGTGAATGACCTCTCCTTCACGCTGGAGCATACCATGACAGGCCACCGCATTGACGCCAATCACGATGCGACGCTGGGCTTCGGCGCGGTCTTTCCAGATGATGATGTTGGCTGTGCCGGTCTCATCCTCCAGCGTCATGAACATCACGCCATGGGCCGTTCCAGGACGCTGTCGCATGAGCACCAGACCTGGTACCACCACGCGACTCCCATCGCGCAACCGACGCAGATCGGCGCAGGTAACCATGCCACGCGCGGAAAATCGGGGACGCAGAAAAGCCATCGGGTGCTGGCGCAGGGTCAGGCCGAGCGTGTTGTAGTCTTCCACGACTTCACGGCCTTCGCTCATGGGGCGGGGCGTATAATCGGGTTCGATCATTTCGGGCCCGGGTCTGTTGAGCTTGCGATCGGCCGCGGCAAAAAGCGGCAGAACCGTATCGGCTAGCCCCTTGATGGCCCAGAGTGCCGCCCGACGATCAAGGTCGAGGCTGCGAAAGACATCGGCAGCCGCCAGCGCTTCGAGCGCGGAAACAGGAATATTCGCGCGACGCCAGACATCATCGAGGGATTCATAGGCTGGAAAGCGATTGGCGATCAGTTTCGCCGCATGCTCGTTCGAGAGGCCTTTCACAAAGCGAAATCCCAGACGAACGGCCAGTGTCGGCCTGCCCCGGTCAGGCTCAAGCGCACAATCCCAGCGCGAGGCATTGATGTCTATGGCATGTACGGTTACCCCATGTTCGCGCGCATCGCGCACTACCTGGGCTGGGGCGTAAAAACCCATGGGCTGCGAGTTGAGCAGGGCCGTACAAAAGACATCGGGATGATGGCATTTCAGATAGTTAGAGACATAGGCCACAAGTGCGAAACTGGCGGCATGGCTCTCGGGAAAGCCATAGGACCCGAAGCCCTCAAGCTGGCGGAAGGTGCGCTCGGCAAACTCGCGGTCATAATGATTGGCGACCATCCCCTCGATCAGCTTTGTCCGAAAATGCGACACTCCACCGGTAAATTTAAAGGTCGCCATGGAGCGGCGCAGCTGATCGGCCTCACCTGGGGTGAACCCGGCGCAGGCGATGGCCACCTGCATGGCCTGTTCCTGAAAAAGGGGCACGCCCAGCGTCTTGCCAAGAATCTGCTCGAGTTCCGGCTTGGGATAATCCGGTAGTTCGACACCGTCACGACGACGCAGATAGGGATGCACCATATCGCCCTGAATAGGACCAGGGCGCACGATGGCTACCTGAATGACCAGATCATAAAAGGTCTTCGGCTTGAGGCGCGGCAGCATGGACATCTGGGCGCGGCTCTCGATCTGGAACGTACCCAACGTATCGGCACGACGGATCATGGCGTAGGTGGCGGGATCTTCAGGCGGCACCGAGGCCATGTCGAGCTGACGGATGCGATGCTGGGCCAGCAGCTCGAAACCACGGCGCAGACAGCCCAGCATGCCGAGACCCAGAACATCGACCTTCATGAATTTGAGAATATCGATATCGTCCTTGTCCCAGACGATGATCTGGCGGTCTTCCTTGGCAGCAGGCTGAATGGGCACGAGTTCGTCCAGCCGGTCGCGCGTCAGCACGAAACCACCCGGATGCGTGCCGAGCTGGCGCGGTATGCCCACAAGCTCGGCAGCCACACGCAGGGTCAGGGCCAGACGCCTGTCCGACAGATTGAGATTCAGCTCTGCCGCGCGCGCCTTGAGTTGCTCGGGGTCTCCCAGAGAAGAGGCGAGATATTTCGAGAGCAGACCCAGAAGATCCTCGCTCAGCCCCAGCACCTTGCCTGTTTCACGTAGGGCGCCCTTGGGACGATAACGCATGAGTGTAGCGCAAAGCGCCGAATGGCTGCGGCCATAGCGGCGATAGATCCATTGGATGATCTCATCACGCCGGTCGCTTTCGAAATCGACATCGATATCGGGCGGCTCGCGACGCTCTGCGGAAATGAACCGCTCGAACAGGAGCCCAGAGCGTACCGGATCGATAGCCGTGATGCCCAGCACGTAACAAATGGCGGAATTAGCAGCCGAACCCCGCCCCTGACAAACGATCTCAAGCGCACGCGCCTGATGCACGATGCTGTGAACAGTCAGGAAATAGGGCGCGTAATCGAGCGAACCTATGAGCGCGAGTTCATGGGCGATCTGTTTTCTGACCGCCTCGCTCGCTCCGGCCGGATAGCGCCGTGGCAAGGCGTCGCGCACGAGCCGGGCCAGAGTCTGCTGCGGGGTTTCGTCCGGCCGGTCGGTCTCCTGCGGATATTGATAACAAAGATCCTCCATCGAGAAGCGACAATGCGCCTCGATCTCGGCCACGCGCCCAAGGGCTTCGGGAAAGGCTTCATAGAGCTGCGCCAGAGAAACTGGCGTTTTGAGTGCGCGGTCAGCGTGAATTTCGCGCTGTCCGCCCAATGTCTCCAATGTGCAGTTCTCGCGGATAGCCGTCACGACATCCTGCAACACATGGCAGCGCGCCTCATGATAGAGCACGTCCCCCGTGACCACGGCTGCCACGTTGCAGGCAGTCGCCAGTATCTCCAGCTCCCGCAGCCGCAGCAGATCACCGGGCGCACTGCGATATGCCAGCCCGCAATAGACAGGCTGACCAAGGGCAGCCCTCATACGGGCAAGATGGCGGAGTTGCTGCTGCGCCTGCGCATCCGGCTGATCGGGCAGCAGGACCAGAACCAGATTCTGTGCCCCCTGGAGCAGATCGTCCCAGCCAAGCGAGAAAATCTCACGCGCACCCCGTCGATGCCCGAGTGTCAGCAGGCGACAGAGCGCCCCCCATCCTACCCGATCGACCGGATAGGCCAGAAGCGTCGATCCATCGAGCAGATCAAGTCGACACCCGGGCAAGAGCCGCACGCCGCTTTGCCGCGCCGCATCATGCGCACGCACCATGCCCGCCACGGAATGACGATCAGTCAAAGCCAGCGCCCTGTGACCCTGCGCATGGGCAACGGAAAACAGGTCATACGGGGAACTGACGCCACGCAAAAAGGAATAATAGGAGGTCACATGGAGCGGGGTCGTCATGCCCCCTTCCCTCCTGACGAATCATGGGGATGATGGTGCCCGCTCGTATCATGCGCCACGGTATCGGCACGCTTCATGAGCACAAAACCACAGCGCGCCAGATGCGCCACCAGGCGCTCGGCCACGAGGGTTGCCATGAGTTCATCAGCATCATGCACGCGGCGGCGGCCGTCAAAACGCAGCGCATGGGTCAGAGCATCGGCTATTTCCCGTGGCTCGGCGGGACGCATGAGCGACAGGAGGAAAGCGAGATCCTGCGTCATCAAAACACCCCATGGACGAACCAGGCGCCGTCGCCCGACCACGGATGCTGACCGTCACCCCGGCGAAAAAGCCAGAAACGGTCTCCTTCTTCTGTTTCCACAATCCAGTAATCGCGTATGGCCCCGGCCTGAACAGGATGCTGCCACCAGGCCCCATGCAACCGCTCCGGTCCGTCTGCCCCGCGGACACGCAGCATCTGCCCCTGCCAGACAAAACGCCTTGGGCTGTCATCCTCGGCCAGGGCGGGCGGCGCAATGGCACAAGGCGCGGCAAAAAGGCGGACAGGACGCGGCCAAAGGCGAGGAAAACCGTCCTGGGCCGTGCCGGACCAGGAGGAAGCCGGTGTTCTGGAAACAGTCGGAAGACGCGCCAATCTGACGACAGGCTTCTGGGCCTCTTCTGGAAAAGGACTATCCGTTGCTGCCAGATGGTAGATCCCCCGCAATCCCGGCCTGTTGCGCAGACGCTCCGCCAGTTCGACCAGCATGGCCGGCATCTGTTGCTCCTCCGGGTCGGTGAGAGCAGAGGGATTCAGGGCGGGGGTTTCATCTGCGGGCTGGCGAGGCTCCGCATGATCGACATGCAGGCTCATCACTTCAATGCCAAAGCCCGGATCGATCGTTTCAATACGTTCCTGAAACAGACGACTCAGACGCGACGGGTCACTGACTGGCTCCGAGGTTCCCACACGAATGGCCTGGGTCACGTCATCCACGCGCTGACAGAGCAGATCGAGCCTGCGTGCCCCCAGCCCCATTTTCTGCAACAGGGCTGCCATGTCATCGCACAGAACCGTCACGACATGGAGCAGGCTTTCGGCTGTGCCAATCGGCTCCAGCAGAGCACGTTTCACGTGCAGCGCTGCGACAGGCCGATCGAAACACAGCGCCTCCTTCTCCTGCCCCAGCGCCTGATCGAGCCGGAACAGAGGCTCCATGCCAAAACGCCGCGTCAGCGAGGCGCGTGGCACGGCGCGCAGATCTGATACGCGCGTAATCCCCATAAGACTGAGCCCCGCCTGTATCTCAGGGGTCAGACGCAGGGCGGCAACGGGTAGTCCGGCCAGAGCCAGAGCACTCTCTCCCGGCGGAACGCAAGTCAGTTGCTGATCCCCATGACGCGCCAGAGCATGAGCGGCCCCTGCAGTATCGGCCAGAGCCGCACGCATGTCGTGGCCGCGCTCGGCCAGACGATCTCTCAGAGCCTCCAGCATGCGCGCCTCGCCGCCGAAAAGATGCGCGCATCCTGTGCTGTCGATCCAGAGCCCTTCAGGTGGATCGGCTGCCACAAGTGGGGAAAAGCATCGGCACCATTCGGCCAGCTTCTGCAAGCCACGTGCATCGCGCTCAGGTGTGACGGGATGCGTGGCCAGATCAGGTACAAGGCTGCGCGCCATGGCGAGAAACTGCCCTTTTTGCACCCCAGACTCCAAAGCGGCCCGATTGACCGCCACGATCTTGCGGCTCTGGCCATCACGCCCATACAGCGCCAGCGGCAAGGCCGGGTCGCTGTGGGGATGGGCCTTGTGCCAGAGCGTCGTGTGCCAGTGCGGCAGCCAGAGGGAGAGCAGACGGCGCGGCATGATCTGTACCGATCCTCCAGAACAGGGCCTCGCCCCCGCGACGACGCAGCAAGGACAAGGAAAAGGCTTCGGCAAAAGGCAGCAGGGCACGACGCCCAAGAAAGACAGGATCAGAAGGCGCCGCACCTACGCGCCAGCGTGTCCAGCACGCATTGGGGGAGAGCGGCCGGTCATGCCGATGCAGCACGAAGCCGGTTGCTGCGGAATTCTCGGCCGCCAGATGCAAACGGCGCGAGGCCGTCAGGGAAAGAGGCTCGATGAGATCGGCCACCACGGCCGTGATGCCACGCGTACGCAGCACATCTTCCATGGTGCCCACCAGACGCATGGGCTCTGCCTCAACACAAAGCAGACGCCCGGAATCCAGACCGGCGGCTTCCAGACCGGCCAGGGTCAACGCCCCCTGCCCCGATGCCGCAGGAACGATCCAGATGACCGGCCCCGTCGCCCGCGCCAGGACGCGAGCAATGAAATAGGTCGGCCTGGCACAGAGCACGCGATCATGCCCCGCTCCCAGAAATTCATGCACGACGCCACGACGCAATCCGCCCCTGAGCGCGGCATCCACCGGCGGAAGCCCCGTTTCCAGGTAAAGCGCGGCAAAATTCTTCTGATAACGCTGCTCTATCCGTGCCACGCTGTCGCGCAGCAAAGCCATGCCTGCCTTGTTCTTCATGACTGGAGCCTCCTTTCGATTCTGGCCGTATCATACGAACAAAACAGGAACAACCATCTTGGTTGCATGGCATCGGGACGCGGTATCGTGAGGCGCCGCCAAGACGCCTCCGGTTGTTTTTCAGAATCAGACAGTTGGATGCCCTTATGTCAGGCGGGATGCTTTCGAACTGTCAGCCACTTTTTTCAGGAAGCGTTGAAATCGCAACGTGCCCTGGCGCGCCTTAAGGCAATTCTGCCCCTGACCGCGACGCGCAAGGCAGAACACATACGCACCGGAGTCCCGCCAGATGCCCCTGCCTCGCTCAGGTCAGGAGGGAGGAAAGGCGTCCGATCCCAAGCAACCTCTCCCCCATAGAGGGGTTGATCCTTCAAAGAGGCAAAAAACAAGGACAGGAAACGCGTGATCACCCTCTATCTCTGGGTTATTCTCAAGCTGGTGATCGGCTTTTCGCTGATCATTTCCTATCTGAACATCACAGGACGCAACCAGATTGCCATGATGTCGGCGGTCGATCTGGTCGGCAATTT
Source organism: Asaia sp. VD9 (assembly GCF_037150015.1). Lineage (NCBI taxonomy): Bacteria > Pseudomonadati > Pseudomonadota > Alphaproteobacteria > Acetobacterales > Acetobacteraceae > Asaia > Asaia sp. VD9. The sequence continues at coordinate 3,266 of NZ_JBBCQM010000002.1, read as the reverse complement.
CATTCTGGGCGGGGTCGTGGGGGGCATTCTCTATAACGACAAGCTACCCATCCTGCATTACATCGCCCTGCTGATCCTGTGCATCCTGCTCATGGCGCTATTCAATTACCTCTCGCGCAAGATCCCCGATCTGCGCAAACGCACCATTGGCGAGCCGATCACCCTCATTCGAGACGGACGCTTCCTGATCGAGAATTTCGAGGAAAATGCGAGCCGCATCGATCTCAAGGATGTGGCGACCGCGCTGCGCATGCAAAACATCTTCAGCTTCGACAATATCGATTTCGCCCAGATCGAAACGACAGGCCATGTCAGCGTGATCATGAAAGACGACGCCAAGAAACCGTCACGCTTTCTGGTGCATCGCGGCGATATTCTGGAGGAGGAACTCAAGAGCCTCGGACGCGACGAAACATGGCTCAGAGGGGAATTGCGGGCGCTCGGCCTGCAGAAACTCGAAGAGGTTTTTCTGGCGGAATGGGTTGGGGACCACATGCTCGTCGTCCTGATGGATGGCACAACCCATAGCCGGATTGCACCCTGAGAACCTGCTGGCGCAAACCATCCCTATGGCTGCGCCTGTTTTCGTTGACAGCACGGAAGGGAGTACCTATTCAGCCCTGAATTGCAAATGACATTCGTTCTCAATTGAGAAAATGTCCCTGCCTCTTTCCGGACCCTGATGACCCGCTCCTTTCGTACCCTGCTCTGCCTTTCCTCCATCATTGCCTTCTCGCATCATTACACAATGCGGGCAGTGGCCCAGACGCTTCCTCCAGCCGGGAGGAAACCGGCCTCTCCGTCTGTGCCCCATCAGCAAGACCGACATGAAATCATCCGGGTCAAGGCACAACGTGCGGCCTTTCTTCCCCATGCCAGCAGCGCGGCGACAAAAACCAGTACGCCGCTCGATCTGACACCCCAGGCCATAACAGTCATTACACAGGAGCGCATGAATACCCTCAATGCACGCTCGCTGTCAGAGGCCATACGCTATACGGCAGGTGTTTCCGATTACGGCTCCAAGGACGATCCACGCGGCTATTTCGGCACGATCCGCGGTTTTTCGCCAGACATCTATCTGGATGGCACCCGTACGCCTGATGCCAGCACCTCTCAATCCTTCAGCATCGAACCCTGGGGACTGGAAGAAATGGACGTGCTGCGTGGCGCGTCCTCAGCACTGTATGGCTCGGGTCAACTTGGCGGGCTGATCAATGCCGTCAGCAAACGGCCACGCGCGGATCAGACCAACGAGCTAGCCCTTCAGACAGGCTCCTATGGACGTATTCAGGGCGCAGCCGATCTGGGAGGCGCCCTGAGCGCCAGCAAATCCGTGCTCTGGCGCTTGAACGGTCTGATCCGCAAATCCGATACCTATGCCAGGAACATCAAGAATAACGAGATCTATGTCGCGCCCAGTCTGAGCTGGAGGCCCGATGACAAGACGGTGTTGACGCTGATCAGTTCTTTCGAGCAGCTCGATGCCGGATCAACCGCACAATTCCTGCCGGCAATCGGCACGGTTCTCCCGTCGCGCTATGGCCAGTTACCGCGCAATTTCCTGAGCAGCGATGCCGATTACGACGTTTATTCCAAGCGTCAGGCTGCAATAGGCTATGCGATCACCCGCCACCTCCTGCCCAACTGGACGCTCACACAAAACATGCGTTACGCGCATCTGGACGTGGAATACCGCTTTGTGACCACGGCCTCGCTTTCTGCCGACCAGAAAAGCCTGAACCGTACCGCCCTGCGTCAGGAAGGCAATTATAACAATGTCACACTCGATACGCGCTCCGATCTGGCGTTCCATACCGGTGGCATTCGTCATGAATTGCTGAATGGTGTGGATTTCAGAAGCGATTTTCTAGCCAATCGGCGGGGGCAGCGCGCAGCACCGGCACTCTCCCTGTATGCCCCCGTCTATCGGGCGATTACCTGGCCCAGCTACGGCACCTATTCCAGCACCAATGAGACAGAGACCGATACCGGGCTGTACATCCAGGATCAGGCCAATTGGAAGCGCTGGTATCTGACCCTTTCGGGGCGTGGCGATTTCACCGAGAGTCTGATCGTCGATAATCTGGGCAAGGGTCGGACACCCCAGTCCAATAACGCCTTCACCGGGCGTGTCGGCCTGCTCTATGCCTCAACGATCGGGCTCAACCCCTATGTCTCCTACGCGACCTCATTCCAGCCGCAGGTCGGTACGACCTTCGACAACACGCCCTTCATCCCCACGACCGGAAAACAGATTGAGGTTGGGCTCAAATACCATCCTGTGCATGCCCTGCACTGGGTCGAAAATTTCATGCTCACAGCTGACCTGTTCAATCTGGTCCAGAATAATGTCCTGACCGCAGATCCGAATAATACCGCTTTCAGCGTTCAGACAGGCCAGCAGCGTACGCGTGGTTTCGAGTTCGAAGGGATGGGGCGTCTGCCCTATCGGCTCGATTTCGTTGCGAGTTTCACCTATCAGGACCCGCGTATCACAAAGTCCAATACGGCGAGCCAGGTTGGACAGCGCCCGGTTGCCATCCCTTCCCATATGGCCTCGCTATTCCTCAAGCGCGACTTTGCCCTGACGCAGAAAATCCAGGCCGGGCTGGGGTCAGGAATGCGCTACACAGGCAATACGGCAGGCTCTCTGCCTCTCACTTTCTCGGTTCCGTCGCAACTCGTCTGGGATCTGCAGGCCCATCTGGACTACGGACGCTCGCGCATCCAGTTCAATGGCACCAATATTGCCAATCGCAAATATGTAGCGACATGTACCCGCAATATCGCCTGTGCCTGGGCTCCCGGGCGCGCGGTCTTCGTCACACTCTCTCAGCGCTGGTAAGAGGGACGCTGAGGTTAGAAGAACAATGCTGCGTTTTTGCTTACCGGGTCTGGCGCGGCCTTCTTCCTCACATCCTGGCGTGATGTGAGGCAGGCCGCTCATATCGCGAGGTGCGTGACAGGTTCCCTCGAGATCAGGCGAACAGGTCTCTTATCCGCAGCGCGAATATGGGTCTCTCGTGCATCCGACACGCTCATACGGCTTCGTTATGTCGAGTATTGTGGCGCAATTCCCACCTTGGGCCAGTCAGAAAGCTGGTTCTCATCTTTCTGAGATCCATATAGCCTAAGGCATTGCATGACCTAATGGACGCCTGAGCATACATCGAGCCTATGGCGGTTCCTTGCCTTAGCGGCGCACTCCTGACGTGTTTCTCTTTTTTTTGCTGTGTCTTAGCCCTGATCCAGGCAGGGGTGGG